>NZ_CP046916.1:940309-1253746 GCF_009789675.1 Paraburkholderia acidisoli | reverse complement strand
AAATGCGTGTGCGCTGGCGCTTTAAAGAATCGTGGCTTCCGCGAACACGTTGACCCCGGTCTCGTCGACGTAGAGCTTCTGGTCCGTGGAGTGGGTGGGCAGGAGCGACTGCATGCCGGCTTCGTCGCGGTAGATCAGATACCACTCGAGCAGATGCTCCATGCCGAACTTCTCGGGGTTCGACAAATGCACGTTGGTGACCAGCAAGTGGCCGTTCGGGCGCGTGCGCGCGGCGAAGTAGCTGAGCAGGCGCGCGCAGACCTTGTCCGATAGATAGTCGAACAGGCCCGCGCAATACACGGCGTCGAACTCGCGCTGCGACGGGTCGGCGCTGATGCGGCGCTTGAGCAGATCGTGCACCGACTGATGCACTGTCTGCACCTTGACCTTGTGGCCGTTTTCCGCCGCGGCCGCTTCGATCGCGGCCTTCGTGAACGCAAGCGTTTCCTCGCTGAAGTCGACCAGTTCGAATTCCAGCAGGTCGGGGCGCGGATACTCGCGCATGAAGCGCTGGATCTCGAAGGCGGGCCCGCAGCCCACGTTGAGGATGCGGAACGGCCGCCCGGCGTCGCGCGCGGCTTCGGCCTGGCGCGTGAGGAAGTCGATCAGCAGCGTGATGCGGTTGCGGTGCGCGGTGGCGACGGCGGCCTTGAGGAACGCGGTATTGACGATCTGGAAGTAGGTGGTGGGCCCCTGCTGCGGATCGGTCAGGATCTGGTTCACCATTTCGTAGTCGCCGGCATAACCGAGCGGCTTGGTGAAGGTGCGGTAGACGAACGGCGCGCGCAGCAGAAGCGGATGCAGCGCCGCCTGCGCATAGGTGCGATGCACGGGCGCGATTTCGGGGTCCACGCGCTCGGCCTCTTCCTCGAGCCGCACGAGATACGACTTCGTGCGCTGCATGATGGGCGTGGCCAGCTCGTAGAACAGGTCTTCGCGCAGGCGCCCTTCGTTCTTGGGCAGGCTTTCGGTCAGGTCGACCTGCTCGACCCAGCGCGACACCTCCGAGAGAAACGCGCGCATTTCGTTCACCACGATCTGATAGTCGCGGCGAATATTGAAGCGCGCGTCCCAGTCGGTGACGAACTGCTCGGCCTCGCGCCCGACCGAGCGCGGCTCGTTGGGCAGCACGCTCAGTTCGCGCCATTCGTCGATCAGCGCGAGCGAGACCACGGCGGTGAGACCGGTGTTCACCAGACTCACGACCACGGCCTTGCCGAGGTAAGCGTGCTTCGTGCCCATGCGCACGCTCAGTTCGCTCAACACCTCACTGACCTGCACGATGGAGTACGGGTTGTACACCTCCATCACGAGGGACTTTCTCTGGAGATTGATGATGGTCCCGCGCACGTGTTCGCGCTGCGAGTTGCGGAAGCTGACTACCGGGTCGATTTGCGTTTGAGAGTACACGGTCTAAGAACCTGACGAATCCGGAAAACGCAGTGGGGCGCCGAATAACGTCCCGTGGTGGGTAGCCGCACGAGCGGCACCTGACACGATCACAGAAGTGGACGTGATGCAGACGCGCGTTGCAATGGGAACACCGAAGCCCGTAGCCGCAAGGGTGCGGGCGCGATGAAGTGTAACACCAACATGGTTAATTCTGACGTATGCCTTATTCGGGATGATGTGCGCAAACGAACGTCCATCGCAGCATGGTTATGCTGAATAACGCCGTTTTTTCGACGAAATATTTTTCTGCTAATACGCGCGCGATCGGGGCCGCCATCGCCGTCACGAGGGCGCTTCGCGACGGCACACATCGAGCACGATGCGGCGCAGCCATGCGTGCACGGCGTCCGCATCGAGACGCGGATGCCACATCTGCGAGACGGTGATGCTCGCCGTGCTCACGGGTAATTCGAAGCGATGCGTATCGATTGAAGCCTGCCCGTTGCGCAGATACGAAGCGGGCAGCAGCGCGATCAGGTCGGACGCGCGCGCGACAGCGAGCGCGGCGGGAAAGCTCGGCACCACGGCCGCAATGTGGCGTTCGAGGCCGAGCGCGGCGAGCGCTTCGTCGACGGGACCGCTCGCGCGGCCGCTGCGCGATGCCACCACGTGACCGAACGACGCATAGCGCGCGGCCGTGATCTCGCGCTCTGCTTCGAGCGCATGGCCCTTGCGCACCACGCCCACGAAGCGGTCGCGAAACAGCGCTTGAATACGGATCTCCGGTCCCATCTTCGCGGGCGCGCCCAATACGCCGATCTCGAGGTCGGCCGCGCCCTCGCGCAGCTGCGCGGCGCTCTTTTCGAGCTTGGCCGCGAAGTGCAGACGCACGCCCGGCGCGACGGCCGTGAGCGCGGCGATGAGCGGCGCGCCGAAGGCCTCGACGAAGCCTTCGTTGGCGCGAACCGTGAAGGTGCGCCGCAGCGTGGGGAAGTCGGGTTCCGTGACGCTCGGGCTCAGCACCGCACGGGCCTCGTGGGCCGCGTGCCGCGCGCGCTCGCGCAACGCCTGCGCGTGCGGCGTAAGCACCATGCGGCGGCCGGCACGCACGAGCAGCGGGTCGCCGGTGGCCTCGCGCAGACGCGTCAAGGTGCGGCTCATCGCCGACGCGCTGAGCGAAAGACGGCGCGCGGCGCCCGCCACGCTTTGCTCGGCGAGCACGGCGTCGAGCGCGAGCAGCAGATTCAGATCGGGGTCGGACATCGGCGCATCGTGATGGAGGATGAGGCGTGCGGTGCAGCTTATCACTGCATGCGCCGCGCCTTCCGCCATGTCCGCAAGGGCGTTAGGGTTGCGTATCGGCCTGCACGTTGCGAGGCCGCTCGCAAAGGACATCGACATGCAAAAAACGATTGTGTTGATTGGCGCGTCGCGCGGTCTCGGCTTCGCCATGGTCGAAGAATATTTGACGCGCGGTTGGCGCGTGATCGCCACCGGCCGCGCCCGTTCGCTCGATACGCTGCGCCAGCGCGCGCAAACGGCAGGCGGCGCGCTCGAGGTGGAGACCGTCGACATCAACGAAACGGAGCAGGTCGCGGCGCTTCATGCACGCCTGAGCGCGCGCCTGGCGGGCCGCCCGGTGGACCTGCTGTTCGTCAACGCGGGCGTGAAGAACGACGACCGCGAGACCATTGCCGATGTCTCCACCGAAGCGTTCACGCGCGTGATGGTCACGAACGCGCTGAGCCCGATGCGCGTGGTGGAGACGCTGCAAGACCTCGTGGCGCCGGGCGGCACGATCGGCGTGATGTCGTCGGGGCAGGGCAGCGTGGCGAACAACGAGAACGGCAATTTCGAGGTGTATCGCGGCAGCAAGGCGGCGCTCAACATGTTCATGCGCAGCTACGCGGCGCGGCACCGCGACGACCCCCGAACGCTTCTGCTGATGGCGCCGGGCTGGGTACGCACGGACATGGGCGGCCCCGGCGCGCGCCTGAGTATCGGCGAGAGCATTCCCAACCTCGTGAACACGATCGAGGCGCAGGCCGGGCGCGGCGGTCTGCACTACCTCGACTACCTGGGCCGCACCGTGCCGTGGTGACAGTGCGCGGGTGGGCGCGCTGGCGGATCAGCGCAGCGAACAGTTCAGCCAGTGCGCGATGCGCACGCCGTCGAGCCTCGAGCCTTCGGGCGTGGTGCTGCCGAGCAGGGTCACGATCACGGGGCGGCGGCCGTGCACCATCACGCGCATGACCATGTTGTGGCCCGACTCGTTGATGAAGCCGGTTTTCTGCACGCTCGCGCGCACCTGGCCGTAGCGCACGAGGCGATTGCTGTTGACGTATTGCAACTGGCCGAGGCCGGTGGACACGCGTTCCTGATGATCGATCGAATAGCGGCGTATGAGCGCATAGCCGTTGGCGGCGCGCACGAGATTCGCGAGTTCGCGCGCTGTCGAGACGTTGAGCGGCGAAAGTCCCGTGCCGTTGACGAAGCGCGTATGGGTCATGCCGAGGCGTTGCGCTTTGGCGTTCATTGCGGCGACGAAGGCCGGGCGGCCGCCCGGATAGTCGCGGCTCAACGCGGCCGCCGCGCGATTCTCCGATGACATGAGCGCGATATGCAGCATGTTCGCGCGCGTCACACGAGAGCCCACGTCGAGGCGCGAGTGCGTGAACTTGAGCCTGTCGAGGTCGGCCGTGGTGACGGCGATACGGCGCGGCAAGGGCGCGTGCGGGCTGTCGAGCCAGACGATGGCCGTCATCAGCTTCGAGACCGAGGCAATGGGCGCGACGGCGTCGGCGTTGCGCGCGTAGAGCGGCGTGTGGGTGTTTTCGTCGACGATATACACCGCGTGCGAAAACAGATGCCGCTGCGAGGCGGGCGTGAAGCCGCAGCGCGCGAGCAGGCGCGGGGCGTAGTTGACCTTCGGTGCCGGGTTCGGCGAGCCGGCGAGCGGCGCTTGCGATGTCAGCGGCGCGGGCGATGCGGGCGCGGTCGTATGCGGTGCGCGCGGCGCGTGCGGTGCATGCTGTGCGTGGTGCGATACGTGCGGTGCGTGATGAACGCGCGCGCCGTGTGACGCGTGATGCGAAGCATGCGGGCGCGCGCCATGCCGCGCGAGATGGCGCGCGCGCAGGCGTTTGGCGCGGCGTTTGGCGGCGAGCCGGGCGGCGGGCGCGTCGGCGGGCATCGAGCGATGCACGGGCCGGGCCTTGCGCGCCACTTTCTTCTTGCGCGGCTTTTTAGCCCTGGCCGGTGCGTGGGAGTGGGACTGCGGCGTGGCGTGAGCCTGGCCGCGCGCGGCGGCCTGCGCCGCCAGGGGCGCGCCGAGCGCAACCCCGGCAAAGAGGCACGCGAGCAGGCCGGTCAAACGTGCGAGTGGTAAGCGAGATCGGGAGGTCATCGGCGATAGACCGGTCGAGCGCGTCCCGGGTTCCGTTCTTGCGCGCCGATGTGTCCCGGGCGCGTTCCGAACGTGTCGCGAATGTGTCCCAAACGTATCCCCCCGCGGCCAAAGCGCGCTTCACGCGCCCGCTGTGTCGCGCGTGCGGAACACCGACACCGCGGCGCGCAGATGCTCGGCCTGGTCCTGCAGCATGCTCGCAGCCGCGCTCGCCTGCTCCACCAGCGCCGCATTCTGCTGCGTGATGGCGTCCATCTGCGAGACGGCCTGATTGATCTGGTCGATGCCGCGGCTCTGCTCGTTCGAGGCCGAGGCGATCTCGCTCATCACCTGGGTCACGCGCTGGATCGCCACGCCCACCTTGTGCATGGTCGCGCCCGCTTCCGAGGCCAGCGCGGTGCCCGCCAGCACGCGCTCGCCCGAGGTTTCGATCAGCACCTTGATCTCGCGCGCCGCCGTGGACGAGCGCTGCGCGAGCCCGCGCACCTCGCTCGCCACCACCGCGAAACCGCGCCCGTGCTCGCCCGCGCGCGCCGCTTCCACGGCGGCGTTGAGCGCGAGGATATTGGTCTGGAACGCGATGCCCTCGATGATGCCGATGATTTCGGCGATCTTGTGCGAGCTGTCGCGAATGTCCGTCATGGTCTCGACCACGCGGCCCACGATGCCGTCGCCTTCGCTCGCCACCGCGCTCGCGTCGTCGGCGAGGCTGCTCGCGTGGCGCGCGCTTTCGGCGTTCTGCCTGACCGTGACCGTCAGTTCTTCCATGCTCGCGGCCGTTTGTTCGAGCGAGGCCGCCTGCTCCTCCGTGCGCGAAGACAGGTCGGTGCTGCCCGCCGTGACCTGGTGCGCGGCCGAACTCACCGCGTGGCTCGACGTGCCGATCTCGGCCACGGTGGCCGCGAGCCGCTCCTGCATGGTGCGCAGCGCGCGCATCAGCAGGCCGATCTCGCCGGGCGCGGCCGTGGGCACGTCGCGCGTGAGGTCGCCCGCCGCGATGGCCTCGCACGCCGTCATCGCGTTGGCGATGGGCGTGAGCATCATGCGCTGCGTGCCCACCTGGATCAGGATCAGCAGCGCGACGATGATGAGCACCGTGAGCGCCATCTGCTTTTCGAGCGCGAGATGGAAGGCGGCGTCGACGTCGGCGATATACACGCCCGTGGCGATCAGCCAGTGCCACTTCGGGTCGTACACGTAGTAAGCGAGCTTGTGCTCGGCCACGGTCGCGCCGGGGCGCGGGAAATCGTAATCGTATTCGCCCTTGCCGTTGCGCTGCCCGAGGCTCACGAGATCGCGATAGATGAACTTGCCGTCGGCGGATTTGAAGTCGCCCACGTTCTTGCCGATCAGCGACTCGTTGGCGTGCGTGAGGAGTACGGTGTCGTCGGAGACCACGAAGAAGTAGCCGTCTTCGCCGTAACGCATGCTGTGGATCTGCTTGAGCACGTTGGCCTGGGCCTGCGCGTCGCTCAGCCCGTTCGCCGCGGCCTGCGCCTGTTCCGCAAGCATCATGCTGCGCAGCGAGCCGGTGAGATGTTCGAGTTCGACCGCGTGGCTCGCCACCAGCGCGCTGCGCATCTGCCACGCCGCCCAGACGCTGGACACGACAAACGCAAGGGCGATCAACGCGATCAACGCGTACAACCGGGTTTTCAGGCTTTCTGTTCGTGACATCGTATTTCCCCGCCGTCGATCGCCTGGGCACAGCACGAGAGTGCGATCGACACTGCCATTGTTATTTTCTGCCGCTGCTTCCGGTTGGTTGCGAGCGCAACGGCGCCAACACGTATTTGCCGATTTTGCATGACCGGCTATTTATTTTGACGGTGCCATTTTGCGGCACGATGAATGCGAAAAATATTTTCTCGGTCGTTCCAGTGAGTGGGTCGATCAGTTGTGCTTGCAACCATTTAATGAATGGCGATCGCCAGTTTCCCGGACTTGCAAGCCCATCGTCAACCCGGAAGCCAATAGGGATTTAAATCGAACGGACGTGCGGCTTCCTGGTAAAGCCGCAATAACGCGTGGTAAAAGACGAATGAGGGTAATAACGGCGCTGATTAAAGCAGCAGCGCGAATGCCGGCAATTCGCGCTTTCAGAATTACTGGGCGGGGTTGGCAGCGTGCTTGCGCGCCCGACGCTGCAAAATCAGCGATTCGATCGCGCGGGCGTCGGCGGGCGTGACCGGCGTGAATACGATCATGGTGAGTGCATTCGTGTCGGCCACCGCGAACGCCGAATAGTCGAGCTGAAGCGGCCCGGCGATCTCGTGCATGAGGCGCTTCGTGCCCGAGCCGTGATTGCGCACCTCGCTTTCGGCCCAGATGCGCGCGAAGTCGGCGTTGCCGGCCTGCAGTTCGGCCGTGAGCGCGGCCACTTCGGGCGTGGTGCCCGAGCGCGCGATATCCACGCGGAACACGGCCACGGACCAGCGTACGATCTGCTCCCAGTCGGGCAGCGCCGCCTTCACGGCCGGGTCGCTGAAGAGGCGGCGCATCACGTTGCGCTGCTCGGGCGGCGTGGCCTCGTAGTCGGCGAGCACGGCGCTCGCGGCCTCGTTCCACGCGACGATATCCCAGGCGGGCGTCTTGACGATGGCGGGATGCAAGGGCTGGCCGTCGAGCACCGCCTGCAACGCCCGCGAGACCTCGAACGGCGCGGCATTGGCGGCCGCCGAGAGCGAGCGATGCGGCGGCGTGAGCGGCGGCGGGCGCTGCTGGCCGAGCAGGAACAGCATTTCGCGGCCGGTCTCGTCGAGTTCGAGCGCGCGCGCCAGCCGCTCCAGCACGTCGGCGGAAGGCGGACCGCCGCGATTCTGTTCGAGCCACGTGTACCAGGCGACGCTCACGTTCGCGCGTGCGGCCACTTCCTCGCGGCGCAGGCCCGGCGTGCGGCGGCGGCTCGCGCCTTCGGCGTCTTCGGGTTGCAGACGCGAGCGGCGTTCGCGCAGGAAGCTGCCGAGCGTTTCCACGGGTTCCTGCAGCGTGTGGGTCGACATGACGATGCGCGCTCCGCGTCAGGCCGCGGGCGCGGCCAGTTCGATGACCGCGTCGCAGAGAATCGGGAAATTCACCGAATTGGCGATATAGCACTGCGCGTGCGCCATGTGATGCAGATGCAGCGCGAGATCGCGGTCGTCGGTGGCGCGGATCGTCACGCGCGGGTGCAGCACGATCTGCGTGAACGCGGTGCGCTCGGGCGTGTCGGCCATGGTGCCTTCGGCTTCGTCCTCGTAGGCGAGCACGTGAATGCCCGCGTCGGCGCACAGGTGCAGATACCAGAGCTTGTGGCACGCCGAGGTGGACGCCACCAGCAGTTCCTCGGGGTTCCAGCGCGCGGCGTCCCCGCGAAACGCCGGGTCCGACGAGCCGGCAATGTCGGGTTTGCCGCTCGCGCGGATCAGATGGTCGCGGTCGTAGTCGCGATAGCCCGAGGTGCCGCTGCCGCGATTGCCGGTCCACTGCACCGTCACGCGGTAGGTGTGTTCGCCATGCGCCATGTCGATTCTCCGATGTCCAGACCGACATTATGACAGCGCGGCGCGTGACGCCGCTCGCGCGGGCGCGCCGGGCGTTCGCGCGTTTCACAGGGGTTCGTGGATCTTGCGGCGGCCCGTTTTTTTACGGGATTTTTTCTTGTGACCCCGGGCGCGCAAATCTAGACTCGGCAGATCGAAACTTCTGGACCGGTCATGACGATCCCGCGTAGCTCGCTGTATCGGAACGACACGCTCACGAGCGTGCGGCCCGGCCTTGGCCGGCTCGTGCTGCGGCGCTTCGATCCGCGCCACGACTCGTGGGAAGCGCTCACGCGCTTGCTGCATCGCGCATTCGCGCCTCTCGCGGCGCTCGGCCTGCATTGCGCCTGCGCGGATCAGGACGCGGCCTCCACACGCGAGCGCGCGCTCGCGGGCGATTGCTTCGTGGCGGTGTGCAACGGCCGCATCGTGGGCACGTTGACGATGGAGCAAAGCGATACTCGTTCGGCCTGCGAAGTGTATCGGCGCGAGGCGGTGGCTTCGGTGCATCAGTTCGGCATCGAACCGGGCTGGCAAAAGCGCGGCATCGGTCGCGCGTTGCTCGCGTTCGCCGCGCAATGGGCCGCTACGCGCGGCCTGACGTACCTCGCGCTCGACACGCCGTTTCCCGCCGCGCATCTGATCGCGTTCTATCGGGCGCAGGGCTTCGCGCTCGTCGATGTCGTGCGGTTTGGCGGCCGCGAGTACGACAGCGCGGTGCTGAGCAAGGCGGTCGCGCGCGATGCCATGGCGGGTTCGGGTTCGCGCATGCATTGCACGTCTGCCTTCGCGGCGTAGCCCCGCTCGCGTCGGCGTGGATATCGCTCGAGGGGCGGCGCGGCGGGTTCACGCGGCCGCGCCTGGCGCGCTTGCCATCGGCATGGCCACACCGCACCGCGCCGCGTGAAACCGGGCGCCTTCTGCGCGCCAGCGCCCCGTCAAGCGCGCCATGCCGAGTGGCGGATCACGCTGCAGAAGTTGCCTGCGTGGAAGTGCGGGTCCTTGTCGGCGAGCACGTCGGCCTTGACATTGCCGAAGGTGGTGTCGGGCTTGTGCTGGATGCCGTTGTAGAACGCCTGGATGATGTCTTCCTTGAAGTGCTCGCTGCGCGGGTGCGCATGCACCACGGCCTCGCGTTCGGCGTCGCTGTACTGCTGATACGTGAGGCCCAGCACGTCCATTTCCACGCCTGCCGTCACGAGCGCGATCACCGGATGCATGTGCTGCGGAATGCCCGGCGTGGTGTGCAGCGCAATGGCGGTCCACACGAGGTCGATGTCGTGCTGCGAAATGCCGTGGCCGCGCAGGAAGTCGCGCGCGGCGTTCGCGCCGTCCACCTCGAAACGCTCGTGCTCGCTGCTATGCGAGTGCATGAGGCCCATGTCATGAAACATGGCGCCCGCGTAGAGCAGTTCGCGGTCGAACTTGAGGCCGCGCTTGTGGCCCGCGAGCGCGCCGAAGTAATAGACGCGGCTCGAATGATGGAACAGCAACGGCGACTCGGTATCGCGCACGAGTTCGGTGATTTCACGCGCGAGGCGGCTGTCGGGAATGGCGACGCCGGAGAGATCGAAAGCCATGGTGTGACTCCTTCGGTTGGGTTGGCTTTCATTCTGGATTGTGCGACCATTGTCCTCAATCGACGCAAACCGTCATTTTCTGCCATTTCGCGCGCTTATCGGACACAGGCGCGAGATCGGCGGAACACCGGCATTGGGAGGCGGTTTCAGCGTGGCAAACTCGCTGCTTTTCCTGGCGTTCCGTTCGCGCTCCGGCGCATTTTCGTCTGCATATCATGGCCCGAATCGTCGCTATTCTTGCCTTGCCCGGCGTTCAACTGCTCGACGTGAGCGGTCCGCTCGACGTGTTCGCGCAAGCCAACATCGAGGCGGGCCGGCTCGTCTACGACCTGCGCGTGATCGCAACGCGCGCGGGCCCGATCCGCAGCTCCTCCGGGGTGCGCCTGCTCGCCGACGCCGTGGCCGGTGCGCCAAACTCCTCGGGGTCGTCGGACGCGCCAGAGGATCGCATCGACACCTTGCTGGTCGCGGGCGCCCCCGACGCCGCCACGGCGCAACTGTCGCCGCGCGTGCGCGAATGGCTGCGCGCGCAAGCCGCACGCAGCCGCCGCTTCGGCTCGGTGTGCACGGGCGCGTTCGCGCTCGCCGCGAGCGGTCTGCTCCACAAGCGCCGCCTCACCACCCACTGGTCCGCCGTGGACGCGCTCGCGCTGGCGTGCCCCGGTGTGACGATCGAAGCCGATTCGCTCTACGTGCGCGACGGCAAGCTGCGCACGGCGGCGGGCGTCACGGCCGGGCTCGACCTCGCACTGGCGCTCGTGGAAGAGGACCTGGGCCGCGAACTGGCCATGCGCGTGGCAAGCCAGCTCGTGATGTTCTTCAAACGTCCCGGCGGCCAGTTGCAGTTCAGCCGCATGGGCGAGACGCGGCCAGCGGGGCGCTCGGCGTTGCAGGAAGTACAGCGCTGGGTGGCCGCGAACCCCGCGCAGAGCCACCGCGTGGGCGAACTGGCCGCGCGCGTGGGCTTGAGTCCGCGCCACTTCGCACGGCTGTTTCAGTCGGAAGTGGGCGTGACGCCGGCCGCGTGGGTCGAGACGGTGCGGGTGGCCGCGGCGCGCGACCTGCTCGAAACCGAGGCCGAGGCGCCCAAACGCGTGGCCACACGCTGCGGTTTCGCCAATGCGGACACCTTGCGGCGCGCCTTTCTCAAGCACGTGGGCGTGACGCCGGCCGAATACCGGCGGCGCTTCGTGCGCGAGGGTGCGGCCGTATCGGCGTGAACGGGAAGCGGCATTCGCGCGGCGTGTAAATGAAGCACGCGTGAAGCATCAATACGCGCGCGGCATCAAGTGCGCCGCAGTGCGTCATTTTTTCGCCACGGCGCGCCGTTCGCGGCGATAATCGCGGCATTCGATTCGACCGGCGCGCGCTTGCGAACCTCGCCACGGCCTCACGCCGCAGAACAACAAAAACCACGCGATCAATCATGTATTCGATCCTGCCTGCGTTCGTGTCCGCGCAGTTCCTCGGATTCGGCGTGTATGTGCTGCTGACCGAAGGCTTCACGCGCCTTTCGGTGCCGTTCGCCCTGATGTGCGCGACCACCTTCATCTGGCAGGGCACATGGGCTTTCCTGTTCCAGACGCCCGATCCCGAACTGGCGGCCGCGCTCGTCAAGCTTGGGTATCTGTTCATCCTGTTTCTGCCAACCACGGTCTACCACTTCATGATCGAGGTGAGCGGGCGGCGCGGCGAGCGCGTGCCGCTCATGCTCTCGTATGCGCTGAGCCTCGCGCTCGCGGCGCTGCTGCTGATGACCGACAAGGTCGTCGACGGCTACGGCACGTTCTTCTTCGGCCGTTACCCCAGGGCGGGCCTGCTGCATCCGGTGCACGTGCTGCAAACGGTGCTCTTGACCTGCCGCAGCGCCTGGCTGCTGATCGCCGCGCGCCGCCAGAGCCCGGCGCACGACCGGCGCCGGCTGCTCGATCTGTGCCTCCTGAGCCTGTGTCTCTATTCGGTGGCGGCGAGCGATTACGCCGTGAATTACGGCGTGGCGTTTTATCCCGTGGGCGCGGTGTTCATCGCCGTCAGCCTCGGCATTCTCGCCGTGACGATCGTGCGCTTCGGCCTGATGCGTCCGTATCTGATCGCGGCGACGGTCGCGCACGAAGTGGCCACGCCGCTTGCCGCGATCGGCATGCATGCGGAGGAGATCGGCAACGTGCTGCCCGAACTCATGCGCGGCTATCAGCTGGCCGTGCAGCATCAGTTATGCGTCGACGGGCTGTATCCGGGGCAATCGGAGCGCCTCTCGTCGCTCGCCACCTCGATCCGGCGGCAGGTGGACAGCACCAGCACCGTGGTGGAGATGTCGCTCGCGTCGTTCACGCTCGACCGGCTCGACCGGCGCAGCTTCGAGAGCTACCCGGTGCGTTCGTGCGTGAACGCGGCACTGGAGCGCTTTCCGTTCCGGCCGGGTGAGCGCGAGCGCGTGGAGGTCGCGCCCATCGACCCGCTGTTGAGCTTTTCCGGGTCCGATTCGCTCGTCGTGTTCATGCTGTTCAATCTGTTGAAGAACGCGCTCTATTCGCTCGAAGGCGCGCCTGGCGGCGACAACCGGCGCGCCGCAAAAGGCCGCGTGGAGATCGCCGCGAGCCGTGAAAACGGCTATTGCGTGCTGCGTTTCTCCGACAACGGCCCCGGCATCGACGCCGAAATCCTGCCGCGCATCTTCGACCCGTTCTACTCGACCAAGTCGCACGGGCGCGGCGCGGGCATGGGTCTCACATTCTGCCGCCGCGTGGCCGAGGCGCTGGGCGGCACGATCGCCTGCGAGTCGGTGCCCCACATGCGCACGACCTTCACGATCTGCCTGCCGGAGCCCGGTTCCGCCGCCGACCGCGCGTTGCACGAGGCGCCGGCGAAGCCCCGCCGCTGGACAGCGGGACAGGACTTCGCGGGATAAATGCGACCTGCTTCGAGGCGCGCGGCGGCTTAGTTCGAGCCCGCCGGCAGGATCAGTTCATATTCCTTCACGCGTTCGAGTATGCCGGGCGGAAAGCGGCGGATGCGCTTGTCGGTGCCCGCGAACAGGATCTGCTGATAGCCGAGCGAGACGGGGCGGCCGTCCACGCAAAAGCGGAATACGAGGTACGCGGAGCACTGGCGCACCTGGTACGTGTTGAGGTAGCAATCCACGCGCTGGAACGGGAACGTCTCCTGCACATATTCCTGGTGCGCGCGCTTGGTCACGAACACGCCGCCCGCGGCGAGCAGATTGTTGTGGATGCACTCATGAAACCAGCGCTCGCGGCAAATGCCCTGCCATTCGAAATACCGTGCGAAATAGGTGTTCATGAAAGCGTTCGAGTCCTTCAAATAGATGTCGATGACGTGATGGAACGTCTTGCTCGGCGTCGCTTCCATGATTTCGCCGGTGAAGCCGGCGGTGCCACGGGAAAATACGGCGGGAATGGATTCGCGTGCGTACATCAGTTGACTCCAGATGAAGGCTGCAGGCGGCAGCCGCGCGGGTCGTCGTAAAAAGGGACGACCTGCCTGCATTCTCTTCGCGTTCCCGCACGCCAAATACCGCATAGCCCACATAGGCGAATTGAGTTATGCGCGGTAAATACGATAACGTTTGCGCGTAGGGAATATGCGCATGGCATGCCCGCAAAGTTGCTGCGCTACGCCGTGAAGCCCCATAATCGAAGGGTTTTCCCGCGGCGGGCCTCAAATGTGCTTGATCGTCGCGCGTGAAGCGCTTTTGCATCGTTGAATCGACGTATCCCGGCAGGGCGCGCCGCGGCCGCAGGAGGTCGCGCGGGCGCGGAGCCGCCGGAGGGCCGCAAGCCGGGCCCGCCAGGGGCGCCACCCGCTTATCGAGACATTTATGAGTACCATCGTCAGACAGCCGGTCTTTCATCCCGTGTCCGTCGTGTTTCTCGACGACAGTCCGGATTTTCTCTATGCGCTGCGCGGATTGTTTCCCGGCGCGGGCACCGACCGCTATTTCACGCACGCCTCCGAGGCGCTGGGTTATGTGCGCTCGCACGAGCCGCGTCAACGGGTGCACAACCCCACCTCGGGCGAGGCATGGTCGGAGTTCGAGAAGAAGGGGGGCAACGCGCTCGGCCAGGACGTGATGACCGACACGGCGCGCTTCAACGACATCGCCGCGATCGTGGTGGACTACGAAATGCCGGAGATGAACGGCATCGAATTTCTCACGGCAGTCAAAGACGTTGCGTGCGCACGCATTCTGCTCACGGCCACGGCCAACGAATCGCACGCCGTGGATGCCTTCAACGCGGGTCTGATCGACTTTTACGTGAAGAAGTCCGATCCCGAGATGCCGCGCAAGCTGAGCGGCGCGATCGCCGACGCCAAGCGCAAGTTCTGCGCGCGGCGCGGCCATATCGGCGTGCATGACGTGGGCGCGATCTACGCGAACCGCCATGTCGCCGAGGCGTTGCACGAGGTCGTGCAGCGCGAGCGTATCGTCGAATACTACTGGCGGCCCGAGCAGAACGCGGTGCTCACGTTCGACGCCGAAGGCAGCGCCGGCGTGTTTCTCGCGTGGGACAGCCACGACTGGGCCGCGCAATGCGACGTGGTCACCGACGAAGGCGGCCCGGCCGCGTTGCGCGAAGAAATGGCCGCGCGACGCATCATGCCCGTGTACTGGCCGAACGAGGCTTACCGGCCCGGCATGTCGCGCGTGGAATTCGCAACGCCCGAACCCGTGCCCGGCCTCGACGACACATTCACGAGCTGGACTCGCATTGGCGACGCGGGTTTGCCTTCCGGCCTCGTCACTTTCGCCGCGTGGCGCTCGACGCAGGACACCAACGCGATGCGCGACGGCATCGCTTGAGCGTTGTTCGCGCGGAGATCGCGACTGTAGCCGCCACGGCGCTCGGGCACACACCCGGGCGCAGCCTCACGCTCGCGGCCGCGCCGTCGAACCGCGCACCACCAGCTCCGGCGCCGAGGTCACGCACACGCGCCCGGCCGCCTTCGCGGGCTGCTCGACCAGTTCCTGCAACAACGCCACCGCCAGTTCCGCCGCTTCCACCGTGGGCACCGCCACGGTCGTCAACGCCGGGCGCGACTCGCGCGCCAGCTGAATATCCGTAATGCCGATTACCGAGAGCGCCGCGGGCACGGGCAACCCGAGGTCGGCGGCCGCCTGCATCGCGCCCAGCGCGGGCAGGTCGTTGGTCGTGAAGACGGCGGTGAGGTCGGGATGCCGCGCCAGCAATTCGCGCGTGGCCGCGTAGCCGCCTTGCGTGGTGTCCGGCGCGTAGAGCACGGGCGCGCGCGCGCCGTCGAGCCCGGCCGCATTCATTGCCGCGAGGAAGCCTTCGTAGCGCGCCGCGTGAATGCCCGAGATCTTGCTGCCGACGATCGCGCCAATGCGCCGATGCCCGAGTTCGAGCAGATGCCGCGCCGCGAGCATGCCCGCGAGCCCGAAGTCGACGGCCACGCAGGGTAACCCGGGCGGGTCGTGCGGCCGCTCCCACATGCACAGCACCACGGGCGCGCCGCGCCGCTCGGTGGCCCGCAGGTCGGCGAAATCGAGATTCGCGTTCATGACGAGCACGCCCGCCGAGAGCGTGCCGGCGATCTGGTCGAGATAGGCACGGCCCGTTTGCGGGTCGCCGTCGGTATTGCAGATGATGAGGAACTGGCCGCTGCGCCGCAGCGCGTTTTCCACGGCGAGCGCGAACTCCGGATAAAACGGATTGGCGATGCTCGAGACCATCAACGCGATGGTGGGCGCGCGGCCTTCGGCGAGCGCGCGCGCCGGTAGATGCGGCCGGTAACCGAGCGCCGCGACGGCTTCGAGCACGCGCTGGCGCGTTGCTTCGCCCACGCGGCCGCGATTGCGCAGCACGTTGGAGACGGTGGCGGGCGTGACGCCGGCGCGCTGCGCGACTTCGTTCAGGGTGGCCATGCGGTCCGTAATCGATATCCCCATTTCGATATCTCGAATTCGACGAGCTTGATCTCAAAATGTGGGAAGGTCATTCAACATTTGCCTGATCGTGACAGAACGCTGCACCATAAGCCGCACAATCAGAACGATCATGGAGACGCAGCAGGCTGATCGCATCGCGATCGTTTTTTTCAGGCCTGCTGGTTAAGCGCTTAATCTCCGTGTCGTGGCGATTAGAACATGGAGACCGGAGCGATGGCGAGTATTTCGTTACGCGGCGTGCAGAAGGCATTCGGCGACAACCCGCCGGTGATTCGCAACGTCGATCTGGAAATCGGCAATAACGAGTTCTGCGTGTTTCTCGGCCCCTCGGGTTGCGGCAAGTCCACGCTGCTGCGGTTGATCGCGGGTCTCGAAGACGTGACCGACGGCGACGTCTCGATCGGCGGCAAGCTCGTGAACGACGTGGGCGCGGCACAGCGCGGCGTGGCGATGGTGTTCCAGAGCTACGCGCTGTTTCCGCACATGACCGTGTACGAGAACATGGCGTTCGGTCTCAAGCTCGCGAAGCTGCCGAAAGCCGACATCGACCGCAAGGTGCGCGAGGCGGCGCGCGTGCTGCAACTCGAAGCGCTGCTGGACCGCCATCCCAAGGCGCTCTCGGGCGGCCAGCGCCAGCGCGTGGCCATTGGCCGGGCGATCGTGCGCGAGCCCGGCGTGTTTCTGTTCGACGAACCGCTTTCGAACCTCGACGCCACGTTGCGTGGCCAGACCCGTATCGAAATCGCGCGTTTGCACCGGCAATTCGCCCAGGCGAGCGTGGTGTACGTCACGCACGATCAGATCGAGGCGATGACGCTCGCCGACAAGATCGTGCTGCTGCATAGCGGTCAGGATACCGAACGATACGGCAGCATCGCGCAGGTGGGCGCGCCGCTCGAGTTGTATCACCGCCCCGCGAGTCGCTTCGTGGCCGGCTTCATCGGTTCGCCGCGCATGAACTTCCTGCCCGCGCGCGTGCATGCCGTCGAGGCGAATGGCGTGAGCGTCACGCTCGAAGGCAGCGGCGAAAGCGTGCGCCTCGCGGTGCGGGGCGACGGGCTTGCCGTGGGCGCGAGCGTCACGCTGGGCGTGCGGCCCGAGCATCTCGAACTGCAAGGCGCGGCGCCAGCAGCATCGCTCGATCATCAGGATTCCCTGGTAATTCGCCGGGCCGTCACGCTGATCGAAGAACTCGGCGAGCACAGCTACGTGCATCTCGAACAGCCCGGCGGCGCTGCGCTCATCGCCAAGGCGCCCGGCGACGCGCGTCTGCAAAGCGGCGAGCCTGCGCAGTTTCGGGCCAATGCAGCGGCGTGCCATCTGTTCGCGGAGGACGGTTTCGCCGTCGCGCCGCTCGTGGCCGCCGCCCAGCCTGCGCTTTGAGCGTGCGCGGCTTAGGCACGGTAACCACGCAAGACCCGAACGTACACACAAACACGAAAACCGGAGACACTGGCATGCGCCTTGGAGTCTGTTATTACCCCGAGCATTGGCCCGAAGCGATGTGGCAAGACGACGCCGCGCGCATGAAGGCGCTGGGCATCGAGCAGGTGCGGATCGCCGAATTCGCGTGGAGCCGCATCGAGCCAACGCCGGGCGAATACGACTGGGGCTGGCTCGATCGCGCGATCGACACGCTGGGCGCGGCGGGACTGCAAGTGGTGATGTGCACGCCCACGGCCACGCCGCCGAAGTGGCTGATCGACCTGCATCCCGACATTCTGCCGGTGGGCGCCGATGGCCGAGTGCGCGCGTTCGGCTCGCGGCGTCATTACGATTTTTCGTCGCCGTCGTATTTCGAGGCATCGAAAAAGATTTGCGAGGCGGTGGCCGCGCGCTACGGCAAGCACCCCGCGGTGGCGTACTGGCAAACCGATAACGAATACGGCTGCCATCAAACCGTGGTCAGTTATTCGGCCGCCGCCGTGCAACGCTTCCGGGCATGGCTCAAGGCGCGTTACGGCAGCATCGACGCGCTGAATACCGCATGGGGCACGGTGTTCTGGAGCATGGAGTACCGCAGCTTCGACGAAGTCGACGCGCCCATCGGCACGGTGACTGAAGCGCATCCTTCGCACCGGCTCGACTATCGCCGCTTCGCTTCCGACGAAGTGCAGCGCTACAACCGCATGCAGGTCGATATCCTGCGCGCGCATTCGCCGGGGCGGCCCATCGCGCACAACTTCATGCAGCTTTTCACGGAGTTCGATCACTACAAGGTGGCCGCCGATCTCGACGTCGCGACGTGGGACAGTTATCCGCTCGGCGCGCTCGAAGAGCAGTGGTATGCACCCGAGGTGAAAGCGCGCTTCCTGCGCACGGGTCACCCCGACTTCGCCTCGTTCAATCACGACGTGTATCGCGGCATGTCGAAGCTGCCGTTCTGGGTGATGGAGCAGCAGCCCGGTCCCGTGAACTGGGCGCACTGGAATCCGGCGCCGCTGCCCGGCATGGTGCGCCTGTGGAGCTGGGAAGCGTTCGCGCATGGCGCGGGCTGCGTGTCGTATTTCCGCTGGCGGCAGGCGCCGTTCGCGCAGGAGCAGATGCACGCGGGCCTCAATACGCCCGACAATCGCCCCGATATCGGCGCGGCCGAAGCGGCGCGCGTGGCCGAGGAAATCGAAGCGGTGCTGGCGGCGCAGGGCGATGGCGACTTCGACGTGAAGACACGGGTTGCGCTCGTGTTCGACTACGAGGCGAAGTGGCTGTTCGAGATTCATCCGCAAGGCGCGGACTTTCATTACCCGCGCTTTGCCGTCGAATACTATTCCGCGCTGCGTGCGCTCGGGTTCGACGTCGATATCGTTCCGGTGCATGCGCCGCTCGATGGTTATCAACTCGTGGTCGTGCCGCCGTTGCCGGTCGTCCCCGACGATTTCGCACAGCGTCTCGCCGATTCGGGCGCGCAGGTGGTGATCGGTCCGCGCACGGGTTCGAAGACGGTCGACCTGCAGATTCCCGGCAACCTGCCGCCGGGCCCGCTCGCCGCGCTGCTGCCGTTGCGCGTGTGGCGCGTGGAGTCGATGCGGCCGAACGTGACGGAGCCGGTGCGCTTCGATGCCGATGGGGTCGCTGACGATAAACGCGCCGCGAACGGCACGCACGAAGGCCATGCGCGGCATTGGCGCGATCTGATCGAACTGGGCGCCCACACGGCGCACGGCGACTACGTGGTGCCCGAAGTACGCGCGACATTCGGCGACGGCCATCCCGCGTACGTGAAGAGCGGCGCGACCCATTACTTTGCGAGCCTGTTCGACGACGCCACGACCGAGGCGCTGTTCGCCCGCATCGCGCGCGAAGCGGGTCTCGCCCCGCGCGCGCTCGGCGACGCCGTGCGCACGAGCCGCCGCGGTGGCATCACGTGGGTGTTCAACTACGGCCCGCGCGAACACGTCGTGCCTGCGGACATTCCCGACGAGGCATTCGTGATCGGCGCGCGTACCATAGAACCGCAGGGCGTGGCCGCGTACCGCGCGTCCTGAACGCGTTCCTTCGCAACCGATGCAGCACCGACAACGACGTAAAACCAGGAGACATGCATGATCGGCAAGACCTTCAGACCGCGCACGATGCTCGTTGCCGTGGCGCTCGCGGCGAGTGCGATCGCGGGCGTCGCGCAGGCCGCCACGCTCGAAGTGAACATCGCGTTCAAGGGCGCGAGCCAGCGCGCCGTGTGGCAGCAGGTGATCGACGAGTTCAAGAAAACGCACCCCGGCACCGACGTGAAAGTGTCGTTCGTCGACGAAGAAGCCTATAAGGTGCAACTGCCCAACTGGCTCACGACCGCGCCGCCCGATATCGTGAACTGGCACGACGGCGAGCGCATGGCGTATTACGCGAAGCGCGGCCTGTTCGAAGACCTGTCGGGCGACTGGCAGAAGAACAACTGGGACAGCATGTACGCCTCCACGAAGGAAGCGTCGTCGTTCCAGGGCAAACAGTACGCAGCGCCCACGGTGTATTACTCGTGGGGCATGTTCTATCGCAAGGACCTGTTCCAGAAGGCCGGCATTGCGAACGAGCCGAAAACGTGGAATGAGTTTCTCGACGACTGCAAGAAGCTCAAGGCTGCGGGCATCACGCCGATCGCCGTGGGCGGCCGCGACGCCTGGACGCTGGCGGGCTGGTTCGATTATCTCGACCTGCGCCTGAACGGCAACGCGTTCCACCAGAAGCTGATGGCGGGCGAAGTGCCGTACACGGACGCGCGCGTGAAAAAGGTCTACACCACGTGGAAGCAACTGCTCGACGCGGGGTACTTCATCGACAATTCGTTGTCCTACGATCTCGATGCGGCGCAGCCGTTCCTGTTCCAGGGCAAGGCGGCGATGATGCTGATGGGCACCTTCATCACGGGCGGTTTCAGCCCCACGGTGAAGCAGCAAATGGGCTACTTCCAGTTCCCGATCATCGACGCGAACGTGCCTACCGCCGAAGACGGTCCGGTGGAGTCGCTGCATATTCCGGCGAAGGCGAAGAACAAGGCCGACGCGCACGCGTTCCTCGCCTTCGCGGAAACGCCGGCGGTGGGTGCGCAACTGGCGAAGGGTCTGGGCTCGCTTTCGGCGAACAGCAAGTCGCCGGAACCCGACGATCCCATTTCGAAGATCGGCTTCCAGATTCTCGCCAACACCAAGGGCGGCATTGCGCAGTTCTACGACCGCGACATGACGAAGGAAATGGCCGACGAAGGCATGAAGGGCATGCAGCAGTTCATGTCCGATCCCAGCAAGATCGACGCGATTCTCGCCCAGCTCGAGCAGGCGCGTCAGCGTATCTACAAGAAATAAGTCATCCTGAGGAAAGGCGAGTGCTGCGAATGGCGGCGCTCGCCGCGCAGTCCAGAGAGGAGGTTGCCCGTGAGACAGGCAGTGACGCAGGCAATGACGCCACCCACGGCGCAGGCCGTTGCGCAGCGCGTGGAAGGCGCCGTGCCGCCCGGCGCGAATCCGGGGCCGGGCGGCATGCGCGCGAGCGGCACGCACGCGCCCAAAAAGCGGCGCGCCTCGCCCACGGCACGCCGGCAGCGCCGCGCCGCGTGCCTGTTTCTGGCGCCCGCGTGCATCATGTTCGCGGTGTATGTGATCTGGCCGATTCTCTCCACGCTGCGGCTTTCGCTCTATAACTGGGATGGCATGAGCGACGCGACCTTCGTGGGGTTCGCGAATTACGTCGAACTGTTCGAGGCGCCCACGTTCTACACGGCGCTCAAGAACAACGTGATCTGGCTGGCGTTGTTCCTGCTCGCGCCGCCCTTGGGGCTGGCGATCGCGCTGTATCTGAACCAGGCCGTGCGCGGCATACGCTTCGTGAAGTCGCTGTTCTTCGCGCCCTTCGTGCTCTCCGGCGTGGTGGTGGGGCTTATCTACTCGTGGTTTTACGATCCCACGTTCGGCCTGCTCGCGCTGTTGCTGGGCCACGGCATTCCGGTGCTCGGCGACCCGCGTTACGCCACGGCCGGCATCATTTTCGCGGCGCTGTGGCCGCAAACCGCGTACTGCATGATCCTTTACCTCACCGGCCTCACCACGCTCAACAGCGAGCAGATCGAAGCCGCGCGCATGGAAGGCGCGAAGGGCTGGACCATGCTCTGGCACGTGATCCTGCCGCAACTGCGCCCGGTGACGTTCATGGCCGTGGTGGTCACCATCATCGGCGCGTTGCGCAGCTTCGACCTGATCGCCGTGATGACGGGCGGCGGACCGTTCGAAAGCTCGACCGTGCTCGCGTACTACATGTACGACCAGGCCGTGAAGTACTACCGGCTCGGTTATTCGGCGGCGATCGCCGTGGTGCTGTTCGCGATCATGCTGCTCTATATCGTCTATCACCTGCGCCGCCTGTTGCGCAGCGAGCACTGAACCGCCGCGAGGAGCCGCTCATGTTTCCGATTCCCATCGACAAGTGGAAGCCCGCTTCGCGTCGCCTGTACAAGCTCTCGCTACCGGTCGCGCTCGTGATCTGGCTGCTGCCGATGATCGCCGTGCTCGTGACCTCCGTGCGCTCGACCGAAGAGCTCAGCGAGGGCAATTACTGGGGCTGGCCGAAGCATCTGACGCTGATCGACAACTATCGCGAGGCCCTCACCACCTCGCCCATGCTGCATTACTTCTGGAACAGCGTGCAGATCACGCTGCCCGCCGTGGCGGGCGCGATCGCGCTCGCGGCGCTCGCCGGCTATGCGCTCGCGATCTATCGCTTTCCGGGCAATTCGGCGTTGTTCGCGACCTTCGTGGCCGGCAATTTCGTGCCCATTCAAGTGCTGATGATTCCCGTGCGCGACCTCACGCTCAAACTCGGGCTCTATAACAGCGTGGGCGGCCTGATCCTGTTTCATCTCTCGTTTCAGACCGGCTTTTGCGCGCTTTTTCTGCGCAACTTCATCAAACAACTGCCGTTCGAACTGGTGGAGGCCGCGCGGATCGAAGGCGCGAACGAGTGGACCGTGTTCGCGCGCATCGTGCTGCCGCTGATCCGCCCGGCGCTCGCTGCGCTCGCCATCCTCGTGTTCACGTTCGTCTGGAACGATTACTTCTGGGCGCTCTGTCTCACGCAAGGCGACGACGCCGCCCCGATCACCGTGGGCGTGGCCGCGCTCAAGGGTCAGTGGACCACGGCCTGGAATCTCGTCTCGGCGGGTTCGATCCTTGCTGCCCTGCCTTCCGTGGCGATGTTCTTCGCAATGCAGAAGCATTTCGTGGCAGGTCTCACGTTCGGCGCCACGAAAGGCTAGCCTGGCCGGGAATTTTTTGCTTCGCGGAGCTGTCATCGCCGATGTGTTAGCGTGTTCGAAACAGCGCGCGTGCCGCACGATTGCGGTATGCGCGCCAGATAACAACGCTCATGCAACGGACCCACGATGCAGACCACGGCACTATCCGACTGGCAACAATTCATGGACCTCACGACGCGCCTCGACGGCTGGGCGTTTCGCGGTCAGCAAAACGCGCAGTGGCATCTGGAGAGTTCGCTCACGCGTTATATGCGCGACTATGTGGGGGACCGGCTCCAGTGGCGCGCGCGCGAGGAACGCGCGATACGCGTGTTTCGCCGCAAGGCGCACAACTTTCTCGCGCACCCCGACATGCTCGCGGACGACCTGCGTTGTCTCGCGCTGATGCAGCATCACGGCGCGCCCACGCGCCTGCTCGATTTCACGAAAAGTCCCTTCGTTGCGGCATTTTTCGCGCTGGAACGCGCGACCGGCGACGCCGCCGTGTATGCGTTGAACACGCCCGCGCTCTGGAACAGCCGCGCGCTGCCGCGCGTGAATCCCTCGCTCACGCGCGACGTGATCGACCCGCGCGTGCGCGACAACTTCGAGCATTACTTCTTTAGCAATACCAACGAAATTCTCTGGTCCGGCGAACCGACCGAAATGGACGACCGGCTTGTCGCGCAGTCGGGCACGTTCGTGGTGCCGGGCGTGATCGACAAGCCGCTCGGCGCGATTCTCGACGGCTACGAGAGCAACGAGGAACTGCTGCACAAGATCGTGCTGCCCGCGCGCATTCGCATGGACGCGATGAAGTGGCTTTATCGTATGAACATCACGAATGCGTCGCTGTTTCCGGGCCTCGACGGGCTCGCGCGCTCGATTGCCGTGGAGCTGGAAATCGTCTGGTCGGGCATGGCCACGACCGGCCAGTGATGCGCCCGTCGCATCGATCGATGCGACGCGAGATACCAGCCTCGATGCCCACCATCATGCCGATTCGGGGCGCGGCAGATTCAGCCCGGGCGCGAGCCGCGTGGCCTTGAACTCGGTGACTTCGTAGCGCGCCACGCCGTGTTGCGCGAAGGGATCGGCGGCGAGGATCGCGTCGAGCGTGTCGCGCGCCATGTGCGACGCGACGATCACGCCGCCGTCGCGCGGCAGCTTCGGTCCCGCCGCGATGAAGTTGCCTGCCGCGAACTGCGCGTCCAGATACGTGCGATGGGCGGGCAAGGCGTCGTCGATGCGGTCGAGCGAAGCGGTGTAGATCAGCGAGACGATGTACATGGAATTGGCGTTGCGGGTGGCGAAGCCGCTTATGGTAGCGCGAGCGGAACCGCTTCGCGTGCCTGGCAGGAAGCGGGCTCGAATGCAGCGAGTCTTTCCCATCGAAATACCCGTATCCGTGCGCCGCATTTTTTGCGTACGAGCACGCTGAAAGCGCGATTTCCCGCGTGTGCCTTACTCTACCGACGGAAGACGTCGACAGGTTTCTCCGCGTCTCGCCGGAACAGGCGGCAGCCCTGTTGCCGCGTGCCGAGGCCGGATCTCTGCAAAGGAAGGGTTATCGAAGCGACAGGCTGACGCCGTCGGTGGTGGAGCGGCGTCCGTCTTCATGGATCCACCGCGCAAGCGTACCGGGAGAACATCGTGTCTGGAAACTTCGTGGTCAGTCTGACTCGAGCCAAGAACGACAGCGCCAAAGCAGGATCGGCCGGCATGGCAGTGCCGCAGGCGCTCGGTCAACACAGAGAAACACAGCGGGAAACACAGCGCCGCCGCTGGCGCGAAACCGGCTTCCGCCTCGGTGCGGCGCTGGCTCTGCTGGTCCCGCTGGCCGCGCACGCGGCCGATTCCGCACCGGCCCAGCAGGCCTCGTTTCGCACGGAAAACCAGTTGATCGTGAAGGTGCCGCCCGGAGCGAAGCAGGTGCGCGTCTGGTTCCCGGTGCCGCAGCAAACGCCTTGGAATCAGGTGAAATCGTTCAGCGTGGACTCGGCGTATCCCGTCGAGTATCACCAGGACTCCTGGGGCAATCGTATCGGCTATCTCGAGGTCGAGCGACCGGCCGCGGCCACGATCGAGATCACCGAGCATTTCGACCAAACGCTTACCGAGCGCAAGACCGCGCTCGATCCCGCCCGAACGCGGCCGCTCACCGACGCGGAACGCACCGCGCTCCAGCGCTATCTGCTGCCGACGAGCTACGTGATCGTCGACGACCAGATCAAGGGTCTCGCAAAGCAGATCGTGGGCGACGAACAGAACCCCATACTCGCCGCGCGCAAGCTTTACGACTGGACGCTCGACCACGTGACCTACTGGGTCGAGTACCCGGATCGTATGAAGCCTTCGGACTTCGGCAGCACGGACTTTTGTCTGCAGACGAAGAGCGGCAACTGCACGGATTTCCACTCGCTGTTTTCGTCGCTGGCGATGGCCGACGGCATTCCCACGCGCATGGTGTACGGCTCGCTGCTCAAGCCGACGCTCGACGGCGTGAAAGTCGATGCGAGCTATCACTGCTGGATCGAGTTCTACGCACCGAACTACGGCTGGATTCCGCTCGACGTTTCACTCGCGAATGTCTACGGCAAGGAGTTTCCGATCACCGACCAGAACAAGACGCTGGTCGAGCGCACGACGGCCACCGGCTATCACGGCCTCGACAAGAGCAAGATCGATTACTACTTCGGCAATCTCGATGACCGTCGCTTTTCATGGTCGACGGGGCGCGATCTCATGATGCAGCCGCCGCAGCAGGACGGCCCGGTCAACTCGCTCGCCACCTTGTATGTGGAAGTGGACGGCAAGCGCTACACGGGCTGGACGCGCAAACTGACCTATGCGCAGACGTCCGGCAAGCGCGAATGAGCACGGGCGGGGCGCTTGCCCCGCCTTCCTCGCGCGTTACAGCGAACGGTTGGCGCGATCCGGGTGTTTCATCGACACCAGCGGCCCGAGGAATTGCTCGACGTGGGGCAGCCAGATGGGTATGGACTGCTTGACGGCGAACATGCCGTGACCGTTCCTGCCGAAAGGCGGCTCCACGATCAACTGACCCTGGCCGCCCGCCGCCTGAAACGCCGCGAACCAGGTGGCCACGACGTCCGGCGCGAAGAACTTGTCGTTTTGCACGTAATGCCAGAGTACCGGCACGCGCGTGGTGGCCGCGAAGTGCGCGATCGTGTTCGCCATTTGCTGCGGCGCGCACGGCATGCCCGGATGCTTCGCCGGGTTGCCGCCCCGGCCGCCCGAAAAATTGATAACAGCGACCAGCCCCTTCGGTGCGTAGCTGGCCGCGGCGAGCGAGGCGAAACCGCCCGCCGACTGACCGACCAGAACGACATGCGAGCCGTCGACCTGAGGCAGGCTCTGCGCATACGTGACGGCCGCGAGCACGTCTTTCGCGGCTTGCTCGCCGGCCGCCAGGTAGTCGGGGTTCTGGCACGATCCGGCGTCTTCCTCGTCGACGCCGCCCGTGGCGCCGTAGCCGCGGCGAATCGGCACGATCACGGCAAAGCCGAGCTGCACGAAGGCTCGGATCTGCGGCAATTCACGGTAGCGTCCCACCTTCGGCCGGTCGCGCGGCTCGGGCGGACTGCCGTGACTCAGAACGATCAGCGGGAACGGGCCGGGGCCGTCGGGCATGTAGGTGGTCGCCACGATGTCGCGTTGCGAGTCGCCGAGCAGGCCATGCTCGTGCACGGGAATCTTGACGACGGTTTCATGCAGATCGGCGGCGAGCGGTTGCGTGCCGTCGGTGGTGGGGGCGCAGGCGGCCAGAATGCAGAATGACGTGCCCAGCATGGCGCTGCGAATCGAAAGGGCAAAAGTTTTCGGTCGGCGAGCGTTGATTTTCATAGTGAGTTTCGAAGGCCCTGGTATTCGTGCATGAGATCGATGATTAGATCGATTCGGCCAGACGAACGATGATCAACGCCGCCGGAACGAGCGCGGCCTGCGCGCACAAGGTTCCGAGCACGCGTGCCCCCGCGAGCGTGGTAATGGCCCGTCTGAAACGGTTTTCCGAAATGCGGCCTTCGATCACGTCGTCGGTCATTACCGAAACTTGCGGGTCGATCACGACCGCCAACACCACCGTTGCGAAGCCGTTGATGACGGAAGAGAGATTCGCGCACGTCACGCGCAGATCGGGCTTCAGATATCCCGCGTAAAGCGATGCGAAAACACCCACCGTCCAGATCGACATCGCCATGACGTTGAGGGCGATGACCTTCCAGGAAACGCCCGCGCCGCTTGTCAGTTGCGTGACGTTGTGCCGCGAAGGCAGCCGCGCGCCGAGCCGGATTGAACTGACACCGCCGCGACTGAAGACATGGAGCAGCAGCCGGGGCACCGAACGATGAGCCTGAAAATGATTCACCGCGCGGCTGAAATAGCGCTGAAACGTGGGAATGAGCAACGTACCGACGATACTCGCCACCGTGGCCGTCAACAGAAACAGCCGAAAGTCGCCGAGCAGACCGCGCCCGAGGTGATGGGCGATATCCATCTCCACGCGTTTCGCAATGAAGGGACCCTGAAAGGAATTGGCGGTGCGCGAAACCAGCGCGATGATGCCGAACAGCGAGAACGACACGGCAATTCGGCGCGTGCGAACGCCTGCAATGCGAACGGCATATGCGAGCGTTGCGATCACATGGATGATGAATGTCAGCCCGCAGATAACCAGTAACTGGGTGTCCATGTCGTCGAAGCGAGGAAAGACGAGAAGCGAAGTCTACCGGAGGACGACGTTGCATTGACGGTCTTTGCGGTGTCTGCGTTGTGGCTCGCGGCAAAAACTCACTCGCTGTTTTCGAATGCCTTTCCGCGCGATCGTGCTCCCGTTGGCGCACGCGTCCTGGCCGCCGCACACGCGCTTTCGTATGGCAATTCGCGCGTAGTGTCGAGAATGAAATTGCGCAGCCACGCGCTTTGCGGGTCTTCGTTGCGTGACGCTTTTCACCCCATGAAGACGCGGAACGCAAACTTCGCGCGAATGACGACGTTCGTGACGGGCCACGACTCGCGCCCCGACATCTTTCACCTGAGCGTCAACACGTTGCCTCTGCCGCCCGTGTCGTTTTCCGCCGATTGAGCGGGCGTGCGGCGCGCGCGCGTCATCACGATTCGAACAGCGCGCGTGCCTTCTCGAACACCTCGGTCAGATGCGCGACAACGGTGCGGACCGCCAGATTCTTGCGGTCCTGGCGCCGGATCAGCAACCAGATCTCGCGCGGCGGTCTTTCGGGCCCGGTCCGGCACAGACGAAGTTCGGGCTCCTGACGCCCGACGTAGTGCGGCAACAGCGCGAGTCCCACGCCTGCGCGCGCGGCGGCGGCTTGCGCGACGTGGTTGCCCGCGCGGAACGCCACGCGTGCTTGCGGGTAGTGCTGCGCGAGCCAGCTGGCGTCGGGGAGCCAGGCGCCCGCTTCGTCGAAGCTGACGAAGGTCGGCGCCGCGCCGGCCTCGACGCGCTCGCATACCGCTGGCGTGCCGTAGAGCCCGAACGCCATCGTGCCCACAGGCTTCGCGATGAAATCGCCGTCGTCCGGGCGATCGACGCGCACCGCGATGTCCGCCTCGTGGCGCTCGAGACTGATCGAACGCAGATCCGTTGCGAGTTCGATGTCGAGTCCCTCGTGGAGGATCGGCAATTCCGCCAACTGGCGAATCAGAAAGCCTTGCGAGAGCGCGGGCGGCGCATTGACCCGCACGACGCCCCTTGGCGCGTCGTCCGCGCCGCCGCGCCCGAGCGTTTGCACCGAAGCCTCCATGTCGCCCGCCACCGCGAGCGCACGCGCGCCGGCAGGCGTGAGGACATAGCCTTCCGGCCGCCGCTCCGCGAGCTTTTCGCCGAGCGTCGCTTCGAGCGACTGCATGCGGCGCGAAATGGTGGCGTGATTCACACCGAGCGCGCGCGCCGCCGCCGACAGGCTCCCGTGTCGCCCCAACGCCAGGAACACGCGAACGTCCTGCCAATCCACCTCTGTGCGTTTTTTCTCAGCCATTGAGAGAGGATAGCGGATTTTTCGCCAGCGCCAATCGGCATACGCTTCTCTTCAACGCAATTCGGCGCACGGTCGCGATCGCGGCACAACGCGAGCGGCCAGGCGCACAAGACAGCATTGCGGTCGACATGTCTCTCGATGCCAGCGCACGAGAGAAGTGATCCTCATTGAATCGAATCGAAATGGAGCAGGTGATGAATCATCCGCAGAAAGTCGCCATTGTCACGGGCGCGTCGCAAGGCATTGGCGCAGGTCTCGTCGAGGCGTATCGCAAGGCCGGTTTCGTGGTTGTCGCGAACTCGCGCAATATCGAGCCAGGCCCGGACGACGGCGTGATCGCCGTGCCCGGCAACATCAGCGAGCGCGGCGTGGCAAAGCAGGTCGTGCAGACGGCGCTCGGGCGCTTCGGCCGCATCGACACGCTGATCAACAACGCCGGCATTTTCATCGGCAAGCCGTTCACCGAGTACACCGTGGAAGACTTCACGAACGTGCTGAACGTGAATCTCGGCGGCTTCTTCCATATCACGCAACTCGCGCTCGAGCCGATGCTCGCGCAGCGCCACGGCCACATCGTCCAGATCACGACGACGCTCGTGCGTCAGGCGATCGCGGGCGCGCCCACGGGCCTCGCCACGTTGACGAAGGGCGGTCTCGACGCGGTCACGCGCGGTCTCGCGATCGAATACGCGAAAAGCGGCGTGCGCGTGAACGCTATCGCGCCCGGCATCATCAAGACGCCGATGCACCCGGCACAAACGCACGAGCTGCTGGGCACGATGCATCCCATGGGCCGCATGGGCGAAATCTCCGAGATTGCCGAGGCGGCCATGTACCTCGAACACGCCGCGTTCGTGACCGGCGAAACGCTCAACGTGGACGGCGGCCAGCACGCGGGCCGCTGGTAAGCGGATCGGCACGTGGCGAAGGGGCGGGGCGGACTTCGCTTCGCCACGTGGCAAAGCGAAGTCCGCCCAATGCTATCTGGATGGAGAAACACCATGCCTTTCGTGAACATCAAGGTGACCCGCGAGGGCACCGCGCCCGGCGCCACGGCCACCACGCCCGAACAAAAGAAAGCCTTGATCAAGGGCGTGAGCGATCTGCTGTTCGACGTGCTGGGTAAGCCGCATCACACAACGTTTGTAGTGATCGACGAAGTCGAACTCGATAGCTGGGGCGTGGGCGGCGTTACCACGCCGGAATGGCGCGAGCAACAGCGCGCGAGCGCCGGGTTGCCCGAGAAACCATAAGGGTTACGAAGCGATTTTCAAAAGGCGCGCGTAGAACGGTTTGAGCAGGGAGTCGACGGCAAGAGGGCCCGCGCCGCTGAATAGCAGGCTGACGATTCCCGCAACATAGAGCGCATCGGTTTCGTAACCGGGCGGCCCGAATTGCGGCACGCCGTTGACGACCGCCATCAGCTTGATCGACGTGAATCCGAACGGCAAATGCACTGTCAATGTCGCGACCATCAACACGGCGATCATCGGCACGGCAATCAGCGGAACGAACGCACCGAGCAGCATGGCCAGTCCGCCGAGCAGTTCGATGGCGATCGTGGCCCACGCCATCACGTGCGGGAGGGGAACGCCGAGCGCATGGAGAATGGCGGCGAACTGGTCGGGGTTCTTGAGGATTTTTGCGTAGCCGTGCGCGATGAAACCATAACCGACGATCAGGCGAACCGGCAGGGGCGCGTAGGTGGAGAGTCGCGCGGCCAGCCACGACGGTTCGAAAATGCAGAGCAACGAGCGAAGACGAGTCATGAGCAAGGCGATGTCGATGCGGCTCCGCCGATGCCGACGGAACCGCAGGAGGCTTCGGGCGCGAATGCCCGAACGCGGAGGGCGAGAAGGCGGGAACGCTTACTTGGCCATCGCGTCGGAAGCCGGATGCATCTTGCCCATGGCGTCGTGCTTCTTCATCTTGCCGTGGGACATGGCATCGCTCTTCGACATGCCGTTGCCTTTCATCGCGTCGTGCGACATGGCGTTGTTGCTCATGGCCCCGCTGGCCTGCGCGAAGGCGGCACCCGCGCCGAGCGTGAGTGCGGCGGCAATGGCGGCGTTGATCAGTGACTTCATGGTGAGGCTCCTCGCAAAGATGATTGGCTGGAAATACGTCGAGCCCGCGAGCAGCACAGGCGCTGCTCAGGAAAGAGCCGACATGCCAGTTAGTTCGTTGCGAAAGCGCGATGGGTTACAGCATGCGCCATTTTTTTTTGCGTTGGCGCGGCGGCGGATGAGCGACCGGGTTGGCAGCGAAGGAAGCAAGCGAGGCGCAGACGTAGCCGCGGCCACGCGCGGTACGTCGTGATGCCTGGCGCAAGCCGCTTCAGAGCCGCCTGCGCGACAGAACGAATTGCTCGAGTTCCTTGCACGCGTGTTCGATGTGGCGCTTCAACAAGGCTGCGGCGCCCCGCACGTCGCCGGTCCGGCACAGGCGCACGAGTTCGCCGTGTTCCTCTTCCGCGCGCTGGCAACTCTCCGCGCTCAGCGACAGCTGTAAGCGCGTGTACCGGTCGGTCTGCTGCAACAGGCTGGCGACGATCGCCGCCGTGCGCGGCTGCTCGGCGCGCGAGAGGAGCACGTCGTGCAGCCGTGTGTTCAATTCGCCCCAGCGGGCCTGATGCTGCGCCTGCAGTTCCTGCCGGTACTCCGCGAGAATGACGTCGAGTTCGGCGAAGTCTTGCGCCGTGAGCTTTGGCGCCGACTTTTTCAGCAGCAACGGTTCCAGCAAGCCGCGCAGCGTGAACAGTTCGCTGATCTCGGCGATCGACAGTTCCGAGACCACCGCGCCCTTGTGCGGCACGATCCGGACCAGACCTTCGCCTTCGAGCTGCACCAGCGCCTCGCGCACGGGGATACGGCTGATGCCGAACTCCGCCGCGAGCGCGTCCTGCCGAAGCTGGAAACCCTCGGGCAACTCGCCCGACACGATCTTGCGGCGCAGCTCGTCGGCGGCGCGTTCGGCAACCGTAACGGAGGACAGGCGGCTGCCGGTGGCGGGTGAGTTCATTGCGAATTACCGTGTGGAGTCGATGCGTGTGGGCGTTTCTGGATGTATAAATTATATCAATAGCGATCGACGCATCACTCGGCCAAAGCGGGTAGGCAGTCTGTGTCCAGTCGACTGCGAACCTACCAGCGTCATCGATTGTATAAATTATGAACCGACCGATGATGTCCGCTTCGCCGCGCCCGCGGCAATCGAATGGCATTGCCGCGGGCGCCCGTTATCGCGCGTGGCCGCGCGACCCTTCCTTCCTCACGCGTTGACGGTCTTCGACCATTCCGCGTACCAGTTGCGGAACAGCGCGTACTGCGTTTCGGCGTAGCGGCGCTGGGCGTCGCTGAGCACGTCCGTTTCGTTGAAGTGCAGCGTGTATTCCTTTTCGCCGTTCAGGACCATCAAGTACTTGTAGTACAGCACGAGGTCGGTGCCTTCGTCGAACGAGGACAGCACGGCGAGCGCCGACTCGAGTTCGCGCGCGAGGCGTCGCGCCGTCACGTCGCCCCTGGCGGCCTTGCCGCACAGGTCGACCAGTTGCAGCACTTCACGCGGCAGGGCGTTGCCGATGCCGGTGATCGCACCCGTGGCGCCGCAGTTGACGAAGCCATGGAACACCTGCGTGTCGACGCCCGCCATCAGCGTGACTTCGTCGTCCTGACTCGTGATGTGCTCCGCCGCGTAGCGCATGTCGGCGGCGCCGCCGAATTCCTTGAAGCCGATCAGGTTCGGATACTTCGCACGCAGTTCGAAGAACAGGTCCGCACGCGTGGCGAAGCCGTAATACGGGCTGTTGTAGATGACGGCCGGCAGCTTGGGCGCGGCTTCGAGGATGGCGGAGAAGTGCGCCTTTTGCGCGGCCGGCGACGCGCCGCGCGACAGCACGCGCGGAATCACCATCAGGCCGCCCGCGCCGACCTTGGCCGCGTGCGCGGCGTGAGACACCGCTTCCTTCGAATTGACCGCGCCCGTGCCGACGATGGTCGGGATACCGGCCGCGACGAGACGCGCGACACCTTCCTGGCGCTGCGCTTCGGAAAGCAGCGGCCAGTCGCCCATCGAACCGCAGTACACCACGGCGCTCATGCCGAGATCGACGAGTTCGCGCCCTTTGGCGACCAGTGCGTCGTAGTCGGGTTGGCGGTCGGCCGTGCAAGGCGTCATGAGGGCGGGGATGGTGCCGGTGAAGATCGAGTCGCTCATCGTATTTCCTTAAACATTCGTGAAGGGTTCGGGGCGGTGGTGCGAGGCCGTCGGCGGAATCGGGTGGTGCGACGCGGGCGCGTCGGTCAGTCGATCCGGGCGTTCGTCGCGGGCAAACGTCACGCGCAGAAATCCTACATCAAATGAATATTTTATACAAAACGTTAACGCAGGATGGGATCGATAAGTTGTTAAGTGATTGAAATGTATTGGATAAATTGAACTTATCAGTGGCTGGCGGCTTGGGATTTTTGGGTGAATGTGCGTTGTGTCTGTGGATATTGTATAAATATTGGATTCTGTCCCGAATTCTTCTGCAAGCCTCTTGCACAAATTTGTACGGGACGATTTGCGCCCGCGAAGCGCGTTTGCCGAGCGAATCGGCAGCGTGCGGGCAAGGAGAAGTGCCGAGGGCGCAAGAGAGCGCATCGCGAGAAGCGGCGCCGCGACGAGCACCGGCAATCGGCTGGCGTTCACCCGCCGCGATCCGAATCGCACGAAGCGGCAAGCGCGGGAATGCGTATATCGGCATGGCCCCGCGCCGGAACCGATCGATCTTTTATCGATTCATTGGCCCACGGCAGGGTGGCGCATTGGGCCGCGCTCGCATCACACGACCTCGGGCAAGTCGTCGATGTCGAGATAAACCGGTATGCCGAGGGTGCGCGCGAGATCGACATCGCCGTCCGCGCCTTTTGATTCGCCCGGAATGCGCAGCACCGCGTCGCATCGCTCGATCAGCCTGCGGGCGGCCGGGTAGAGAAAGCGCTCGCTGATGTCGTCGCCGATCTGTGCGGAACCGGCCGCGCGAGCCAGCGGCAGCGATACCCACTCGCCCACCACGGGAAGATGGCCGCGCTCGTACACGGCGAGTGCCGCGCCTTCGAGCCGGCGCAGATTGTCGGCGATGCGCGCGGGGTCGCCGCCGGTGCCGCCCCGGTACGGGCCGGCAATCAGGATGAGCCGGGCTTTCATGCGATGGCCCCTTGCGACAGACGATGCAGCGCGAGGTGCTGCAGCAGCATGATGGTCTTGCCGTCGCAGATCTCGCCGCGCTCGATCATGCGCAACGCGTCTTCCAGCGGCACTTCGAGTACTTCGAGATCCTCGCCTTCCTCGGCCACGCCGCCGCCCGCGCCGGGGCGCCCGTTCGGGTCGCGCGGATCGTACTCGCCGAGATAGAAGTAGAGCTTCTCCGTGACCGATCCGGGGCTCATGTACGCCTCGAACACCTTGCGCAGATTGCGCACGCGATAGCCCGTTTCCTCTTCCACCTCGGCGCGGATGCGTTCGTCGGGCGCGGCATTGTCGAGCAGACCGCCGGGTGCTTCCACCATCATGCCGTCGTGGCCGTTCACGAATGTGGGCATGCGGAATTGCCGCGTGAGCACGACCTTGCCGCTGTGCGGGTCCTGCAGCAGGATGGTCGCGCCGTTGCCGCGGTCGTAGGTTTCCCGGCTTTGGCGCTGCCAGCTACCGTCGCGGCGCTGGAAGTCGAACGTGACTTTGCGCAGCACATACCAGTCGTCGGAGAGCACGGCGGTGTCGATCACGCGTACACGGTCCCGCGTAGCGGGCTGGTCGGTGCCGGAGTTGGGGGCGGTCATGACGCTTCCTCATCGTGAATGTCGATAATTCATGGTATCGTGCAGTTTCGTGCAAAATCAAGAAAATTCGTGCAAACGCATTCCGGCGAAATCGACGGGACTCGACGGATATCGCACCCACGAATTTCGATATCTCGAAAGAACGATGCTGACCGATCAACGGAAGAAGGCGATTCTCGAAGCCCTGAAACGCGAAGGCCAGGTGCTGGCGGGCGAACTGAGCACGCGCTTCGGCGTGTCCGAAGACACCGTGCGGCGCGATCTGCGTGAACTCGCGGCGGAGGGGTTGCTGCAACGCGTGCACGGTGGCGCATTGCCCGCTTCGCCCGCGGTCGCGCCCATCGCGCAGCGGCGCGGCATGGAAGTGGCGGCCAAGCGGCGCATTGCGCAGCAGGCGGCAGCCATGATCGAGCCGGGGCAGGTCGTGATCGTCGATGGCGGGACGACCTCGGCGCTGCTGGTCGAATGCCTGGCGCCAACCCTGGCGGCGACCATCGTCACGCATAGCCCGGCGATCGCGGTGGCGCTCGCGGAGCACGCCACCATCGACGTCGTGCTGATCGGCGGGAAGCTCTACAAGCATTCGGTGGTGACGGTGGGCGCGGCGGCGGTGGAAGCCATCGCGCACATTCATGCCGACCTGTACTTCATGGGCGTCACGGGCGTGCACGCGCAGGCCGGTTTGAGCACGGGCGATTTCGAGGAGTCGTACGTGAAGCGCGCGCTCGCGGCGCGCGCGGCGGAAACCGTCGTGCTGGCTTCGGCGGCGAAACTCAACGCGGCGTCGCCGTATCGCATCGGGCCCATCGAGATGGCACAAACGCTCGTGGTCGAACGCTCGACCAGCGCGCAGCTGCTCGAACCGATCGAAGCCGCGGGCGTTACCGTAATGCGCGCGTAAGTCGCGGGCACGGATTGCGGTCATCGGCTCATGGGCGGCCGCCGTGCTCGCCGCGCGCTTATCGACATCGTCAAAAAAGGGTACGCCATGCGTGCTGGCGCCGCGCACGGCGGCCGGGCCGCGCGTGCCTCCCGCGCCGCTGTGCGTAGCCCTCCGGGCGCCCAATTCGAATCCCTTCATAGTCCATCTAATATAGTTATCGACACGTTTTTCCAGGGCTTTTTCGTCCATACTTTGCCGCTAGAAAGGGTATGCGGCTGATTCGGGGGAGACGCCATCGATCAGCCGGTCAAGCGCGCGGGCGGACAATACATTTCCCTTATCGTCCGCGGTCAGCCAACGAACCGGCACGGCAAGCGAGCTTTGCACGCGCCATAAGAGGAAAGCATGATCATCGATATTCACGGTCATTACACGACCGCTCCCAAGGCGCTGGAAACGTGGCGCAACCGCCAGGTCGCGGCACTCGGCAATCCGGCGGAAATGCCGAAAGTCTCCGAACTGCAGATCAGCGACGACGAACTCCGCGAATCGATCGAGCAGAACCAGCTGCGCCTGATGCGCGAGCGCGGTCTCGATCTCACCGTGTTCAGCCCGCGCGCGAGCTTCATGGCGCATCACATCGGCGACTTCAACGTCTCGAGCACGTGGGCCGCCATCTGCAACGAGCTGTGCTACCGCGTGAGCCAGCTGTTTCCCGAGCATTTCATCCCGGCCGCGATGCTGCCGCAGAGCCCCGGCGTGGACGTCGCCACCTGCATTCCCGAGCTCGTCAAATGCGTCGAGCAATACGGCAACGTGGCGATCAACCTGAATCCCGATCCTTCGGGCGGCCACTGGACGAGCCCGCCGCTTTCGGACCGCTCGTGGTATCCCATCTACGAGAAAATGGTCGAGTACGACATTCCGGCGATGGTGCACGTGAGCACGAGCTGCAACGCCTGCTTCCACACCACGGGCGCGCACTACCTGAACGCCGACACGACCGCGTTCATGCAATGCCTGACCTCGGACCTGTTCCGCGATTTCCCGACACTCAAGTTCGTGATTCCGCATGGCGGCGGCGCGGTGCCGTATCACTGGGGCCGTTTCCGCGGTCTCGCGCAGGAAATGAAAAAGCCCTTGTTGAAGGATCATTTGCTCAACAACATCTTCTTCGACACCTGCGTGTATCACCAGCCGGGCATCGACTTGCTCACGCGCGTGATTCCCGTCGACAACATTCTGTTCGCGAGCGAAATGATCGGCGCGGTGCGCGGCGTGGATCCGGAAACGGGTCATTATTTCGACGACACGAAGCGCTATGTCGAAGCCGCGAGCATCGACCCTGAACAACGCTTCAAGATTTACGAAGGCAACGCACGGCGCGTGTATCCGCGCCTCGACGCGGCACTCAAGGCACAAGGACGCTGATCATGTACGAACTCGGAGTGGTGTATCGCAACATCGTGCGCGCGGATGCGCGCGTGGCGGAACAACTGGGCGCGCTGGGCAGCGCGACCGTGCACGAAGCCATGGGGCGCGTGGGTCTCATGAAGCCGTATATGCGGCCGATTTATGCGGGCGCGCAGGCGTCGGGCACGGCGGTGACGGTGCTGCTTCACCCCGGCGACAACTGGATGCTGCACGTGGCGGCCGAACAGATTCAACCGGGCGACGTGGTGGTGGCCGCCATTACCGCCGATTGCACCGACGGTTACTTCGGTGACCTGCTCGCGACGAGCTTCAAGGCGCGCGGCGCGCGTGCGTTGATCATCGACGGTGGCGTGCGCGACGTGAGCGTGCTGCAGGAAATGGGCTTCCCGGTGTGGAGCAAGGCGATTTCGTCGAAGGGCACCATCAAGGCGACGCTCGGCTCGGTGAACATTCCGGTGGTGTGCGCGGGCGCGCTGGTGAATCCGGGCGACGTGGTGGTCGCCGACAGCGACGGCGTCGTGATCGTGCCGGCCGCGAAGGCCGCCGAAACGCTCGACAAGGCGAGCGCGCGCGAGTCGCTCGAAGCCGAGAAGCGCGCGAAGCTGGCGTCGGGCGTGCTCGGGCTGGATATGTACAAGATGCGCGAGCCGCTGGAGAAACTGGGCCTGCGCTACATCGACTAAATTACGTCGGTCGATACGTTAGCCAACTGCGCAAAAAACTTGGCCCGGCCTCTCAGGAGGTCGGGCCTTGTTCGTTGGTTGCTACAGGTTTGCATTTACGGCGATACCTCTACGGCGATACAGCTTAAACAGTACTTCTACGGCGGAATGTCTACAGCGGTATATCTACGGCAATACGTTTACGGGGTACGTATTCATCGGTACATCTACGGCGGTACATCTACGGCGGTACATCTACGGCGGTACATCTACGGCGGTACATCTACGGCGGTACATCTACGGCGGTACATCTACGGCGGTACATCTACGGCGGTACATCAACAGCAGTACATCGACAGCAGTACATCGACAGCAGTACATCGACAGCAGTACATCGACAGCAGTACATCGACAGCAGTACATCTACAGCGGTACATCTACAGCGGTACATCTACAGCGGTACATCTACAGCGGTACATCTACGGCGGTACATCTACAGCAGTACATCTACAGCAGTACATCTACAGCAGTACATCTACAGCAGTACATCTACAGCAGTACATCTACAGCAGCACATCTACAGCAGCACATCTACAGCACTACACCAACCCCCCCGCTTCACTTCAACACCAAACCACACGATCGTAAGCCACGGTACGTCGATAGACGTTCTTCCCACGCCAGCTGGAGAACTCCATATAGGCGCACTCCAGCACCAGAATCCAGTTCGAAATTCCCATCACCGTCCCCGCCTGTTCGCTTGATACTCACTCGATCCGAGCTTGCTGCGTCCTGCTTTGGTCTCTTCGCGCCGGCTTGTCTCGTCCGACCGTGAAACCAGTTTAAAGCGCGCGCGCCGCGGGCAATCGGGCGAGAAAGACGCCATAAAGCCTCCAGTTCGATCATTCGCTCGCTGGCCGGGCAAAACGTTAAAAAACAAGGTGGCCCCAGACGCGTACGCCGCGTCTGGGGCCACCATGAGTGCTGGGACTGTCAATGCAGGTCGTCGCGTGCCGGCGTGACCGGTTCGACGGCGGCCCAATACGGTTCAGCGCCGTAGTACGCGTGCAGTGTGCTGCCCCAGCGCGCATCGGCCATGGTGGGCCAGCTGTCCTTGTCGAAGCCCGGCGCATCCTTCACGCGCTCCGACGACACGTTGAGCAGGAAGCACTTGCGGCTCGTATCGAGCACGAGTGCGTTCCAGGGAATGGCGAGCAGCTTGTCGCCGATACCGAGAAAACCGCCCGTCGATAGCACCGCATACGCCACGCGGCCGCTTTGCACGTCGAGCATGATTTCCTTGATCTTGCCGACTTCCTGGCCATCCGAACTAATCACGCGGTCGCTGTCGAGCGTGCTCGCCGCCATGACGTTCGGGCCGGGACCGGCTGCGCTCAACTGGCCCTTGCCGACGATACGGGCGCCGTGGCTGGCCGAGGTGGGCATCGGAGGAGGAGTGAAGGTAGGCATGATGGTCTCCTGAGGAGCTACATTGGGATGTGAACCGCGCCAGCGCGTCTGGATGCGATTCATATCGTGCGGGAGCGCAAGCCGCGTGCCCTCCATTCGCCCTTAAACGCCAAAAGGGCCGTACGCCATGCCGCAATGCAAAAAAAACCGCATGACGTTCGCGAACGTCATGCGGCTCATCGAGCGGGAAAGCGAGGTGTCCGTGTCCGACTACGACGCCTTCGGCGTCGCGGGCACCGCGGGCGTTGCCGTGGCGGTCGCGCGCGCCGTCGTTGATGTCGGCGCCGGCGATGGAGCGGCGGTTTTCTCGGGTGCGGCGGCATTGAAGTGCCCCGCCTGCTCGAAGAACGCGCGCTCGGCGGCCTTGTTCAGCACGAGAATGCTGATACGCCGGTTGAGCGGGCTGTCGGCCGTGTCCTTGTCGAGCGGAAGCACATCCGCGAGACCGCGCACCTGCAGCAGCTTCTCTTCGCGCAGATGACCCGCGACCAGCGCGCGCCGCGCCGCGTTCGCGCGATCGCTCGACAGCTCCCAGTTCGAATAGCCCGCGAGACCGCCCGAATACTGCACGGAATCCGTATGGCCCGCGATCGACACGCCGTTGTCGACGTCGTTGAGCGCGCTGCCGATCTGCACGAGGATCTGGTACGCGTAGTCTTCGAGCTTCGCGCTACCGGTCGCGAACATCGGCCGCTTGAGCGAATCGACGAGTTCGATCCGCAAGCCTTCGTCCGTGATCGACATGCGAATCTGGTCCTTGTACGCCTTCAACTCCGGCTTCTGCTCGATGAGCGCCGTGAGCTTCTGCTTCAACTCGGAGAGTTTGGCCTTGTCGGTGTCCGTCACGGGCACGGCGACGGGCACGCCGTGCGCGGCCGTGTTCTTCGCGGTCGGACCGCCCACGGCCGGCGTTTTCGACGACAGATCGCGACCGCCGCCCTGCACGACGCTCGGGTTCGGGTTCGCCGAATTCGGCTTGCCGCCCATCATGCTGGAGAGCGGCGTGTTGAAGTACTTTTCGATGCCGTCGCGGTCGTACTGCGAGGTCGAGCCGAGCAGCCACATCAGCAGAAAGAACGCCATCATCGCCGTCACGAAGTCGGCATAGGCGATCTTCCACGCGCCGCCATGATGACCTTCGTGCCCGCCGCCTTTCTTTACGCGACGCACGATGGTCGTGGTGGCCGCCGCGCCGTCTTGCGAGCCGCGCCCGCCGGAATTACGTTCCGCCATGTTCGAACTCCTAAGCAGCCTTCGGCGCCTTGGTCGCGCGCACGGCTTCGTCCAGCTCCTGGAAGCTCGGGCGGTCGGCCGTGAACAGCACTTTGCGGCCGAATTCCACGGCCACCGGCGGCGCATAGCCCGCGAGCGAGGCGAGCAGCACGGCCTTCACGCACTGGAACGGCTTGCTGGCGGCCTTGCCCTTGGCGTTGAGCAGATCGGCGAGCGGGCCGACAAAACCGTAGGCGAGCAGAATGCCGAGGAAGGTGCCCACGAGCGCGCCCGCGATCATCTCGCCGAGCACGGCGGGCGGCTGGCCCACGGAACCCATCGTGTGGACCACGCCCATCACCGCCGCGACGATGCCGAACGCGGGCAGGCCGTCGGCCATCTTCTGGATCGCGTTGGGCGCCACGGACACTTCGTGATGGTGGGTTTCAAGCTCTTCGTCCATCAGGTCCTGCATTTCCATCGGATTGACGTTGCCGCTCGACATCATGCGCAGGTAGTCGACGATGAAGTCGAGCAGATGATGGTCGGAGAGCACGCGTGCGTACTTCTGGAACAGCGGGCTGCTTTCGGGCGCTTCGATATCCGCTTCGAGCGCCATCATGCCTTCCTTGCGCGCCTTGTTGAGCAATTCGTACAGCAGCGCGATGAGTTCCAGATATTGCGCCTTGCTATAGCCGCCGCCCTTGAAACAGGTGGGGATGGCCTTGAGCGTCTTGCCGAGCGTGGAGCGCGGGTTGCTCACCACGAACGCGCCGATCGCCGCGCCAAAAATACAAAGGAGTTCGAACGGTTGCACGAGTGCGGGCAGGTGGCCCCCCACGCCCACGAAGCTTCCGATCACCGATCCCAGCACGAGGACCCAGCCGATTGCGACAAACATGATATGTACCTTCTTCCCAGAATGGAGTATTTACGCGGCTTCTATGAGCCACTTGTGATGTGATTCGGATTGCGAAAGATCGATGTCCAGCAGGGCGTCGATCTCGCGCGCCGCCATCGCCTTGCCGAAGAAATAGCCTTGCGCGTAATCGCAGCCCTTGGCCGCGAGCGTGCGGGCGATCTCCGCGGTTTCCACCCCTTCGGCGACCGTGGCCATGCCGAGGCTCGACGAGAGCGCGATGATCGCATCGACGATCTTCGCGCTTTCATTGCACGTCGCCATGGAAAGGACGAACGAGCGGTCGATCTTCACCTTGTCGACCTTCAGCTCGCGCAGCCGCTGCAGGCTCGAATAGCCGGTGCCGAAGTCGTCGAGCGCCATGCGCAGCCCCGCGCGGCGGAAGTCGGCGAGCACGGCGCGTGCGACGTCGAAGTTGTGCATCAGCGCCGACTCGGTGATTTCGATCTCGAGGCGCTCGGGCGGCATGCCTTCGTCCGCGAGAATCGTGAGCAGGAGCGCGGCCAGTTGCGTGTCCTTGAACTGCGCGGGCGACAGGTTCAGCGCGAGGTGATAGCGCTGCGGCCAGCGCAGCGCGTCGCGGCAGGCGCGGCGCAGGATCGAGGCCGTGAAGGCGGGCGAAATGCCCATCTGCTCGATGAGCGGTACGAACACGTCGGGCGAAATCCAGCCGCGCTGCTCGTGGTGCCAGCGCGCGAGCACTTCGAAGCCGGTGGTCTGGCCATCGGCGAGACGCACGAGCGGTTGATAGAACGGGCGAATCTCGCCGCCCGCGAGCGCGCGGCGCAGGTCCGATTCGAGCGAGGCTTGCAGGCGCAGCTCGTCGTCCATCTTCTGTTCGAAGAAGCGATACGTGCTTTTGCCTTCGCACTTCGCGCGATACATGGCGATGTCGGCAGCGCGCAGCAGCGCGTCGGGGTCGCCGCCGTCGCGCGGAATGCACGCGATGCCGATGCTCGCGTCCACGTTGATGCGCACCTTGCCGATGTCGATGGGCGCGCGGATCGCGGCGAGCAGACGCTGCGCGAGTTCGCTCGCGGCTTCGACATGATCGTCGCGATGCACGCGCACGAGCACCGCGAATTCGTCGCCGCCCAGCCGCGCGACCGTGTCGCCGTCGCGCACCACGCGGCGCAGGCGCGCCGCGATTTCGCACAGCACCGTGTCGCCCGCCGCGTGGCCGTGGAAGTCGTTCACGGGCTTGAAGCGGTCGAGGTCGATCACCAGCACGAGATAGTCGGTCGAATGGCGCTGTGTGGCCTCGAGCGCCGTGGCGAGTTCGGCGGCCAGCAGGCGGCGGTTCGGCAAGCCGGTGAGCGGATCGTGGCGGGCCAGCGTTTGCGCCTGCGCTTCGGCGGCGCGCGTGGCTTCGTGCGCCATCTTCAGCTCATGCGATTTTTCGCACAACGTATCGAACGCGCGAGCCAGCGCGCCGATCTCGTCGGAGCGATTCAGCGGGGGCAGCGCGCGCATGTCCTCGCCGTGCGCGAGACGCACGAGCGAGTCGGTGAGTGTCTTGAGCGGGCGCAGCAGCGTGAGTTCGAGATGGCGCAGCAGCAGCAGGCCGAACGCGAGCGTCGTGAGCGCGATGGCGAACGCCGATTCGAGCGTGCGATGCAGGCGCGAGCGCACGTCGTCGGCTTCGCGATGCCACGTTTGCCCGGCGGCGCGCGACGCGGTCAGGGCAGGCACAGCGGACGTCGACGGTTGCGCGGGCAACGTCGGCATCTCGTTCGCGGCGTTGGCGGGGCGATCGTTCCAGAGCGTATCGGCACGTTCGAGCGCATGACCGATCGCGACGAGCTGGCTCGCGAGCAGCGCCGTTTGCATGGCGAACAACGCGAAGAACATGCTGATGAACAGCTTGGTGCGCTTGCGCAGCGAGGCGCGCAAGGCGGCACGGGCGCGCGCATACCAGGCGCCCGCGGGCACTGCGGCGTCGCCGTGATGCAGCGTGGCGAAAGCTTCCTGATTCATCTCCCGTATCCCGTTCATTAAATGCGACGCGTGCGCGACAGCGCCGCGAGACGGCGCGCGGCGTAGTGGCGCGACGTAGCGGGTTGACGGATTGCCGCGGTCGAACGCGAAGCTTGCGGCAGCGAAGGCGACAGCGATGCACGACGGCTGTGCAACACGGCGCGCGTGCGCGTGCCGGTGCTGCGCGCCGAGGTAGCGGGGCGAAGGGTGATCAATCGCAGGGTTGACGCCAGGGATCTCATGTGACCGGTGAATGCAAGTGAACTTTGCCCTCTTTACGGCGGCGCCCCCGCGTTGCTTAAGCCACTGGCACGGTTTTTTTAAAGGGCTGGAACGTTGCATCAAGGCCGAACAGGCGTGGCCAAATTGGGTAGATAGTTGGGATGGCGAATTAACCGGGTGGTGAATTGAAGCCGTTCGAATCGCGTCAATCGCCCGTGAATGCACGCGTTCGCCATGACGCGCCACGGCCGCGTGAGCCGGCGCGCAGACTCGAAACGCCCGCGGTATGGAACGGTCGTGCGCTTCGCCGCGCCGCCGCGCGCCCCGGCGCGGCGGCGCCTCGGGACTTACCCGCGCTTCAGGTTTTGCTGCGCGCTGCCGATAACCACTGAGGCGCGTCAGTGCGGTTGACCATGCAAAAGCGCCTCGAGGCGGTAGCGCGAAGTTGCGGCATCCACGCCCCGTAACCGTTTTGTACTGGCGAATCTGGCGAACCCCACGCAATGATCACGGCACCCCTGCCTCTCGACGAGGACGTACGTCTGCACGCGCTGCGGCAGCTCGATATCCTGGACACCGATCCCGAGGAGGCGTTCGATCGCATCGCGCGGCTCGCGGCGTTCGCGTTCGGCGTGCCGATCGTGCTGATTTCACTCGTCGACGAAGACCGCCAGTGGTTCAAGTCGCATCACGGTCTTGCCGCCTGCGAGACGCCGCGCAGCATGTCGTTCTGCGCGCACGCGGTGCTGAGCAAACGGCTGCTGGTGGTGGAAGACGCGCTCGACGACGAGCGCTTCGCCGACAACCCGCTCGTGACGGGCGAACCGCATATCCGCTTCTATGCGGGCGCGCCGCTGAAGCTCGCCAACGGCCAGGTGATCGGCACGTTGTGCCTGATCGACGCCGCGCCGCGCAGCTTCGACGCGAACCAGGCCGCCATGCTCGACGAGTTCGCGCAGCTGGTCGAGCGCGAACTGGAAACGCGCCGCCAGTTGCTGCGCTCGCGCACCGCGCACGAGCGCGACCGCCGCTCGCTCGCGATCAGCGAGGCGCGCTTTCGCACCGTGTTCGAACAGACGCCCATCGGCAAGGCCGTGGTCGATCTCGACGGTCGTTTCCTCGACGTGAACAAGAAGTTCACGGAGATCGTCGGCTATGACGAAGCGACGTTGCGCAAGCGCACGTTCGCCTCCGTCACCCATCCCGCCGATGTTGCCGGCGACGTCGCGCTGGCTTCGGAACTGCTCGCGGGTCGGCAGGCCACGTACGCGATGGAGAAGCGCTATCTGCGCCCCGACGGCACGCCGGTGTGGGTGAGCCTCGCCGTCTCGCTCGTGCGCGACGTCTCGGGCGCGCCGCTGCATTTCATCGCGGCCGTGCAGGACATCAGCAGCCGCAAGAAGAGCGAAGAGGCGCTGCGCAACTATCACGTCGAACTCGAAGAGCGCGTGCGCGAACGCACCGTGGAACTGCGCCGCAGCCGCGACGCCATGCAGACCATCACCGACAATCTGCCCGCGCTGATCGCCGTGGTCGATCGCAATCTCTGCTATCAGTTCAACAACGAAACCTTCCGCCGCGTGTTCGCCGCCGATCCCTCGCTGCTGCGCGGCCATAGCCTGCGCGAGACGCTCGGCACGGAGACCTTCGAGGCATTGCAGCCGTTCTTCGCGCGCGCGCTCGCGGGCGAACGCGTGACCTGCGAGAACGTGCGCTATGCGGCCGCGCCCGAGCGCGTCTGGTGCGCGACCTATATCCCGGCCGAACGCGACGGCAAGGTCACGGGCTTCTACGTGATGTCGCACGACGTGACCGAGCAGCGCCGCACCGAGCAGCGCCTGCGCGAGAGCGCGTTGCTCGATCCGCTCACCGGCCTCGCGAACCGGCGCGCGTTGCAGGACTCGCTCGGCGCGTTGCGTGCGAGCGGCAAGCCCTATGCGCTGTTCTTTATCGACATGGACGGCTTCAAGGCGATCAACGACCGCTACGGCCACGATACCGGCGACGTGCTGCTGCGCGAAGTCGCGCGCAGGTTGGCGGCGACGGTGCGCACCGACGATATCGTGTGCCGTCTGGGCGGCGACGAATTCGTGGTGGCGAGCCGCGGCGTGGACGACGCGCGCACGGGCGAGCGTATCGCGGCGGCGATCTGCCTGGCCGTGTCGAAACCGCTCGCGATGAACGGCAAGCTGATCGAAATGAGCGCGAGCGTGGGCGTCGTGCTCGCGGGCCAGCGCGGCGCGACAGGGGCCACGGGCGCGAATGGTGCGATTGGCGCGAACCCTGCGAACGCTGGGACCGTTGCCAGCGGCGCCGCGCCGAACGCAAGCGCCGCCTTGTCGGTCGAAGCCGAAGGCCACGCGCTCGCCGACGATCCGCTGTGTCTCGCCGATGCCGCCATGTACGAGGCCAAGCGCGCGGGCCGCAATACGTGGCGCGTGGCACCGCGCGCGGAAGCGTTGGCCGCGCTCGACGTTTGAGCGTCGCTTTTCGCGTTGCGGCGAACGTCACGGCTCGCGACGTCGTCATAACGTGTTGTGGTCTCTTCGAACAGCGTGCGCGATCGCCGCGCAATAGCCGTACGCCGCGCAATGTAATTCGTCCGACAGGCACGTAACGTGCTGTAATTCGCCGCTCGCGGGTCTTTCCGACCTTCCGCGAGGCGGTTCCTACCGCCTTCGCCGCCAATCCTGCCATGAATCTCGACTCGCGCCTGAGCGCCGGCAGCACGACGCGTTGCGGCTGCGACGCCCGGGCACAAGTCCGGGCAAAGCGCGTATCGTTCAGGCTTGGCCTCGCACGGCGCGGGCTCGGCGGCTTGGTTAGCCTACCCGGCGGGAACTCCCTCGCGCACCGTGAAGCCAGAGAGCGTGGCGCGCTCGCGCATTGGTGCTCGCGATGTTTTGAGCGCGGCATGCGAGCCGGTTTGCCGCGTTGTGATCGGCTTGCGTTATCTGCCTGCGTATTTTGCCTGGACGTACTTGTGACCACTCTGCCAACGCCTGCCGCATCCTCGTTCGTCTCGCCCGCACCGGTTGATGCTGCCGATCGAGCGCCCGACGTGCTCGCGGCACTGCGCACCGCCACCGCGGCGCGCCACGACGCCGTCGAAGGCGCCATGCCGCTCGCGGCCTCGTCCACGCTCGATGCCTACCGGCGTCACCTGTTGCTGATCCGCGCCTGGCTCGCACCGTTCGAGCACGCGTTCGCCGCGTTCGACGACGGCCCGCAGGACGCCGCGCGCGTGTCGCGCATCACGCGCGAGCCGCTCATCGAGCGCGATCTCGCGCATCCCGCCATGCGTGCGCTTGATGCCGGTATTCATGCCGATGTTCATGCTGACAACGCGAACGCCGTGGCTGCCGCCGCCACGCTGCCGCCGCTGCAAACCGATGCCGCCTGGCGCTGGGGTGCAAGCTACGTGATCGAAGGCTCGCAACTCGGCGGCGCGGTGCTGCTGCGCCGGTTGCGCGAACCGCTCGCGCCGCATCCGCTCCATTACCTCGGCGGCGAAGGCGCCGGACCGGGGCCGCGCTGGCATGCGTTCATCGCCGCGTTGCGCGAGGCCGTGCGCTCGCCGCAAGAGGTGGCGCGTGCGTGCGCCGGCGCCTGCGATGCGTTCGATCGTCTGATCGCCGTGCTGGCCGCGCAACCGCGCGAGCACGACGCGCAAGACGAACACACCGGACACGCCGGACACACCGCGTGACGGCAAGCCGCATGTCCGAGCCGATCTCCGAGGCGCCCGCGTTGTTCGATCTCGCCGAGGTGTTCGACGCGTTGCCCGACGCCTGGCTGATCCTCGACGCCGGCGCCCGCGTGGTCGCCGTCAATCGCGCCTATCTCTCGCTGGTGGCCACGGAGCGCGCCGAACTCGTCGGCCGCTCGATCTACGAGGTCAATCAAACCGGTTCGGTGGGCCAGCGCAACGACCGCCGCCGCTGGCTCGACGGCATGCTCGAAGGCATCGCCGCGAGCGAAAGCCGTCAGTCGCCGGTGATCCGCTACGACATGGCGCGCGAGGGCGAAGCGCACCGCGCGCCGCGCTACTGGCAGGCCAACGCAACGCCGCTGCGCACGGCGCGCGGAGAGCCGCTGATCGGCCTGTGCGTGCACGACGTCACGCAGCGTATGGAAGAGGAAGCGCGTGGGCAGCGTGAGCGCGCCAAGCTGCGCTCGCAGGCGCGCTTGCGCCAGGTGCTGGTGGAAGAGGCCAACGAACAGTTGCGACAGCAGCACGAACAGCTTCAGCACGCGCTCGCGTTTGCGAGCGTCGGTGCGTGGGAACTGGAGCCGCACACGCGCACGTTCATCTGCAACGACCAGTTCAAGGCTTTGCTCGGCTTGCCGGTGGCGGCGACTATCACCGAAAACCGGCTGTTCGACGAGTTGATCGACGAGGAATATCGCGAGCGCGTGCGTGCCGCGTTCGACGAAGCGCGCGTGGCCGAAGCGCCCGTGGAAGTCGACTTCCGCATCACGTCGCCCAACCGGCGGCGGCGCTGGATCCTGCTGCGCGCCACGCGCACGCGTCACGGCGAAACGGCCGGGCCCGGCGCGATGGAGGCGACCGGCACCGGCGACCGCATCGAAGCCGCGCCGCAAGCCGCCGCGCCTGCCGACACGCGCCCTGCATCGCTCATCGGGCTCGCGCTCGACATCTCCATGCGCAAGGAGTCGGAGCTCGAACACCAGGCGAACGCCGAAGCCGAACGCCGCGCGCGCGAACGCAGCGAAGAAGCCACGCGCGCCATGGATCATTTCGTGGCCGCCGTGAGCCACGAATTGCGTTCGCCGCTGGGCGCGATCCAGTCGTGGGCCACGCTGCTGCAACGCTCGGGCGACCTCGCGCACATGGCGCGGGCGGGCACGGTGATCGAGCGCAACGCGCGCCAGCTCGCGCTGATGGTGGACGACCTGCTCGACAGCGGCGCGATCGCCACGGGCAAGCTCTCCATCGACCTCGCGCCCGTGGATCTGGGCGCGCTCGCGGGCAATATCGCCGAAGACATGCGCATGCGGATCGAGGAGAAGGGCGTGCGCCTCGTCGCGGACGACCTGAACTCGTGCATCGTCATGGCCGACGAAAAACGCCTGCGTCAGGTGATCTGGAATCTCATGACGAACGCGCTCAAGTTCTGCGAGGCAGGTTTGATCGAAGTGAGCGTGCGCGAGGCGGGCGAGCATGCGGAACTGCGGGTGCGCGACACGGGACGCGGCATCGCGCCCGACGTGGTCGAGCGCATTTTCGAGCGCTTTTATCAGGCCAGCGACGACGGGCAGGGGCCGCGCGCGGCGGGGCTCGGGCTGGGTCTGTGGCTCGCGCGCAGCATCGTGCGGCTGCACGGCGGGACGATCCGCGCGCAGAGCGCGGGCAAGGGGCTGGGCGCGACCTTCACGGTGCAACTGCCGCGATATCGCTGAGACGGCGGCGGCTTTCGACCGCTTTGTCGCGCGGGCGACGCGATACGCGGGAGCTTAGCGCGCCGGCGGCGGCTCGTTGAGCACGGCCCAGAACACGCCCAGATCGTTGATCGCGTCCATGAAGTCGTCGAATTCCACGGGCTTCACCACGTAGGCGTTCACGCCCAGGTCGTAGCTGCGCAGCAGGTCTTTTTCCTCGCGCGAGGAAGTGAGCATGACGATGGGAATACGCTTGAGCGAGTCGTCCTCGCGCACGGCCTTGAGCACCTCGTGGCCGTCGATCTTCGGGAGTTTCTTGTCGAGGAGAATCACGGCCGGATTCTCCGCCGCGCGCTCCGACCACTGGCCTTCGCGGCGCAGGTAATCGAGCGCTTCGGCGCCGTCGCGCAACGACACCACCGGATTCGCGAGGCGCGCCTTTTCCAGCGCGATCAACGTGAGTTCGATGTCGTTGGGATTGTCTTCGACCAGCAAGATGGGTCTGAGCACGGCGGTTCCTTCCTCCACTACCTTATAACTGTCATTCGGGCTTGCGCACATTTCTGAACGGCTGTGCTTCCGGCGAAACCGAGGCGAGTCGTGCGACGGCCGCCGCGGCGGTTTCGCCGGGCTGCGCGGGCGGCGCGTCCATCGAGCGCGGGATCGCGAACGACACCGTCGTGCCCACGTCCAGCGCGCCTTCGGCCCACGCGCGGCCGCCGTGGCGCTCGACGATGCGCTTGACGGAAGCAAGGCCGATGCCCGTGCCTTCGAAGTCTTCGAAGCGGTGCAGGCGCTGGAACACGCCGAACAGCTTGTCGACGTAACGCGCGTCGAAACCGACGCCATTGTCGCGCACATAGACCACGTCGTGGTCGGCGAGATCGCCGGTTCCCGCCTCGCAGCCGACCTCGATTATCGCAGGGTCGCTGGCTTCCGCATGATTGCGCGTGAATTTCGCGGCATTGTCGATGAGGTTGCGCAGCACCACGTGGAGCAGCACGGGGTCGGCGGTGAGCGTGCAGAGCGGGCCCACGCGCCAGTCGATCGGCCGTTCGGGCGCGTCGCGCTGCTGGTCGGCCACGAGCTCGTTCACGAGGCGCCCGAGGTCGACGCGCTGCTTGTGGAGCGCCGCGCGCCCCATCTGCGAAAACGCCAGCAGGTCGTCCACGAGTTTGCCGCCGAACCGCGCCGAGGAGGCGATGCGCTCGACGAAATGGCGGCCGCGCGTGGACAGGTTGGCGGCGTCGGTTTGCGCGAGCAGGTCGGCGAAACCGGCGATATGGCGCAGCGGCGCGCGCAGGTCGTGCGAGACGGTGTACGAGAAGCCTTCGAGTTCCTCGTTCGCGCGGCCGAGTTCGAGCGCGAGTTGCGCGACTTCCTCGGCGCGGCGCAGCACGATGTCGAGCAGCGCGGCGCGAAACTCCATGGCGATCTCGAGTTCGGCGGGGCGCCACGGCAGCGAGCGCTCGCGCACGACTTCGGTCCACACGTCGAAGCTCGCGCGCGGCGAGAGCGACGCGGATTGCGCGGCGAGCTTCGCGCGCGGGTCGCCGGCCCACTTGAGCGCGCGCACGACCTCGGGCCGGAACCAGATCACGTAATTGCGAAACAGCTTCGAGATGGAGACGGCAAGCATGCCCGCCGCGTCCTGATCGAAGCGCTCGCCGGTTTCCTGCGCGAGGGCTTCGGTGGCGTGGATCTCGCCGGTCTGCGCGTCGAGCCACGTGAGCAGCGTGTCGATCTGCGCGGGCTCGGGCGTCGTGCCGACCGTGACCACGCGGCCGTCGAAGACGATCGCGACACCGCTCGCGTCGGCGAGACCGAGCAGATCGCGCGGTTCGTCGGCGAGCGCGCCCACGAAGTGATCGCTGTTCGCCATGGTCGCGAGCAGCCGCGAGAGGCGGCGCCGCAGTTCCAGCCGATACTCGGCCCCGGCGCGGTCCTCGCGCGCCTCGATCTGCAGCGAGAGCATCTGCGCGATGTGCTCGCACGCGGCACGCACCTCGAAGGCGGGCAGCCGCGCCGTGGCGTGATGGCACGAGATCAGGCCCCAGAGCTTGCCGCGCACCACGATCGACATCGACATGGACGACCATGTGCCCATGTTCTTCATGTACTGCACGTGCACGGGCGAGACGCTGCGCAACGAGGCCCACGTGAGGTCGGTGGGCCGGCCCGTGGCCGGATGCCGCGGCGGCACCAGCGGCACGCGCTCGTAGTCGGCGTCGGCGATCAGACGGATGCGGTTCTGCAGATACAGCGCGCGCGCCTGAGCCGGAATGTCGGCGGCGGGGAAGTGCTGGTCGAGATACGAGTGATAGCCCTCGTCCACGGCTTCGGCGATCACGTGGCCGTTGCCCGCTTCGTCGAAGTTATAGACGAGCGTGCGGCCGTAGCCCGTGATGCGCTTGATTTCGTTCGCGGCGAGGCGCGCGAGGTCGTCCACGCTTTCGCTTTCCTGCAGGCCGCGCAGGAAGGTGCGCACGAGCGGATACAGCGAGGAGAACACGTCGGCGGCGCCCAGCGCGGGTTCGAGTTCGACGATCGCGATGCCGTCGAAACGATGCGCGACGATCGCGAGCGGCGCGTGTTCGTGCGTGTGCGTATGCAGCGGCAAGTCGGGCGCGGCGCCTTCGGCATGACGATTGAGCGGCTGGCCGCCGCGCGGGTCGGCGATCGCGCCCACGAAACGTGGCGTGCCGTCCGAGCCGGGCACGGCCAGCGCTTCGAGCGCGGCGCGCGCCGCTGCTTCGCCCACGAGGCGCGCGAGCGGCTGGCCGAGCAAGGCCTCGGTGCTCGTGCCCGCGAGGGCGCCCGCGTTCGCGCTGGCCTGCACGATGCGCCCGGTCTCGTCGAGACTCACGAGAAAGCCGTGCGGCTGGATGCTGCCCGGAACATGAATCGGTTCCCGGGCGCATTCCGCCTGCACGGTCTCTGCGTGAATCTGCGCGTCATTCGTCATGCATCCTCCGGTTCGGGGCCAGCCGCGAATTCTCGCACGTTTGCGCGGCGGCCCGCGTGCGATCTGGCCGGATGCTTCGAGATTGCCGACGGCTTGCGCCGGGTAGCGCGTAAGTTCGTGTGAATCCGGCCCCTGCCGCGGGCTTTCGGAGTTCTCCGATTCATCCCGGCGCCGCGCGCCGCGAGCATGGGCGGCTCGCCAGCCCATTCACGGAGTCCGTCTTGAATCCCGCCATCGTCATCATTCCCACCACGGGCGCGCCCGAACTCGAAGCCGCCGTGCGTTCGGTACTCGCGCAGACGGTGCCCACCGACGTGCTGGTCGTGTTCGACGGCGCGCAGTTCGCCCGCCCGCTCGACCTGCCGCCCGGTCTGCCGCATCGCGAGCGCGTGCGCACACTCGTGCTGCCATTCAACACGGGCGGCCAGCGCACCGCGCGCATTCCGCCCGAGCAACGCCAGCACTGGTACGGCGCGCGCGTGATGTGCGCGGCGGGCTATCTCGTCAACAACGACTACGCGATGATGCTCGACCAGGACAACTGGCTGCGCGCCGATCACGTCGAGTCGTGCATCGCCACCCTCGAATCGCGGCCGCAGGCGCCCTACGGCATGGCGTTTGCCCTGCGCACCGTGCATCGCAAGGACGGCACGTTCCTTTGCCGCGACGACGCCCACAGTCTCGGGCTCTACAACGGCGTGTGCGGCCCGCTCATCGACACGAGCTGCTATTTTTTTCGCACCGACTTCCTGCTCAAGATCACGCACTTCTGGCTGTGGGGCTGGGGCGGCGACCGCCAGTTCCTGCTGCGCGTCGTGCAGGCGCACGGCTCGGACTGCTTCGCGGGCACGGGCCGCTACACGGTCTGCTACCGGCTGGGCGGCAACCCGGGCTCGGCGAGCGAAGCGTCGTTCGTGGGCGGCAACGCGCACGTCGAAGCGCTCCTGAACGGCAGGCCCAAGCCGTGGGCGCGCGAGTGAACTGCGGTTCGCCGCCCCCGGCCCTGGCCGCTTAGCCGCTTAGCTTTTTAGCCCGTGAGGTTCTCCTCGAGCCGGTCGAACACGCGCTGCGTCGCGCCGCGCGCGTGCAGCGCGAACAGCAGCAGCGAACGGCCCGTCACCTGATACACGTCGCCGGCCTCGAACTCCGGCAGCTCTTCGCGCACAGGCATGTTGGTGTCGATGAGGCAGCTCCACTGATCGGTGCCCGGCACCGATGGCAGCGTGAAATCCACCACGTCGTGATACGCGTTGAGCACGATCAGCATGGTCGCGTCCGAGGCAAGCCGCTTGATGCCGCTCGTCTGCGACCGGCCGTCGACCAGCATGCCGAAGCAGCGCATCTGCGCGTCGCCCCACTGGTCGCCGTTGAGCGGCACGCCCGCGGGCGAGAGCCATTCGACGTCGGTCACGTCGAGCGTTTCGTTGTGTTCGCCGATCAAAAAGCGATTACGGCGCAGCACCGGCAGCGCATGGCGCAGCGTGGTGAGCTTGCGCACGAACTCGTTGAGCGCGCGACCGTCGTCGTCGATACCTTCCCAGTCCACCCAGCTGATCTCGTTGTCCTGGCAATAGGCGTTGTTGTTGCCGCGTTGCGTGCGGCCGAATTCGTCGCCGGCGAGCAGCATGGGCGTGCCTTGCGAGAGCAGCAGCGTGGCGAGGAAGTTGCGTTTCTGGCGTTCGCGCAGCGCGACGATCTCGGCGTCGTCGGACGGGCCTTCCGCGCCGCAGTTCCACGAGAGGTTGTCGCCGTGGCCGTCGCGGTTGTCCTCGCCGTTTTCCTCGTTGTGCCGCTCGTTGTACGACACGAGATCGTTCAACGTGAAGCCGTCGTGCGCGGTGACGAAGTTCACGCTCGACCACGGCCGGCGGCCGCGCCGGTTGAAGCGGTCGCCCGAAGCGCACAGGCGCGTGGCGAGGTCGGCGGCCTTGCCTTCGTCGCCTTTCCACCAGCCGCGCACGGTGTCGCGGAAACGGTCGTTCCACTCGGACCAGCCCGGCGGAAAGCCGCCCACCTGGTAGCCGCCGGGGCCGCAGTCCCACGGTTCGGCGATCAGCTTCACGCTGGAGAGGATCGGGTCCTGGCGGCAGCTGTCGAGAAAACCGCCGCCTTCGTCGAAGCCATACGGTTCGCGGCCCAGAATGGTCGCGAGGTCGAAGCGGAAGCCGTCCACGCCCATTTCGAGCACCCAGTAGCGCAGGCTGTCCGTCACCATCTGCAGCACGCGCGGGTGCGAGAGATTGAGCGTGTTGCCCGTGCCCGTGTCGTTGATGTAATAGCGCGGGTCTTCGGGCAGGCGATAGTACGAGGCGTTGTCGATGCCGCGAAACGACAGCGTCGGCCCGAGTTCGCTGCCTTCGGCGGTGTGGTTGTAGACCACGTCGAGAATCACTTCGAGCCCGGCCGCGTGAAAGCGGTCCACCATGTTCTTGAATTCGTCGATCGAACCGTGCGCGCCCACCGAATAACGCGGATCGGGCGCGAAAAAGCCGATCGTGTTGTAGCCCCAGTAGTTCGTGAGGCCGCGCTCGAGCAGGTGCGAGTCGTTGACGAAGGTGTGGATCGGCAGCAATTCCACGGAAGTCACGCCGAGCTTGCGGATGTGATCGAGCACGGCCGTGTTGCCGAGGCCCGCGAAGGTGCCGCGCTCGTCTTCCGGCACTTCCGGATGGCGGATCGTGAAACCGCGCACGTGCGTCTCGTAGAAGATGGTGCGTTCGCGCGGCACGCGTTCGCGCAACGGGTGATGCCAGCTGAACGACTGGTCGACCACGCGGCAGCGCGGCACGAACGGCGCGCTGTCACGCTCGTCGAACGAGAGGTCGCCGTCGGGGTGGCCGATCGTGTAGCCGAACACGGCCGGGTCCCACTTGAGTTCGCCCACGTGCGCCTTCGCATACGGGTCGAGCAGCAGCTTGTTCGGATTGAAACGATGGCCCGCCTGCGGGTCGTACGGTCCATGCACGCGATAGCCGTAGATCGCGCCGGGCTGAAGATCGGGCAGGAAGACGTGCCAGACCTCGTCGGTGTATTCGGGCAGTTCGATGCGCTCGATTTCGTGCTCGCCGGTCTCGTCGAAGAGACACAGCTCGACCTTGGTGGCGTTCGCGGAAAACAGCGCGAAATTCACGCCGCGTCCGTTCCAGGTGGCGCCGAGCGGATACGGCTGACCTTCTGCGATACGGCTGGCGGTTTTGTTGTTCATGGGCTCGAAGCTCGACGGTTGGGTAGGCGTGGAGAGACGACGCGGCTGCGCGCGCGGCGGGTCGGCGACCCGGCGCGGCAGTGCGGCAACGAAGACGTGACGGGCAAGAAAGCAAGCTTCGGGCCCGTAGGGCGAAGCTGGCGTTTGCGGAAGGCGGAAGGGGAGAAAGGGGCGCCGCGCGGGCGTCGTGCGTGCGGCGGCACGGGCGCGCCGCCTCGGGTGTGCCGCGGCGCGCCGCGCGAAATGTAGCTTTGGCGCGGCGGGGGTGGCAGTTTTACCGATCGCCGGGGGAGCGGCGACCGGCGGGGTCATTTGACCGTCTGCACGACCTCGAAGCCTTCGAACTCGGGATGGCTCAGATACACGGGGCGATTTTCGCCCGTGTTGCCCGCGTTACGATGCGCCGCGCGAAACTGCTCGGAGCGCGTCCACGCCTCGAAGTCGGCGTGGCTCGCCCAGATCGTATGGCTCGCGTAGAGCACGTGATCGTCGCGCTGCGGCCCTTTGAGCAGATGAAACTCGATAAAGCCGGGCACTTCTCGCAAATGCGTGTCGCGCTTCGCCCAGACTTCCTCGAATGCGGACTCGGAGCCCGGCGCGACCTTGAAGCGATTCATGGCGATATACATGCGGCGTTCCTCATGGCGAGCGTTGATACGTCCGGCGTGGACACGCCCGATTCTATAAGAGGCGCGCGCATCGGCACGTCGTATCGCGCAATGTCACGCCACGCGGAACACCTGCACCGTGCCCGCGAGTTTCGACGACTGCGTGTCGAGCGCCTGCGCGGCCGCCGTGACCTGCTCGACGAGCGCCGCGTTCTGCTGGGTGACTTCGTCCATCTGCGTGACGGCCGTATCGACCTGCTCGATGCCGGTCTGCTGCTGCGCCGAGGCCGAGGCGATCTCGTTCATGATCGTGGTCACGCGTTCGACGGCCGTATGCAGTTCGGCCATCGTCGTGCCCGCCGTGGAGACGAGATCGGTGCCGTGCGCGACGGTTGCCACCGAATTCGCGATCAGGTCCTTGATCTCTTTCGCCGCCGCGGCCGAGCGTTGCGCCAGCGAACGCACTTCGCTCGCGACCACGGCGAAGCCGCGCCCTTGCTCGCCCGCGCGGGCCGCTTCCACGGCCGCGTTGAGCGCGAGGATATTGGTCTGGAACGCAATGCCCTCGATGATCGCCGTGATCTCGGAAATCTGCTTCGAGCTGCCTTCGATCTCGCTCATCGTGCTCACCACGTCGCGCACCACGTCCGAGCCGCGCGAGGCCACGTTGGCCGCTTCGTGCGCGAGCGCGCTGCCCTGGCGCGCGTTGTCGCTGTTCTGCTTCACGGTCGCGGTCAGCTCGTTCATGCTGGCGGCGGTTTCCTGCAGCGAGGCCGCCTGTTCTTCCGTGCGCGCGGACAGGTCGATCATGCCCGCCGCGATCTGGCGCGTGGCCACCGACACCGACTCGCTGCCCGTGCGCACCGCGCCCGTGACCGAGCCGAGTTCCGCGCGGGTTTTCTCGATGTTGTCGAGCAGCAGGCCCATTTCGTCGCGGCGTTCGGCGCGCACGGGGCGGCTCAGATTGCCCGACGAAATCTCGTCGAGGCTCGTGAGCGCGTAGTTGAGCGGCGCCATGATCGCGCGGCGCAGCGCGATCCAGCCGATGCCCGCGCCGACGAGGCCGAGCACGACCATGGCCGCGCTCAGGCCGGAAAACAGATGGAAATTCGCTTCGGCCGCCTCGTAACGCAGGCGCGCGTTTTCGTAGAGATGTTTCTTGACCTCGTTGTTCGCGGCGCTCATCGCGCTATAGAGGTCCGACAGCTGCGTCATGGCGATGTTGTCGGCGCTCGCGCGGTCGCCCGACTCGAGCGCCTTCGTAAAGCCCGCCACGGCGTCGCGCATGGCCGAGCGGCGCTCCGTGGTCCTGGCGATGAGCGGCAGCTCGTCGGCTTCGTGCGGCATCTGCGTGAACTTCGTCCACCACTCGTCGGAATTCTTGAAGAAGCCCGCGGCGCGCTGCAACTGGTCGTTGACGTTGGCCGCTTCCGGATGCAGCGCGACGCGGTCGAGCACGAGGCGCGTGCGCGCGATGTAGATCTCGGCGTTGTCGATGGCCGTGGATTCGGCGAGCTTGTTGCGATAGGTGTCGCGATTGGCGCTATTGGCCATTTCCGTGCTGACGAAGCCGAGCACGCCGGAAATCGTCAGCAAAAGAGCGAGCAGCGCGAACGTCAGGGCGATTCGCGCGCGAATGGTGAGTGTCATGCGTCTGTACCGTGGGGAGCCGAAAACGACGCCGCCGCAGCCAGCGGCGCGGGCGTCCCCTTACATATCGACAAACGTTTGCGGGAATTTAGGGCCACGCAAGAATTTTTTAAGAATTCGCTAAAAACCGACAATTGTAATTGTTACTCAATTTAGTGGTTATCAGACATTTTTTCCGCTTTTCGATGCCGGAAAAATATCCGGGAAATCCCGTAACTCGTTATGCATCAAGGATCTAGGGATCATGTAACAGAATGTAATTTCTCTCAGTCGAGTGTGCCGATTATTCGTATAAATGAGGCTAGTCCCTTTCATTTCCCCAATTTCCGCCGGTCGTCGTGAACGCGGCACATGCAGGAGTCAGGTCGATGAAACGCCAACACGCCCTTGCCGTCGTCACTGGTTTGTCTATTGCGTTCATGCCGGTTTTACCGGTCGTGGAGGTCGCGAACGCGGCCGTCTACTCGAACGGAACGGCCACGGCCACCTTCAACGTCACGCTCACGCTGCAGGCGAATTGCGCGATTTCCGCGAATCCGCTCGCGTTCGGCACGAACGGTGTGCTCGCCACCGCCATCAATCAGCAGACCACGCTCGCGGTCACCTGCACGAACACGACGCCGTATAACGTCGGGCTCGACGCGGGCTCCGTGACCGGTTCGAGCGTGACCGCGCGGCTGATGGCGGGTACGGCCACCGGCAACACGACCACCACGGTCGGCTTCCAGCTGTACCAGGACGCGGGCCGCACGACCATCTGGGGCAACACGCAAGGCACCAACACCGTGGCGGGCACGGGTACGGGCTCGGCGCAAACGATCAACGTCTACGGTCAGGTGCCCGCGCAGACCACGCCGCGCCCGGACACGTACCAGACCACCGTTACCGCCACGGTCTACTTTTGACGGCACGGTCGGTTTCGCCTCTGGCCACCCGTTCGATCGTGCACGGGTTCGCGCGCTTGAATTCGCTCCCGAATCCGCGCGTGGATCTGCGCTTGATACAGCGTTTGATACGGCGCTTGATACGGCGCTCGAATCGGTGTCTTGATTCGCGCGCCGTTCGGCGTGTGGGCGGGTTTTCGACTACGCATGCGAGCCCCTGTGGGCAGCTGACGGCAATGCCGTCGCGGATCGCCGCGCGGTGTCTGTTCGTCGCCGCGCTTGCGCTCGGTGCGCTGGCGGCGTTCGGCGTGCGCGACGCGCAGGCGGCCACGCTGCAAATCTCGCCGGTGACGATCGAGTTCTCGCCCGGCGAAGTGGCCACCGGCCTCACGCTGCGCAATCCCGGCGAAACGCCGGTGTACGGTCAGGTGCGCGTGTTCCGCTGGAGCCAGGCGAATGGCGACGACGTGCTCACGCCCGCCACCGACGTGATCGCGAGCCCGCCGCTGATCGAAATCGCGCCGCATGCGGATCAGCTCGTGCGCCTCGTGCGTACCGCGAGCGCGCCGCCCGCGGGCGAGGAAAGCTACCGCTTGCTGATCGACGAATTGCCGCCGCCGGGTTCGGCCGCGGCCGAGGGCGTGACGATCCGCCTGCGCTATTCGGTGCCGGTGTTCGTCGACGCCGCGAATACGGCCGCGCGCCCCGTGCTCGCGTGGCATCTCGTGCACGCGCCGAACGGCTGGGCGCTGCGCGCCGACAACACGGGCGCGCGGCGCGCGCAGATCGCGGCGGTGCAACTCGTCGACGATCTCGGCCAGACGCACGACGTGACCAAGGGGCTGCTCGGCTACGCGCTCGCGGGGCAAGGTCGGCAATGGCACGTCAACTTGCCCCCGTCGACGAAACCCGCTCGCCTCACGGTGCGCGCGACCGTGAATACGCAGCCGCTCGAGGCGCCGGTGACGATCGACGCGAGCGGTGGATGAACGCGCCGCACTCACGAGGCGCGCAACGAGGGAGGACGGGCGAATCGGAGAGCAGCGAGGCCGATGACAAGGAGGATCGTGCGCGTGCCGCAGGCAGCGGGCGCACGAGAGGCGCATGAACCACCAGAACACGCATGAAACGAACCCGACGCGCGTCTCGCCGGTGTCGCCGCGCCTGCCGGCAGCTCGCGGCAGCGGCGCTGCTTGCCTCGCTGCTCGCAGCGTGGGCGGCGAGCGCACGCGCGCAAACGCAGCCGCCCGTTGACGCCGGCACGATGAACGCGCGTGATCTCTATCTCGAAGTCGACGTGAACGGGGAACGCACGTCGCGCATCGTGCACTTCCGCCAGTTGGGCGGACGCCTCTTCGCGGCCGGCGCGGACCTCAACGCCGTGGGTCTCGCCACCGAGCGGCTGCATCTGAACGACGCGCAAAACGTCGAACTGGGCTCGATTCCGGGTCTGCGTTATCGCTACGACGCGGCCAACCAGCGCATCGACCTGCAATTGCCCGACGCCTTGCGCAAACCGTTCCAGTTCGACACGCGCGGTGTTTCGGCCATTCCGCCCGCGCACTCGGATCGCGGCTTCGTCTTCAACTACGACGCCTACGCGCAGTCGGGCGCGGCCTCGGAATTCGCGCTCTATAGCGAGGAACGCTACTTCGATCCACTGGGCGTGTTCAGCAACACGGGCGTGGCCAACGTCTATCGCGGCCACGACGGCTACGTGCGCTACGACAGTTCGTTCAGCACCTCGAATCCGGCCACGCTCGCGACCACGCAGATCGGCGACACGATTTCTTCTTCGCTCGCGTGGACGCGCTCGATCCGCATGGGCGGCGTGCAGTATCGCAGCAACTTCTCGCTGCGCCCCGACCTCGTGACGTTCCCCGTGCCCGCGCTGCCGGGCAGCGCGGTCGTGCCCACCTCGGTCGATCTGTACATCAACAGCGTGCGCCAGTACAGCGGCAACGTGCCGACCGGGCCGTTCATCATCAACGACGTGCCGGGCATCACGGGCGCGGGCAATGCCACCGTCATCACGCACGATGCGCTCGGCCGCACCATCGCCACCTCGTTGCCGCTCTACGTGGATACGCGCCTCGTGGCGCCGGGCCTGTCGAGCTATTCGTTCGAGGCCGGTTTCCTGCGCCGCAATTACGGGCTCGATTCGTTCGACTACGACCCGCGCCCGGCCGCGAGCGCCTCGTGGCGGCACGGCGTGAGCAGCCATCTCACGCTCGAAGCGCACGGCGAAGTCACGGGCGGGCTCGTGAACGCGGGCGGCGGCGCGTTGTTCGGACTCGGCACGGCGGGCGTGGTGAACGGCGCGCTTTCCCTGAGCACGGGGCGGCTCAACGGCGCCCAGGTGAGCCTCGGCTATCAGTTCGTCTCGCCGCGCGTGTCGATCGACGCGCAGACGATACGCGCATACCGCGATTACGGCGATCTGGCCGCGCGCGACGGCACGCCCGTGCCCACCATCACGGATCGCGTCACGGTCGCGGTGCCGTTCCTGCGCAACCAGACGGTTTCGGCGAGCTATATCGGCTACAAGATTCCGGGCGCGCCCGTCTCGCAGATCGGCTCGCTCGCGTGGACCTTCAATTTCGGCAATCTCGTTTCGGTGAATCTGAGCGCGTACCAGGATTTTCGTCAGCACGATTCGCGCGGCGTGCTGCTGAGCGCGAGTCTCGGCCTCGGCCACAACACCTCGGTCAACGCGACCGTGGGCCGCCAGGCGGGCCAGTCCACCTGGAACGCCAACGCGCTGCGCCCGCCCGACTACTCGGGCGGCTGGGGCTACGGTGTGCAGGACGGCGGCTCGGGTTCGACGCCGTTCCGCCAGGCGCAACTGCAGTATCTCGGCAATTACGGCGAGGCCACGGCCTCGGTGCAGCAGGTGGGCACGCAGACGATCGGCTCGCTCGACATGACGGGCGCGCTCGTGTTCATGGATCATTCGGTGGAACTCGCGCGGCGTATCGACGACGGTTTCGCGCTCGTTTCGACGGACGGCGTGGCGGGCATTCCCGTGCTGCACGAGAATCGCGTGATTGGCGAAACGGATGGCGGCGGCCATCTGCTGATCCCCGACCTCAACGCGTACCAGCACAACCAGGTCGCCATCGACGCGATGAAACTGCCCGCCGACGCGCGCCTCGCCAGCACCTCGCTCGACCTCGTGCCGCAGGCGCAGTCGGGCGTGCTCGCGCATTTCGGCGTGACGCGTTACCGCGCGGCATCGGTGATCGTGACGGGGCCGGACGGCCAGCGCCTGCCCGCGGGCGGGCGCGTGCATCACGTGGAAAGCGGCCACGACACCATCGTGGGCTACGACGGCATCACGTTCATCGACGACCTCGCGGCGGAAAACCATCTGCTGATCGACAGCGGCAATCTGCACTGCGAAGTCACCTTCTCGTGGCATCGCGAAGGCGAGGGGCTGCAAACGCTCGGCCCGCTGATGTGCAAGCCGGTCGCGCAGAACGCCCAGAGCACGCAAGGCGGTGCGCCATGACGCCGGCTTTTTCGTCGACGATGAACCGGGCGGCGAGTTTCACGCGCATGGGCGCCTTCATGGGCGCATTCAGGCGCGCGTGCGTGCTGGCGGGCGTGTGTCTCGCGCTGCTGTTGGCGGCCAACAGCGCGCACGCGGAAACCTGCTCGGCTTCGGCATCGACCGTTTCGTTCGGCAACGTGAGCCCGATCTCGGGCGCGCCCGTGACGGCCACGGGCAGCGTGAGCATCACCTGCACGTGGTCCGCGGTGACGCTCACGCCTTCGGTGCTCGTGTGCCTGAACCTGGGCGGCACGACGCCGCGCACGATGAGCAACGGCACCAATACGCTGAACTACGACCTCTATCAGGACGGCGCGTATGCGCAGCGCTGGGGCTCGATCTACACGGGGTCCACACCCATCTCGATCACGCTGAACAAACCCACGGGCACGACGCTCACGCAAACCGTGACGTTCTACGGGCAGATAGCGGGGTCTCAGCCCACGGTGCCCACCGTCAACAACGCGACAACCACGTACACGCAAAACTTCGGCGCGGACCAGACGTCGCTCAACTATGCGTTCTTCCTGCTGCTCTCGCCCACGTGTCCCTCGGTCACGACGATCGGCGGCACGTTTCCGTTTTCCGTGAGTGCGAACGTGATCAACAACTGCAACATCTCGGCCACGCCGGTGGCGTTCGGCTCGCGGGGCGTGTTGCAGTCGGCGGTGCAGGCGAATGGCACGATCACGGCGCAATGCACCAACGGCGACGCCTATCGCATCTCGCTGAACGGTGGCAGCAGCGGCAATGTGGCTGCGCGCACGATGCAGCGCTCGGGCGGCGGCACGACCGTGAGTTATCAGCTGTATCTCGATGCCGCGTTGGGCAGCGCGTGGGGCGACGGCACCAACGGCACCGTCATGGCGACGGGAACCGGCACTGGCACGAGCCAGACCTTCACGGTGTACGGGCGCGTGCCGGCGCAAAGCGGGCCCACGCCCGGCAGTTACAGCGACACGATCACCGCGACGATCGCGTTCTGAGGTTAAAACACCACCGTCCAGACCGAATCCGCCGCCGCGCGCAGCCGTGACGGCGCGCTGCCGGTCGTGGTGTCGGTCTGGCTCAGGAGCCACGGTTCGCCGTGCGCGCAATTGACGACGGGCGCGATCGCGGTTCCGCCGTTCGAACTCACGACACAACTTTGCTGCACCACGAGGCTCACGAGCATCGTGGCGGGCTCGGCCGCGTCGCCATAAGGCAACGCGAATGCGAGGAGCGGGACGGCGAGCACGAGCACCAGCCGCCGGAAATTAAGGGCGCGCATCTTGTTCTTGATTGGTTCGGGAGCGTGCGCCGCGGGAGGCGCGACGCCGGCGTCTTATTCAGTATTCGTCATGTTTGTCGGCACGCGGCCGCGAAAGTTGAGCATGGCGACGTTTTGTCCGATTCGCAGTGGGCTAACGCACGTATTGCGCGTGGCTTTCGGCCAGAAAAATTTTCGATCACGGGTTCCTTCGAAATTGCCTTCAAAATTTACTTTACTGTCAGTAATGTTATAACGTAACATCAACGCCACGCAGGCTTGCGACCAGACCAACCGAGGCGGCGCGCGTCCACATTGGGCCCCGGATGCGCGCCGCCGTCACAACGAACGCACAGAAACCATCGTGGCGACCACCTTCTTCCTCCGACCGACCGCACGCGGCGCGGCGCGCCGCCTCGCGCGCGCGCTGCCGCTCGCGCCCCTGCCGCTCGCGCTCTTCGGCGCGTTCGCCCATGCGCAATCGACGCTCGCGCCCGCTGGCGCGTCGAGCGCCGCATCGAGCAACGTTTCGGCCAGTGCCTCGAGCGGCACGACGGGCGCGACGCTCGCCCCCGTGTTCGTCACGGCCAATCCGCTCGGCGAAACCGATCTCTCCTCGCCCACGACGTCGGTGAGCGGCGACGCGCTCGTCATGCGCAGCGCCAACTCGCTCGGCGAAACGCTCAACGGCTTGCCCGGCGTTTCGACCACGACTTACGGCCCGCTGGTCGGCCGCCCGATCATTCGCGGCATGGACGGCGACCGCATCCGTCTGCTGCAAAACGGCGTGGCCGCTTACGACGCCTCGTCGCTGTCGTACGACCACGCGGTGCCGCAGGACCCGCTGTCGATCGAGCGCGTGGAAATCGTGCGTGGCCCGGCGGCGCTGCTGTACGGCGGCAACGCGATCGGCGGCGTGGTCAACACCATCGACAACCGCATTCCGCGCGAAGCCATTACGGGCGTGACGGGCGCGATCGACGCGAGCTACGGCGGCGCGAACGACGCGCGCGCGGGCGCGGCGCAGGTGGAAGGCGGTAACGGCCAGTTCGCATTCCACGTGGACGCCTTCGACCGCGACACGAGCAACCAGCGCATTCCCGGCTACGCGCATTCGGCGCAGCAGCGCGCGGCCGACGGCCCCGACGCCGACCAGCCCTACGGCAGCATTCCGAACAGCGACGGCCGCTGGCACGGCGGCGCGGTCGGCACTTCGTACACGTGGGCCGACGGCTACGCGGGCATTTCGTACAACGGCTATGACGCGAACTACGGCTCGGTCGCCGAAGACGACGTGCGTCTGCGCATGCATCAGGATCACGTGGCGATCGCGTCGGAAGTGCGCAATCTGCAAGGCCCGATCAGCCAGTTGAAGTTCGACTTCGGTTATACGGACTACGAACATCGCGAGATCGACAACGGCGAGACCAGCACGACGTTCCGCAATCACGGCTACGAAGCGCGTCTCGAAGCGCGTCACAAGAAGATCGGCCCGTTCGAAGGCGCGTTCGGCGTGCAGGTGAGCCAGAACACGTTTTCGGCGCTCGGCGACGAAGCGCTCGTGCCCACCACCACGACCACCAACGTCGCGCTGTTCGGCCTGGAAGAGTGGAAGGTGACGCCGGCGCTCAAGCTGAGCCTGGGCGGCCGGCTCGAACACGTGAAGCTCGATCCGGTGGACTCGAGCGGCACGAAGTTCGACGGTTCGAGCGCGCGCGATTTCAACGCGGGCAGCCTTTCGGCGGGCGCGATCTACAAGCTCACGCCGGTGTGGGCGGTGAGCGCCAACGTGGCCTACACGGAGCGCGCGCCCACGTTCTACGAGCTGTACGCGAACGGACCGCACGACGCAACGGGCCAGTATCTGATCGGCAACCCGAACGCGCAGAAGGAAAAGGCGATTTCGACCGATCTCTCGCTGCGTTACGAGAATGGTCCGAACAAGGCGAGCGCGGGCGTGTTCTACAGCCGCTTCCGCAATTACCTGACCGAGTACAACACCGGCCGGCTCGTGGACGACAGCGACACGCCCGTGCCCGCCGGCACCGACGACGCGCTCAACGAAGCGGTCTATCGCGGCGTGCCCGCCGAGTTCTACGGCATCGAACTCGACGGCCACTGGCGCGTGTACGAGCATGGCCCGCACCGCGTGAGCCTCGGCTTGACGGCCGACTACACGCACGCGCGCAACGTGGACACGGGTTCGCCGCTGCCGCGCATCTCGCCGCTGCGCACGACGCTCGACGCGGACTACGGCTACGGCCCGTTCGGCGCACACGCGGAACTCGTGCATGCGTGGGCGCAGCACCGCGTGCCCGAAGACGATCTGCCCACGGCGAGCTACACCACGCTCGCGGTCGCGCTCTCGTACAAGTTCCACGTGGGCAAGACCAACTGGCTCGCCTACGTGCGCGGCGACAACCTCACGAACCAGGACGTGCGCTTCGCGAGTTCGGTGGTGCGTGACATCGCGCCCGAAGGCGGACGCAGCGTGATGATCGGCATGCGCGGCGACTTCTGATGACAAAAAAGGCAAGCGCATGGCTTCGCGCTTGCCTTCGGTTGCTTCAAGCCGCGTATCACGCGGCTTTTTTTTACGTCGTGCGCTTATGCGGCCGCTTACGCCGCACTGGCCGCCGGGCTCACGATGGCGCTCGGCGGTTGACCCGTTTGCATGCGCGAGCGGCCCGAGCTGAGGTAATCGGCGATCGAATCCTGGGTGATTTCGCCGATGTAGTGACCTTCCGCGTCGAGTACCGGCATCCACGAAGCGCGGAACTGGTACATCTTCGAAAGCACGACGCGCAAGTGATCGTCCACGCCGACGGTGGCCGGGAAGGGCGTGATGCGGTCCCCGCACACGCCTTCCGCGCCGCGTGCCGCGCGTCGCCCCACGAAACCGAGCGCATGTTTGTCGCCGTCGAGCACGGTGAGATAGCGCGAGTCGCTTTCGTCCATCATCGAGAACGCCTGCGCGAGCGGCGTGTCCACGCGCGCCGTTTCGGGCTGCGTGGCGGCGTCGCCGGCCTTCACGAGCAGCAGGCGCTTGAGCGTGCTGTCCTGACCCACGAACTGCGCGACGAAGTCGTCCTTCGGGCGCGCGAGCAGCGTGTCGGGATGATCGTATTGCACGAGCTTGCCGCGCCGGAACACGGCAATGCGGTCGCCGAGCTTGATGGCTTCGTCGATGTCGTGGCTCACCATGATCACGGTCTTCTTCAGTTGCCGCTGCATCTGGAAGAACTCGTTCTGGATGGTCTCGCGGTTGATCGGGTCGACGGCGCCGAACGGTTCGTCCATCAGCAGCACGGGCGGGTCCGCGGCCAGCGCGCGAATCACGCCGATACGCTGTTGCTGGCCACCCGACAATTCACGCGGATAGCGCTTCAAATACAGCTTCGGGTCGAGCGCCACCATCGACATGAGTTCGGCCGCGCGCTCGGCGCAGCGCTTCTTGTCCCAGCCGAGCAGACGCGGCACGACCGTGATGTTTTCCTCGATCGTCATGTTCGGGAACAGGCCGATCTGCTGGATCACATAGCCGATATGGCGGCGCAGGTCGACTTCGTTCAGACCCGTCGTATCTTCGCCGTTGATGAGCACGCGGCCCGAGGTGGGCTGGATCAGCCGGTTGATCATCTTGAGCGTGGTGGTCTTGCCGCAGCCCGAGGGACCGAGGAACACGCAGATTTCGCCTTCGGCCACCGAAAGGCTCACCGAATCCACGGCGCGCACGCTCTGGCCGTCTTTTTGCGTGAAGGTCTTGGTGAGTTGGTCGAGTTCGATCATGTCTTTTGCACTCCTTTCGGTGTCAATGCGCGTTGCAGCCACTGCAACAGCAAGTCCGCGACGATGGCGACGATGCTGACGAGCACGGCGCCCACGAGCAGCTTCATCATGCTGCTCTGGCCGATCGCGCGAACGATCAGCGTGCCGAGGCCGCCCGCGCCGATCACGGCGGCAATGGTCATCACGCCGATGTTCATCACGACGGCGGTCCGCACGCCCGCGAGAATCACGGGCACGGCGAGCGGCAGGTCCACGAGACGCAGACGTTGCCACGAGGTCATGCCGATGCCGGTGCCGGCTTCCTTGATGCCGGCGTCGACGTTGTGCAACGCGAGGTACGTGTTGCGCATGATCGGCAGGAGCGAGTAGAGAAACACAGCCGTGATCGCGGGCACCGGACCGATGCCCTGGCCGAAGCGCGAGAACACCGGAATCATCAGGCCGAACAGCGCGATGGACGGCAGCGTGAGCACGATGGTCGCGACGCCGAGCAGCGGGCCCGCCAGCCATTGATGCCGGTTGATGAGCACGCCCAGCGGCACGCCCGCGACAATCGCGCAACCCACCGCAATGCCGACGAGATAGATGTGCTGCAAGGTGAGCTGCAACAGCTCGGGCCAGCTCGCGGCGAGATAGTCGAATACGCTCATGTCGCCTCCTTATTCCAGATGATGCGATTGCAGGAACTGCTTCGCCACGTCCTGCGGCGGCGTGCCGTCCAGGTCGACGGCCTTGTTCATGTCCTGGATCACGTCGTTGTTGAGCGCCGCCGAAAGCGCGTTGAGCTGCGCGGCGAGCTTCGGATTGTGGTCGAGCACCGACTTGCGCACGACCGGCACCGCGTTGTACGGCGGGAAGAAATGCTTGTCGTCTTCGAGCGGCGTGATGCCGAAGCCTTTCACGCGGCCGTCCGTGGTGTACACGAGACCGATGGTCAGCTGGTTGTTATGCAGCGCCGTGTAGACGAGACCCGGGTCCATCTGCTTCATCTGCGAGCGGCGCAGCGTGATGCCGTAGGTCGCGAGCAGCGGCTTCAGGCCGTCGGGACGATTCGCGAATTCCGCGTCCATGCCGAACACGTAGTGGCGCGCCTTGGGATCGCTCTTCAGTTTCGCGGCGAGTTCCGAGATCGTCTTGATGCCGGTTTCCTCTGCGAATTTGCTTGGCAATCCTAATGCATAGGTGTCGTTGAGCGTGGAGGCGTTGAGCCACACGAGCCCGCGCGGCGCGTCGAGCGCCTTCACGCGTTCGTACATGGCTTGCGGATCGAGCTTGTCGTTGATCTTGTCGTAGACGAGCGCGGCCGTGCCGGTGTAGTCCCAGACCAGATCGAACTGGCCGTTTTCGAGCGCGCTGCGCATGAGCGTGCTGCCGAGCCCCGAGCGCACTTCCACGGTGTAGCCGAGCGAGCGCAAGTACTGCGCGGTGACTTCGGCGAGCACGTATTGCTCGGTGAAGTTCTTCGCGCCGAGCACGAGCTTTTGCTGCGCGAATGCGCTGGAGCTTGCCGCGATCAGCGTGACGCCGATCACGCAGGTGCGCGCGAGACGTTTGAGGGTTGCGAATAGCGTCGTCATGCGAGCCCTCCGTGGCGCGATTGCCATTGACGGCTGCCTGCCGCGACCACGCCGTCGAGCACCAGCGCGAGCGCGGCGGTGAAGGCCGCGCCGAGCAGCAGCAAGGGCTGATCGTTCAGATAGATGCCGGGGAAGATCAGCGAGCCGAGGCTGTCCGCGCCAATCAGATAAGCGAGCGGCGCGGTGCCCACGTTGATCGCGAGCGCCGTGCGAATGCCGCCCACGATGATGGGCACCGCATGGGGCAATTCGACGCGCGTGAGCGATTGCCAGTTCGTCATGCCGATGCCGCGCGCGGCTTCGCGCAGCGAGCCGGGCACGTTTTTCACGCCTTCGTAGGTGTTGCGCGTGATGGGCAGCAGCGACGCGAGAAAGAGCGCGACGATCGCGGGCATGTCGCCAATGCCGAAGATGCCGAGCGCGATGGCGAGCACGGCAAGCGACGGAATGGTGTTGCCCACGTTGAAGATCTGCATGAAGCGTTCGGCCTGGCGCGCGAACTGCGGCCGGCTGAGCAGCACGCCCGCGGGCACGCCCACGACGATGGCGAGCACCATCGACCAGGCAACGAGCAGCAGATGCTGGCCGGTGTAGTACGCGAGATCGCCACCGTGGCTGCGCCACGTATCGGCGCCGATCGCGCGCGAGAGCAACCACGCGAGTACGGCGAGAGCGATGAGGCTGCCCGCGAATAGGGCAGAGCGTCGAGTCATGAAGGTACGCCTCCTTGTTTCGAAGCCGCGGGCACGAGGCCGCGCAGCGGGGACGCTCACCAGCGGAGCGCCGCGAAAGCAAGTTCGTCATCCCGGCATGGCCGCGATAGAACTAACGAAAACACCCCGCCGTTTCGCGCACGAAGACGCGTGGCGGCAGACGCAAGAACGCGTGCGCGTTCGTGACGGTGTCGTGTTCAGCTCGGCGGTAACGAGCAGGTCGCTACGCGCTGGAGCAGGGGCCGTATTAATAACGGCATGGATGCGTACGAATGGCTTTGAGCCGGTACGCAGGGGCTGAAAGCCCGCTTAGGGACGAATACGCGGATCACTCCACTAAGGCGCGTTGTTAAGGTGCGCAGCGTATTCGCAGTTGTAAGAGATGTATCTCGTTGTGAATGAAGCGGGACGAGCATAACCCAATCGATTAGGCATGTCTACCATGGGGACCGATCGGTGTAGCGTGCGTGGGCAGTGAGTTTTCATGTTTGTGGTCATTTCCGGAAATTGATCAGTTATCCGTATGAATATTTATCGGTAGCAATTTCCCCAAACAAAAAGTGCCATACAGGTGTTCATTTTCTATGCAATGCATAAAGCAAGCGGCGTTCCCGCAATGGCCTTCCGCGCTCCGGCAATTTCTGCTGTGCGATTCGCGGGCTTTAAGTTTCGTTTAAGGAAGCGTCTTTATTTTCGGTCGTTCCGTCCATTTTCCTGATCGATGCAGGGCGATTTGACCGCGTGGCTGCGCGCGATATTTCGCTGTTGCACCGATATCACCAGCGCAGCCGCGCCGTTCACGCGTGGGCTGTCGCCCGACAATCCGGCATTTCATTTCATGGTATTTCGTGCAATTGCGGCGTCCCCTGGCCTCGCGGGAACTCTTTTCATTGTGTGCGCAATCGGTATGACGAGCGCCGCGTGGCACCTGCACCGGGCGTCGCTGCACGCGAACGACGATGCGCTCGGCGAGGGGGCCAATGTGTCGGCCGCGTTGCCCGCGAGTGCCGGCGTTCGTTCGAATGCGGGCGCAAGCGCGAGCGATGCGGCGTCCGGGCCCGCGGTCGCGAAGGCGGCTGCGGAACCGCCGCCGTATCGCGTTAAAACGGCCGTCGTCGAACATAGTTTCAGCGAAGCGGCGCAACGTTTGGGCCTCGACGCCGCCACGACGGCGCAACTCACGAAAGCCTTCGCAGGACGCGTGGATTTTCGTCGCGATCTGCAGCGCGGCAGCGAAGTGAGCTTCGTGTTCCGCAACGCGGCGGGTTCCGCGAATCCGCAGACGAATGCGCAAACGAATCCGCAAGCGGATACGCAAACGAATGCCCCGGCGAGCGACGCGCGGGCCGCCGCATCGACATCGACACCGACGCAACCCGCGACATCCGCAGGCGCGGCATCCCGCACGCCGGTGGCGGTGCGCATCTCAACGGGCACGGCCTCGCACGACCTCTTTCTTTATCGCAATCTCGCGGGCAAGGCGTTCTACTATTCCGCCGACGGTCATTCGGCCGCGCCGTCGTTCCTGCGCTATCCGGTGAAGTTCACGCGTATCTCGTCGCACTTCGCGCTGCGGCGCCTCGATCCGGTCACGCATCGCATCCAGCCGCACGAGGGTGTCGATCTCGCGGCGCCCGTCGGCACGCCCGTGCATGCCACGGCGCGCGGTACGGTCACGTGGGTCGGCTGGAAAACGGGCTACGGCAAGGTCGTGATGCTCGATAACTTCGGCCCGTATTCGACGACCTTCGCGCATCTGTCGCGCTACGCGAAGCATCTGAAGGCCGGCGACAGCGTGCGCCAGGGGCAGGTGATCGGCTACGTCGGCGCGACCGGCTGGGCGACCGGGCCGCATCTGCATTACGAAGTGCACGTGGATCAGGTCGCGCAGGACCCGCTGACCGTCGACCTGCCGCATCGCGATCCGCTGAGGGGCGCGGACAAACAGCGTTTCGCGCAGCAGGTCGAGCGGCTCGACGCGCTGCTCTGAACGCGGCGTGCGCAGGCTGCGCCGTTTTGCCGATTTTCGATAACGCACCGATTAATGACTCAATAGCATGGTTCCACTCACCCGGCGCGGCCAACGGCGGCCGCGCGGGCCTTCCAGAGGGGGAACACCATGCAAAGCGAGTCGAACGCCCGTCCCGCCGCCGCCGGCGGAGCCGGGGCGCCCGCGCTCCAGCAAACGCTCGGCACCTGGCAGTTGTGGGGCATTGCCGTCGGGCTCGTCATATCGGGCGAATACTTCGGCTGGAGCTACGGCTGGGCCAGCGCGGGCACGCTCGGTTTTGTCGTCACCGCGCTCTTCATCGCGGCGATGTACACCACCTTCATCTTCAGTTTCACGGAACTCACCACGTCCATTCCGCACGCGGGCGGCCCGTTCGCCTACGCGCGGCGCGCGTTCGGGCCGGCGGGCGGCTATCTCGCGGGCATGGCCACGCTCGTGGAATTCGTGTTCGCGCCGCCCGCCATCGCACTCGCGATCGGCGCGTATCTGCACGTGCAGTTTCCGGGGCTGGAGCCGAAGCACGCGGCCATGGGCGCTTACCTGGTGTTCATGGCGCTCAATATCGTGGGCGTGCAGATCGCGGCCACGTTCGAGCTGATCGTCACGCTGCTCGCCATCTTCGAACTGCTCGTGTTCATGGGCGTGGTGTCGCCGGGTTTCGCATGGAGCCACTTCCTCAAGGGCGGCTGGTCGGGTAACGATCACTTCTCGCTGGGGGCGTTCCACGGCATGTTCGCGGCCATTCCGTTCGCGATCTGGTTTTTCCTCGCCATCGAAGGCGTGGCCATGGCCGCGGAAGAAGCGAAGAATCCGCGCCGCTCCATTCCCATCGCCTACGTGGCCGGCATTCTCACGCTCGTGGCGCTGGCCGTGGGCGTGATGGTATTCGCGGGCGGCGCGGGCGACTGGACCCAGCTCTCCAATATCAACGACCCGCTGCCGCAAGCCATGAAATACATCGTGGGCGAACATAGCGGCTGGATGCACATGCTCGTGTGGCTCGGCCTGTTCGGTCTGGTGGCGTCGTTTCACGGCATCATCCTCGGCTATTCACGGCAGATTTTCGCGCTCGCCCGCGAGGGCTATCTACCCGCGTGGCTCGCCAAGGTGCATCCGCGCTTCAAGACGCCGTATCGCGCAATTCTCGCTGGCGGCGTGGTCGGCATCGCCGCCATTTACAGCGACGAACTGATCCAGTTCGGCGGCCAGACGCTCACGGCCAATATCGTCACCATGTCGGTGTTCGGCGCGATCGTGATGTACATTGTGAGCATGGCGGCGCTCTTCAAGCTGCGCCGCGCGCAGCCTGCCATGGAGCGCCCGTTCCGCGCGCCGCTTTACCCGGTCTTTCCGGCCTTCGCGTTGATCGCTGCGCTCGTGTGCCTTGGCACGATGGTGTATTTCAACGCGTTGGTCGCCGGTGTGTTCGTCGTGATTCTCGCGCTCGGCTACGCTTATTTTCTTGCCACGCGAGCGCAGCGCGAGGCCGCACCGGAGGTGCGAGGCGCCGAAGGATTGCTCGAAGAGTGAAGGCTTTGCAGGAGTGCCGGGCATGAACTACACGGAGACGATCGGCGCGCGCAGTTATCGTTTCGCGGACCTGAAAACGCTGCTCGCGAAGGCCAGCCCGCCACGCTCTGGCGACCAGCTCGCGGGCGTGGCGGCGGCCAGCGAAGAAGAGCGCGTGGCGGCGAAAATGGCGCTCGCCGCCGTGCCGCTCAAAGCGTTTCTTGCCGAGGTGCTCGTCCCGTACGAGTGCGACGAGGTCACGCGCCTGATCGTCGATACGCACGACGCGGCGGCGTTTTCCGCGGTTTCGCATCTCACCGTGGGCGACTTCCGCGACTGGCTGCTTTCCGGCACGACGGATACCGAAGCCCTCGTGTGTGTCGGGCCCGGCCTGACGCCGGAAATGGTCGCGGCGGTTTCCAAGCTCATGCGTAACCAGGACCTGATCGCGGTGGCCAAAAAACGCCCTGTGGTCACGCGGTTTCGCAACACCGTGGGTTTGCCGGGCCATATGTCGGTGCGTCTACAGCCCAATCACGCAACCGACGACGTGAAGGGCATTGCCGCTTCCATGCTCGACGGCCTGATGTACGGCAGTGGCGACGCAATGATCGGCATCAATCCCGCTACGGATAGCCTCGCTGCCATCACGAAGCTGCTCGCCATGATCGACGGGTTTCGCGAGCGTTACCGCGTGCCCACGCAGTCATGCGTGCTCACGCATGTGACCAACACGATCGCGGCCATCGAAAAGGGCGCACCCGTGGACCTCGTGTTTCAGTCCATTGCGGGTACGGAAAAGGCCAACGCGAGCTTCGGCATTTCCCTCGCGTTGCTCGCGGAAGCGCGCGAGGCGGCGCTCTCGCTCAAGCGCGGCACGGTCGGCAACAACCTCATGTATTTCGAAACGGGGCAGGGTAGCGCGCTATCGGCCAACGCGCATCACGGTGTCGACCAGCAAACCTGCGAAGTGCGCGCCTACGCGGTGGCGCGCCAGTTCGAGCCCTTCCTCGTCAACACGGTGGTGGGATTCATCGGCCCCGAATATCTTTACGACGGCAAGCAGATCATTCGCGCGGGGCTCGAAGATCACTTCTGCGGCAAGCTGCTCGGCGTACCCATGGGCTGCGACATCTGCTACACGAATCATGCGGAAGCCGACCAGGACGACATGGACACGTTGCTCACGTTGCTGGGCACGGCGGGCATCAACTTCATCATGGGCATTCCCGGCGCCGACGACGTGATGCTCAACTACCAAAGCACGTCGTTCCACGACGCGCTGTATGTGCGTGAACTACTCGGTTTGCGGCGCGCGCCCGAGTTCGAAGAGTGGCTGGAAACCATGGAAATCGCCGACTCGAAAGGCGCGTTGCTGCGCGCCTCGCCGCGCGTGCCATTGCTTGCGGGCGCGCACGAGTGGATAGGGATCGACGCATGAGCGACGCCGTCGAAAAGAATCCGTGGGACGGACTCAAGGCGTTCACGAACGCGCGCATCGCGCTCGGGCGCGCGGGCAATGCTTTGCCCACGGCGCCGTTGCTCGCGTTCAACCTGTCGCACGCGCAGGCGCGTGACGCCGTGCACCAACCGCTCGATACGGAAGCCCTGCGCCGCGCGCTCGAAGCCGAAGGTTTCGCAACGCTCGAAGTAGCGAGCGCGGCGCCCGATCGTCAGCATTATTTGCGCAGGCCGGACCTCGGGCGCTGTTTGTCGGAGGCGAGTCGCGCGGTGCTCGCAGCGCAACCAGCGGCCTCGGCCGAGGCTGCGCCCGAAGTCGTGTTCGTGGTCGGCGACGGCTTGTCCGCTTTCGCTGCCGCGAAGCAGGCCGTGCCGTTGCTCAAGGCGGCGCGCACGCGGCTAGACGGCTGGCGTATTGGGCCGGTGGTCATCGCGCGCCAGGCGCGCGTGGCGCTCGGCGACGAGATCGGCGAACTGCTGGGTGCGTCGCTCGTGGCCATGTTGATCGGCGAGCGGCCGGGGCTCAGTTCGCCCGACAGCCTGGGTATCTATCTCACATGGGCGCCGAAGGTCGGCTGCCACGACGCGCAGCGCAACTGCATCTCGAATGTGCGGCCCGAAGGGCTGCCACACGAGGCAGCCGCGCACAAGCTTCACTATCTGCTCACGCAGGCGCGGCGGCTCAAGCTCACGGGCGTGGGCCTCAAGGACGACAGCGACGCGTTGCCGGGCACAAACCGCGAAGTGCCGGGGGCGATCGCCCCGCCGTAAATGTTGGTGCGTATGGAATGGGCCGCAGCGGACCGCACCGCGAAGGTGCGCTGCGCCATGTGCGCAGGCATTGAGCACGCCGGTGCCGGTGCGTTGCGCCATCGTGGAGCAACGCGCTTGAGGCGTCATCGCGTCTTCTCGCGCTTACGTTAGCCGTTCGGCCGACTGTCGCCGCTGGCGCGGCTCTTGCATCATCGATCCATCGATTCGATGCGAGCGCGCAGGGGGCAAGGATGAATGACACGGCGCCAAACAGGGTAGTGGCCGCCAACACCGCGGCGGGTGCGACTGGCGCGAACGCGAACACCGCGCAGGCGAATGCAGCGCAGGCGAACACAGCGGGCGCAATGCGCGCCCCCGTTGCGGCCACTATCGCACGCACTACGGCAGGCAACTCAGCGGTTATCTTGGCAGACCCCACCGCAGCCACCGCCGCTGAAGACACGCAGCGCAATGCGCAAGGCGCGGCGGTACTGGCGGGGCGGCCGGTCGTGAGCGTGGCGCATGACGCCGATGAACAGGCGCGCAATCTGGTCGGCTGGCGGCAAACCTATGACCAACTGGCGGCGGGGCGCTTCGTCGGAACGCTGACCGAAATGCCGCTGGACACCATGAAGGTGTTCCGCGAAACCACGAGCCATACGTTGCGCCAGGCATGCGAAGTACGCGGCGACGCGTACTGGTTCGGCATCCCCGTGCGCGGCCAGGGCGACATGCGGATCGACGCGCAGTGGGTCGATGCGAATGCCTTCGCGCTGCGGCCCGGCAACGTCGAATTCGAGCTGCTCACGCCCGCGCAGTTTTCGATCTACGGCGTGGTCGTGCGCGGCGACGTGCTGCGTCACTATGCGGCTTCCGTGGAGCACAAGGATTTCGACGCCTGCGTGCCCCATGCGCCCATCGTGCGCGCGAGCCCGGTGCGCATCGAACGGTTATGCGCGCTGCTCGCGAGACAACTCGATGTTGCGCGCGAAGACGTCGAAGGCAGGCACGGCGGCGAGAGCGACCGGGCCAGCGCGGGAACCCGGCTCGCATCGCTTGCCGAAGCCGAACGCTGCGGGTCACAGGCCGATATACAGGCCGATATACAGGCCGAGGTGCTGGCGGCGTTGTTCGACGCCTGCGCGGGCGACGGGCGCGACGCCAACCCCGCATGCGGGGGAGGCGTCGAGGGCGACGCGCGCGTCATGGCGGAATCAGGCGCGCGGCGGCGCTGGATTGTGGATCAAGCGCGCGAGTACGTGCTTGCGCATCGCGCGCGGGCCGTTGGCGTGCCCGAGCTATGCGAGCAGTTGCTCGTGAGCCGGCGCACATTGCAGTACTGCTTCCAGGACGTGCTCGGCATGGCGCCTGCCACGTATCTGCGTGCGCTACGTCTGAACGGCGCGCGGCGTGATCTGTGCACGCAGGCGGGGTCCGTACAGGACGTGGCCGCCGCCTGGGGCTTCTGGCATTTGAGCCAGTTTTCGGCGGATTATCGGCGCATGTTCGGCATGCGGCCTTCGGAGGCGTTGCGCGCGTCCTGAGCCGGGTTTGCGTCGAATGCCGCGAGTTGCTTGTGATAGAACGTCGTGCCGCACAGCGCGCCATCGGGCATGAGCGCGTAGTTGGGTACGGCGCCCACGCGTTGCCAGCCTGCGCGCGTATAGAGGCGTTCGGCCGCGCCGCCCGTGACGGTGTCGAGTACCAGCACGGTTTTTCCGGCCGCGTATGCCGCCGCTTCCACCGCTTGCATGAGGCGCTGGCCCACGCCGCGTCCGCGTGCGGCGCGACAGACGAGCACTTTCGCGACATCGGCGCGATGCGGCTGGTTTTCGGGCTGTGCCACGACGAGTTGTGCGGTGCCTGCGAGCCGCGCGTTGTTATCGAATGCCGCGAGCAGCACGCGCTCGCCGTGCGCCACGCCTTCGGCCACACTGCGCCAGAATGCGAGCGCCGTGGCGCGCGAGATCGGCAGCATGAAGCTCACGGAGGCGCCGCCTTCGACGCAATCGATAAGCACGTCGGCGAGCGCATCGGCGTGCGCGTGGGCTTCAGCGGCGCTCAGTGCGCGCACGGTGATGGCGTCGGTCATGGGCGAATTGTCGGTGAACATTAGCGGGCGGTTCTGCATAGCGCGACGAGGTAGCGCGCGGGCTTGCGCGTGGGGTTGCGATACACGATCGGGCAATCGAGCCGCATCGAGAGACAATCGCCGGTGGCGAGCCGCCATGTCGTCTCGCCTACGCTCATCTCCATCGCGCCTTCGATCACCCAGACCTGCTGATGAATTTCCGCATCGCGCAGGCTCGTGTCGTAGGCCACGCGCTCGCCGGGTGGAAACTGCACCTCCACGAGCTGAATGGGCGACCACGCGGGCGGCGAGAGATTGCGCCGCACATAGCCGGAGGCCGGATCGGTCCAGCGCGCCTGGTCGCGCGCGGCAATGTGCGGCGAGGGCGGAGTAGCCGCCACGCTGCTGGCGCTCTCGAACAGCGAGGCGAGCGAGACGCCCAGCGCCGTCGCGAGTTTGTCGAGCACGACGGCGGTCGGGCTGCTTTCGCCGCGCTCGATGAGCGAGATGTTCGAACGGCTCACGGCGCTGCGCTCGGCGAGCGCGTCGAGCGACCAGCCTTTGGCGTCGCGCAGGTCGCGCAGGCGTCGCGCGATGTTGGCGTGAATATCCATGCGTTCCAGTTTGGTGGATTTGGTTTCCAGTAAACTAGAATTTCTGGGCGAACGTGTCAAGCGGGCCGGGTTCGTCGATCGTATGAAGCATCGCGGCGCAAAGTCGGCATCAACTTCCGTCGACGTAAAGCTCGAACGAGGCGTGCCGTGTCGCAATTCGCCAGCCGTGTGCGGTGCGCGCGAAGGTATCGTCGAAGCGCCCGACGATCTGCTGGCCGCGTGCGGGCCGACCGAACGGGCCGGGCGCATCGCTTTGGCTGCCGCTCCAGAGCAATACCTGCGTCACGGCGGTTGCGGCATCGGGCGTGACCGAATGGAAATGCGTCGCGAGCACGAGATGACGGCTGATGCGATCGGCGGGCCGCGCGGCGTAGGACGCCACGATGGCGTCGCAGCCGTCGAGTGCGGCGCCGTTCGGTCGAACGAGGCGCGCGTCGGCGCAAAAGACGCGGGCAAGCTCGGCGCTGCGGCCGCCGTCGATCAGTTCGGCGGCCAGCAGAACCCGCGCGCGGCATTCGTGCTCGATGACCAGGCGAGCGATCGGGTCCGGTGCCAGTGGCGGAGTGGTCGTGGCGGTCGTTGCAGTCGTAGGCATGGTGGTCATCGTGCTGGATGCGTTGATCGAGTGCGGCGCAGAGGTGGCGTTCGCCATGGCGGTCGCGTTCCCGCGTCGGTCGCGCGTGGCTCGCCGAATAGTTCGGTCGCGGGCTTCGCGTTTATTGCACGGAGGATGTACGTAACGTTCATTGCTCTCACCGCGTCCACCGCGTCCACCGCGTCCACCGCATCCACCGCATCCACCGCATCCACCGCATCCACCGCATCCACCGCATCCACCGCGCCCATCGCATCCATCGCATCCACCGCATCCACCGCCTCTCTCGCCCCGAACCGCAGCCTTCGCGCTTCGTTCGTGACGTCATCAGCGTTTGCCGTCAAGCCCGAACCCGCCGATCCATGGCAAACGCTACACGGCTCGCATCGATCGAGTTCCTCGCCGTCATACCTCGCCGTTCCGTTCACCGCGCGCGCTCCCGCGTCTCACGCTCCACCACGGCCTTCACCCACTCCACCAGCGCCTCGCTGACCGCTTGCGGCTGCTCCATCGTCGACATATGCCCGCTATGTTCGATCACGCGCAGCACCGAGCCGCGAATCCGCGCCTGCATTGCCTCGTGCCGTGCGAGCGGGCTCCAGCGATCTTCGCGTCCGCACACGAGCAGCGTCGGGCAATCGATGGTTTCGAGTAACGCGCCGGCGTCGGGCCGGTCGAGCAGCGCGCGAATCTGCGCTTCGAATTTCGCGGGCGTGCTGCGCGCGATCATGTCGAGGATCGCGCGATACACCGCCGAGTCGAGCCGATCCGGATGCACCATGCCCGGTGCCCACTGCTCGCCCATCGCGCGCATGCCCTGCATACGCGCGAGTTCGAGCAGTGCGGCACGCTGCGCGCGTTCATGTTCGCCGGCGTCGCCCGCCGCGCGCGCCTGAAAGCCCGTGTCGAGCAGGGCGAGACCGGCCACGCGTTGCGGCGCGCGGCGGAACATTTCGAGCGCGACGCGTCCGCCCATCGAATGACCGGCCACGAGCAGGCGCTCGCCGTGCGCGCAGTCGAGCGCGTGATCGGCCATTGCGCCGATCGAGTCGCGCATCGCGTAATCGGGAACGACGCATCCAGGAACGACGCGATCGGCAATGAAGCGATCGGCAATGAAGCGATCGGCCGTCACATCAGCGCCGGGCCCGGAATTCGCGAATGCGCCGAACGCCGCGCGCTGATCGGACCACACGGCATCGTCGCAAAGCAGACCGGGCAGTAAAACGATTTGTAAAGCCATGAGAAACGCCTGTTTAGAGAAGTCACGCGATCGAGACAGGAAACCGCCGCTTCGGCTTCGCACCGAAGCGGCCCGACGAAGCCCTTCGTCAGAACTTCGTCTTCACGCCCACGCGCGCAACGAGCTGGTTCTGTCCGCTCGACGCCGCCGTGCTGCCCGTGAAGCCCATGATGAGCGCATCGGCGCCCGAACTCGCCCGCTGATACACCGTGAGCGCGTACACGCTCGTGCGCTTCGAAAGGAAGTATTCGGCGGTGAGGCCGAATTGATGCGCGTGATTGTTGGTGACGACCTCGTTGCCCTTCATGTACGCGTAGCTCGCGTCGAGGCCCAGGTCGGGGCGCACCATCCAGTTCGCGCCCACCGAGCCTTGATAGACATCCGCGCCGTTCGCCGTATTGCGCACCGTCACGAACAGCGCGCTCATCAGCACCGGGCCGGCCTGGTAGCGCGTGCCCACGCCCCAGTTGCGCACGCCGGTTTGCGGGCCGATCACGCCCGCCGTCGCCGGATATTTGACGAAGGTGTAGGCCGCGTCCGCGCCGAAATTGCCTCGCGCGTACGAGAGCGCGAAGCTCATGCCGTCGCCGGTGCCCATCGATCCCGCCACGTTGCCGAAGCCGTACATCGCGCCCGCGCTCAGGCCGCCGAACACGGGCGTCACGTATTTCACGGAATTCGCGATGCGTCCGGCCGCGCGATACCAGTCGAAGTCGCCGGTCGGATTCGAGGGCAGCGCGAGTTTCTGGAACGGCCCCGCGCCCTGGCCATAGAGATGGCTCGTGTAGATCGCCGGATCGTCCTTGCTGCTGTAGAGCACGTCCGACATGAAGTCGTACTGATTGCCGAGCGTGAGCGAGCCGTAGTCGAGATTCGTCAGGCCAACGTACGCGTTACGCGAAAACAGGCTTTGCCCCGGCATGAAGCCGCCCGAATTCAGCGCGAACTGGTTGACGAGGTTGAACACGACCTTCGTGCCGCCGCCAATGTCTTCCTTGCCCGTCATGCCCCAGAGGTTCGGGCCGTTGATGCCGTCGTCGGTTTGCCACGCGCTGTGGCCGCCGTGATTGCTCACGTAGCTGATGCCGGTGTCGATCGTGCCGAACAGCGTGACGCTGCTCTGCGCGGCCGCGTGCAGCGAAACAGCGCCGCTCAGGGCGGCCGCCGTCATCATGAGGGTTTTGGCTTTCAAGCTGGATCTCCAATCGTTGTTATGGTCGGCGGGCTGCCGCCAGGTCTTGCGGGTTTTATGTCGATGCGGCTGCGTCACGTCATCGCGGATCAATGCGCCTCGTGCGCAACCGTCATCGCAGTACTGCGGTCTTTTGCCGATGTTTTCCGTCGATGAAACCGGCGGCGCGCGGCGCGCTGCGCGGTGGTACGCGCGCGGCGTCGTTCACGAGCCGCCCGACCTCCGCGAGCACGCCATCGACGATTTCGGCCAGTTCGCGCGCCTGCGGCGCGGCGATCAAACCGCCCGGCGTGCGCTCGAACAGCGCGCGCCGCGTGCAGCGCTCGAGCGCCGCCACCGAGGCGCTCACGGCGGGCTGCGTGATGTTCATCTCGCAGGCGACGCGCGTCATCGATCCCGCGTGCACGAGGCTGCGAAAGATGTCGAGCCGCCGCGTCTTGAGCGCCGCGTCGGGCAGCGCGCACCAGCCGAGGCGCAAGCCGGCGGCAGCGGCGTTCACGCCGCCGGCAGGGGCGATGTTGACGTCGATGGCCACGCGCCGCCACCCGCGCCACGCATCGAGCGCCGCGAACACGGCGCGCAGACGCGGCAGCATGCGCGCGGCCGCCGTGGTCGCGAACGATCCCGCCGCAGTTCTCACGACGAGCGCGAAACCGAGTTCGGCTTCGAGTTCCTGGATCGTCGCGGTGACACGCGATTGCGCGCGGCCCAGCACGCGCGCGGCGGCCGAGATGCTGCCGGTCTCGATCACGGCGAGCAGGACTTTGAGGCGGGCGAGGTTCATCGTCGAAATCAATGCGCTGAGGCGAGGCGGGCGGCGTGGCCGTGAGCGTGCGTCAGACGCCCGCTTTCACGGCCGTGGCCGCGACGCCGGTCGAACGTCGCCGGGCCGCATAGCGCAGCGCGAGGAAGCTCACGCTCGCGAGCGCACAGGGCGCGGCGGCGAGCTTCAGCAACTCGGGCACCTGCATGCCGGTGGCGAGCAGCATGCCGCCGATCAGCGTGCCGAACACCGAGCCGAGCCGTCCGCAGCCCGCTGTCCAGCCAATGCCCGTGGCGCGCGCGGCGGTCGGGTAGAGGAAACTCGCGATGATGCTCGCGCCCGTCACGCACGCACCGCACGCGGCGCCCACCAGCGCGATCACCACGGCGGCCATGCGGATGTCGCTCACGACCTGGCCCACCACGAGCAGGCACACGGCCGCGAGCAGCGCGCACGCGCCCATGCACAGCGGCTTGCTGTAACGATCCATCAGGAAGCCGACGATCAGGCTGCCCACCGGCGAGCCCACGAGGAACAGCCCGAGCAGCAGCGAGATCTGCGGCAGCGTGTGTTGCGTGGAATGCAGCAGGATCGGCAGCCAGTTGGTGAGGAAGTACGTGACCATCAGGATGCAGAACGAGGCGAGCCACAGCAGCAGCGTTGAGGTGGCGAGGCCGCCGCGAAACAGGTCGAGCACGAACGCACGGCGCTCGCCCTGGTCCGCCTCGTTGCGCGAGACGAAACGCGCGTTGGCAAAGTCCAGCTCGGGCGCGATCTTCGTCATGATGCGGCGCACCTTCTCCTGGCCCGCGTGATGCAGCAGCAGGAAGCGCACGGAGTCGGGCACGCGCAGCGCGATGGCGGCGAGCAGCAGCAGCGGCAGCAATCCGCCGACCACGAACATCGACGACCAGCCGTACGCGGGAATCAGCCGGGTCGCTACCAGGCCCGCCACGCCGCCGCCGAACGGAATGCCGCAACCGAGCCACGCGAGTTGCGAGGAGCGCCGTCCGCTCGGACACATTTCCGCGATCAGCGCCATCGCGCTCGGTCCCGCGCCACCCAGGCCGATGCCCGCGAGAAAGCGCAGCGTGACGAGCCAGCCGAGTTCGTGGAACGACGCGGCCACCAGCGTGAAGCCGCCGAAGATCGCCACCGAGGCGATCAGCACGCGCTTGCGGCCGAGCTTGTCGGCGAGCGCGCCGCAGCCGAAGGCGCCCACCGTCAGCCCGAGCATGCCCGAGGCGAACAGCGGCCCGAGTTCCCTGGGCGCGAGGTGCAGCGAGCCGGCGAGGAAGGGCGCGACGTAGGCGATCATCACGGCGTCGAAGCCGTCGAGGACCAGCACCAGCACGCAGATGGCGATCACGGCGATTTGATACGCCGACATCTTGCGTCCGTCGATGATGGCCTGCACGTCGACAGGATCGGGCGCATTCGGGCGGATTGAGGGGTTCACGGTCGTCTCCTTGGGGTCATTCGATTTAATTAATATTCCTAACGATGCACGAAGCGGCGACGCTTTCGATAGCGTTCGACAGGTTCGCTACGTTAGATACATCAGGCCGATTCCGGCACGCGCCGCGTCTTCAGAAACGCTTCGAGCGATTCGCCGCGCATCGACGCGTACACGTGCAGGTTCGACACTTTCACCACGCGCGCGAATTTTTCGAGCACGAAGAACGTCACGCCGTAGCGGATCAGACCGAGCCAGTCGCGCTCGCGAATCAACGTGCGTTCTTCCTCGCTGAGCTTGAGTTGCGCGAAGGCGGCTTCCGGGTCGCGCGTCACGAACTCGCGGAACGCGGGCTCGCGGTGCATCCAGAAGAAGCGGTTGAGGCGGATCGTCTTCACGCTTTGCGTGACGTCGAAGACATAGGTGCCGCCCAGGTCTTCGGTGCCGGCCAGTTGCGGATTCATGCGTGTACCTCCGTGTTCGCCAGCGGGCTTGCCGTCTCGTTTTCCACGTCTGCGGCTTCGTTCAGCGTGGCTTCGGCTGGCTCGTACACCGTCACGGCCATCGCGGTCGTGGTCGGCAGATAGTAGTTCTGGTGAATGCAGGTCACGCGTTCGCCGAGCGCCGCGCGCATGGCGAGCCACATGATGACCTCCACGCTTTCCGAGCCGCCGAGGCGCATGAAGTCGGCGTGCCGCATGGCCACGAGTTGCTGCGGATCCTCCGCGATCAGGCGCAGGAATTCGTGGTCCCATTCCGTGTTGTTGAAGCCGGTGCGTTCGCCGTGAATCTGGTGCGAGAGGCCGCCCGTGCCGATCACCGCGACCTTGAGGTTCGCGTCGGGATACGACTCGATCGCGCGGCGCACCGCCTGGCCGAGCTTGAAGCAGCGCGCGGGCGTGGGCAGCGGATGCTGGAGCACGTTGATCTCGATCGGCACGATCGCGCCGGGCCACGCGGGCACGTGCGGCCACATCAGCGCGAGCGGCGAGTTGCAGCCGTGATCGAGCGCGCGCTCCTGGAAGGTGCACATGTCGAATTCGTCGGTGACGAGGCTGTCCACCATGTGCGCGGCCAGCGCCGGATGGCCCTGGATGTTCGGCAGCGGGCGGCGGCCCGCGCCTTCGTCGGCCATTTCGAACTCGGGCGACACGCCGATCGCGAAGGTCGGGTAGCAGTCGAAGAAGAAGCTGTTCGCGTGATCGTTGTAGAACATCACGAGCACGTCGGGCTGCACGCGCGCGAGCCACTCGGCCACCGGCACGTAGCCTTCGAACAGCGGCGCCCACGCCGGGTCCTGCTGCCGCCGCGCGTCGTACGCCGCGCCGATCGTCGGCACATGCGACGTGCCGATGCCTCCCACTATCTTTGCCATTTCCACTCCGTCAATTCGAGGTCCGGATCATTTCGCTTCAGCGATAATGTATCCATGAAGAAATCATAAAACTTGATGGGACGGCTGTACACGTTGATTTCATGGTGGTTAACCCGTGTCTCCACGTGGAGATTTTCTACGATGGATACATTTATACGATCCGCGCGCAGGTAAAATGTATCCACGCAACGGAGACAGGCGAACATGAGTCAGGAATCGAAAGTCGTTTCGACGCTGCGCGAGATGATCCTCGCGGGCAAGCTGGAGGCCGGGCAGCGCATCCTCGAAGTGCCACTTTCGGAACAGCTCGGCATCTCGCGCACGCCGGTGCGCTTCGCGCTCGCGGTGCTGGCGGCCGAGGGGCTGATCGTGGGCGGGCAGAAACGCGGTTACCACGTGCGCAACTTCACGATGAAGGACATCACCGATGCCATTGCCGTGCGCGGCGCGCTCGAAGGCGTGGCGGCGCGCACGCTGGCCGAAAATCGCCCCGGCGAGGCGGTGCGGCGCGGTTTCGCCGACTGTCTCGCGGCCGGCGACGCGCTGCTCGAAAAAGGCCATATCGCGGCCGGCGACGACCAGCTTTTCGAGGCGATGAACCGCAAGTTCCACACGCTCATCATCGAAGGCGCGGGCAACGGCGCGCTCGCCGCCGCCATCGCCACCAACGACCGCCTGCCGTTCGCGGCGGCGGGCGCGGTCGCGGTGGAAACGCGGCCGGGCCAGCTTTCGCCCTCGCAGTACCAGTTCTACTTTCTCGCGCATATGCAGCACCGTTTGATCGTCGAGGCGATCGAGGCGGGACAAAGCGGCCGTGCCGAGGCGCTCATGCAGGAGCACGCCAACGTGGCCAAAAAGAACATTCTCTGGCTCGGCGAACAGGGGCGTATCGACCTGCGCACGCGCACCGTGGGCGAGCGTGCCGCCGTCAACGCCGGCGCGCCCGCCATCGACGAAGCCTGACGCTGCCGCGACCTCAAGCCTTGCGCGCGCAGGCGGCCGCCGCGGCCGCGTCGCAATCCGGCGTCGCGGCGGGCGCATCGGCGTGAGTCGAGGCGGTGGCGCCTGTTTCTTGCGCCGCGAGCCGGTACAGAATCTGCCGCATCAGCAAGCCGGGTTTGTCGGGCGCGAAGTTCAGGTCGAACTGCGGTTCGGTGTCCGATTGCACTGTCGACAAGATCCATTCGAGCGCGTCCACGTCTTCCTGGTAGGCCTTCGTCGAGGCCGCGTAGAGCCAGTCGTCGGCGGCCGTGTCGTCGAGATTGAAGTTGCGGCTGTTGAACCACCAGTAGTGGATGCTGCCGTTTGTCTCGGGCGTGAACACGTGCGTGATGTTGAAGCGATACGTGCGCGGCGTGCCGCTCGCATCCGCGTTGTCCACGATGCGCGCGTAGGCCGTGTGCAGCGCGGGCGAAACGAAGCGCGCGTCCGAGAAGCGGTCGACGGGCTGGCCCATCAGTCCCGTGGGCACGCCGTAGACGGCGGGCGGCGGCGAGTTGCGCAACTCGCGGTCGATCACCACGGCGTTGCCCTCCACGCGCACCTTCAGGCGCGAGCGCGCGTACTCGGGCGTGCCGATCGCGCCCGGATGCAGAAACGGAAAGTGCGTCTGGTCGAGCAGGTTTTCGTGCATGGACACATAGTCCGAGCGCAGATGAAACGTGTCGCCCACGCTCTTCCACGCGGGGTCGCTGAGCCAGCCCGTGTCGGGGATGAGTTGCTCGTCGGCGCGTTCGGGGTCGCCCATCCAGATCCACACGAGCGGCCCGCGTTCGGCGGTGGGAAAGCTGCGCACGCTGGCGTTGGTCGGCACGATCGGCATGGCGGGCATGTTCACGCAGCGCCCCGCAGGATCGAACTGCATGCCGTGATAGCCGCACATGAGAATGTCGCCCACGAGCTTGCCCTTCGCGAGCGGAAACGAGCGGTGCGGGCAGCGGTTGCGCACCGCCGCGACGTTGCCCGCGAGCGTGCGGTAGAGCGCGACATCGACGCCCAGCAAGCGGCGGCTCATGATCTCGCGCGTGACTTCGCCGCCCGTGGCGGCCACGTACCAGCAGTCGCGCACGAGCGGCGTGGCGTGGTCGGCGAAACCGCCGGGCGTGAAGCCGGGCACGTCGTAGTCGTGCAGCGATTCGGCGCGGGCGATGGCGGGAGTGGCGGTCATCGAGGTCTCCGTTTGAGTGGGGTGCGGGCAGGGGGCGGCGTGTCGCGGCGTGTCGTGGCGGGTCAGGCGTCGAGCGTGAGCGCCGTGCCGCAGGTGCGCGAAACGCAGATGCACAGCGTGTCGCCCGCGGCCTTGTCTTCGTCGGTGAGATAGCGGTCGTGATGCTCGAGCGGGCCGTCGCGTTCCACCACGGCGAGCGGGCACAGCCCGCATTCGCCGCGCCGGCAATCCCACAGCACGGGCACGCCCGCGGCGTTGAGCGCGTCGAGAATGCTGGCGTCCTCGCTCACGTGCACCGTGCGGCCGCTGCGGCGCAGATGCACGTCGAAGGCGCGGGCCGCGGCGGGGCGTTGCGCGCCGAACCGCTCGCTGCGAATGCGCGCGGCGTCCCAGCCGAGCGCGCTGCCCGCCGCGTGCGTGGCGTCGACCATGCCCGCCGGACCGCACACGTAGACGAGCGTGCCGGCCGCTTGCGCGCCCAGCAGCGCCGCGAGGTCGAGCTGACCGGCCGTGTCGCTGTAGTGGAACGTGGCGGCGTTCGTCGTGGCGTTGCCGGCGAGCCGCGCGAGTTCGTCGTGATACGCCATCTCGTGGCGGTTGCGGCCCGCGTAGACCACGCGAAAGGGCCGGTGCCGCCGCGCGAGACTGCGCGCCATCGAAAAAATCGGCGTGATGCCGATCCCGCCCGCGAGCAGCAGCACGGGCGCGCTCGTGCGTTCGAGCGGAAAGTTGTTGGTGGGCGGCCCGATCTCGATGCGCAAGCCGGGCTCGAAGCTGCGGTGGATATGCGCGGAGCCGCGCCGTTCGCTGTCTTTCTGCACGGCGATGCGATACGTGTGGCGCGGATCGTCGCCGTCTTCGCCGCGCTGGCCGCTTTCACCAATCCCGCCGCCGCCCACGAGCGAGTAGTGGCGCACGATCAAACCGCGCTCGGGCGACACCGTGTGCACGGCGACGTGCGCGCCAGGACCGTATTCGGGCAACGGCCGGCCATCGACGGAAGTCAGCAGATATTCGCGCACGCGCGGCGTGAGTTGCCGCACGCGCGTGACTTCGACCGGGAAATTGCTTCTTGCCATGCTGTCTCCTGCGGCACGGTCGGTTCGTGGGGCCGTGTGCCATTGCGATGTTTTTTTGCCGACGGATTTGCCGACGCATGTGCCGATGTGGGCGTTCGGAGCTTCCCCGGCGGCCGTCGCGGCATTGGATGTCTGGTATTGTATTGAGGCAAATCAAGAACGATTGACGCAAATCCGGCGTATCTGAGATCGATTTTTTGCATCAATCGACGGGCGACGCAGCGGACAACCCAGCGGGCGACGCAGCAGGCGATGTCGCACCGAACAACACAACGAGGAGGAGACGTGGACGTCATCACGCACGTGCGCACGCTGGTCGCCGTGGTGCGCTGCGGCAGTTTCACGGAGGCCGCGCATCAGCTCGATGTCGTGCCTTCGGTGGTCGCGAAGCGCATCGCGCAACTGGAGCGCGAACTCAACACGAAACTGTTCGACCGCAGCACGCGGCGCGTCGTGCTGACCGAGGCGGGCGAGCGCTTTTATGGCCGCGCGGCCGATCTCGTCGGCGACTTCGAGGAACTCGTGGCGTCGGTGGAACGCGATTCGGTCAAGCTCGAAGGCCACTTGCGCGTGATGGCGCCCACCACGCTCGCGATCCGCTCGCTCGCGCCCGCGTTCTGCTCGTTTCTCGAGCAGCATCCGCGCATCACGATGGAGATTTCGCTCGTCGATCATTCGGCGAACCCCGCCGAAAGCGGCTTCGACCTCGCGATCAGCGGGCGGCTTTCGAGCTACGAAGGCGTGCTCGACGTGCCGCTGCGGCCCGTCGAGCCGCTGTTGTGCGCCGCGCCCGCCTGGGTTGCCGCGAACAAGCCGCTCACGCATCCGCGCGAACTCGTCGCGCATCCGTGTCTCGTGTTCGCGGCCACGGGCACGAACTGGAATTTCGAGTCGAGCCGCGGCATGGTTTCCGTCGATGTCGCGCCGCGCCTGCTCGCCGACGACAACCTCACGCTGCTCACGGCCACGCGCGCCGGGCTGGGCGTCGCGCTGCTGCCGCGCTACGTGGCCGCGCCGAGCCTCGAAACCGGCGAGCTCGTCACGCTGCTGCCCGAGTTCGCGGCGCAGGAAAACTGGTTCAAGGCCTACATTCCGCGCCGCCGCATGAAGCTCGCGCGCGTGAAGGCGCTGGTCGACTGGCTGGCGGCGGAATGGGCCAAAACCGGCATTTGATTCCGCGTCGAACGAGTTCCGTCAACGCGCGATTTGTCGCGCACCCGGGTTGTGGTTTCGCAAACGATTGCCCCGCGCCAAGCGCCGTAAACTTGATCTAGGTCATGCGAATAGTGAGCGCGCACTGCTACGGTTTCGCTATCTCATAAAGCGATTGCCGTGCGACTAGCAGTGCGGTTCGGGGCGCAACATGCAACACCACACGCTTGACCTGGAAATCGGTCAGCTCCTTTCCGGGCCGCCGCTCGCGTGCGGCCCCGACGTGCCCATCCGCGAAGCCGCGCGACTCATGGCGGAGCGGCGCTACAGCGCCATCGTCGTGACGGAGCAGGGGCGGCCTGTCGGCATCTGGACGGAGCACGACGCGCTCGCGCTCGGCGAAGACGGCGCGGCGCTCGCGCGCCCCATTCGCGCGGCCATGAGCCAGCCCGTGCGCGCCATGCCCGCCACGACGCGGCTGCGCGACGCGGCGCTGCGTTTCAAGCGCGAGGGCATCCGCCACTGTCTCGTCGTGGATGGCGCGGGCCGCGCGCTCGGCATCGTCACGCAAACCGATCTCGTCATGAATCAGGGCCTCGAATGCTTTCTGCGGCTCAAGACGGTCGGCTCGGTGAACGCGGCCATGCCGCTCGTGGTGGCGGCGCACACGCCCATGCGCGACGCCATGCGGCGCATGCGCGCGCGGCGGCTCACGGCGCTCGTCGTGCGTTATGCCGAAGGCGACTACGGCATCGTGACCGAGCGCGACGTGGTGCGCCACGCGGCGGCGGGCGCGCTCGACGGCGCGGTGGGGGCGCGCGCGAGCCGGCCGCTGCGCTCGCTCGCGCAGGCGCAAAGCCTGTACGCCGCGCGCCAGTATCTGGTCGAGCATCGTATGCGCCACGTGGGGGTGATCGCCGATGACGGCAGCCTTGTCGGCCTGCTCGATCTCTCGCACATCCTGCACGACATCGAAGACGAATTCGTGCGCGAATTGCAGAGCGCGCTGCGCGAACGCGACGACGCGCTGAACGCCTCGCGCGCGAACCTGCGGCTCGCCGATCAGGTAGTCGAATCCACGCTCGACGGCGTGATGATCACCGACCTCGACGGCATGATCGAGCGCGTGAATCCCGCCTTCACGCGCCTCACCGGCTACACCCCGCAAGACGCCGTGGGCCGCAACGCGAGCCTGCTCGGTTCCGGGCGCCAGAACCGCGCGTTCTATCAGGCGCTGTGGCGCAGCCTGCATCAGCAGGGCCACTGGAAAGGCGAAATCTGGAATCGCCGCAAGGACGGCACGCTCTACCTCGAATACCTGACGATCTCCAGCATTTGCGATCCGGCCGGGCGCCGCACGCACTACGCCGCGATCTTCGCCGACATCACGCAGCGCCGCGAAACCGAGGAGCGCCTGAGCTATCTCGCCACCCACGACGCGCTCACCGGTCTGCCCAACCGCACGCTTTTCACCGAGCGTCTCTCGCTGTCGCTCGCGCGGGCGCGCCGGTCGGGCAAGCGCGTGGCGGTGCTGTTTCTCGACCTCGACCGCTTCAAGCTCATCAACGACACGATGGGCCACGGCGTGGGCGACGAAGCGCTCACGGTGATCGCGCGGCGCCTGGGCGAAGCGGTGCGCGAAACCGATACCGTGGCGCGGCTGGGCGGCGACGAATTCACGCTGCTGATCGAGGATATCGAGGACATCCGCCATGTGGGGCAGATCGCGCAGTCGCTGCTCGCGCGCGTGGGCGCGGCCATGCATATCGGCGAGCAATTGCTGTTCGTCACGCCGAGCATCGGCATCAGCATGTATCCCGACGATGCCGTGGATCCGCGCGCGCTGCTCATGCAGGCCGACCGCGCGATGTACGAGGCGAAGGACGCGGGCAAGAACAACTTCCGCTTTTTCGCGGCGCCCATGACGTCCTCGGCGATGGAGCGCATCGTGCTCGAAAGCGAGCTGCATCACGCGCTCGAAGCCGGCGAACTCGTGCTGCACTATCAACCCGAATTCGACGTGGCGAGCGGCGCGCTCACCAACATCGAGGCGCTGGTGCGCTGGCAGCATCCGCGCCGCGGCCTCGTGCCGCCCGACCAGTTCATTCCGATTGCCGAGGAATCCTCATTGATCGTCCCGCTCGGCGCGTGGGTGTTGCGCGAGGCGTGCCGCCAGGCGCGCGCGTGGCTCGACGAAGGCTTCGACTTCGGGCGCATCAGCGTGAATCTTTCGGCGCGCCAATGCCTGCACGACGGCTTTCTGCATCAGCTCACGACAATCCTGAGCGAAACCTGCCTGCCCGCCGCGCGGCTGCAGCTCGAACTCGTCGAGAGCATGGCGATGACGTCGAGCCGCGGCGGGGTCGAGGCGCTGCTGCACGAACTGGCCGCGCGCGGCATCAGTCTCGCCATCGACGATTTCGGCACCGGCTATTCGTCGTTCAAGTATCTGCAGTCGCTGCCCGTGGACACGCTCAAGGTCGACCGCTCGTTTCTCGCGCAGATGCCCGAGACCGCGCCCGCCGACGACGAGCACGAACACACGGCGCGCGACCGTTCGATCGTGCGCGCGATCGTGGCGATGGGACGCTCGCTCGGCGTGACGGTCGTGGCCGAAGGCGTGGAAACGCCGCGCCAGCTCGCGTTCCTGCGCGAGATCGGCTGTCACCGCGCGCAGGGTTTCCTGCTCGCGCGGCCCGCGCCCGCCGAGACCATGCCGCGCACGCGCGATCGCCGCGCGGCGTTTTGATCCTCTATCGACCTCATTCGCTTTGCGACTCTTCCGGAGAAGCCCGTGACCACCAACGACGAGATGCTGCTGCGCTCGATGACCGCGCTCGTGAGCGCCCACAGCAAGGCTATTTCGCGCTTCGGCGCGAACGTGGTCGTGATGACGAAATTCCTGGAGGCGGTGCTGCCGCAACTGTCCGGCGCGCAGATCGAGCGCACCGTGCAGGCGTTTCGCGCGCAGATCGGCGAGGCGATGGCGGTGGCCGACGCCGATGCGGGCGTGCTGCCCGGCGAGTACCGCGCCACGCTGATCGAGCAGTCGAACGTGCTGCTCAACCGGCTCGGCGGCAATGCGCCGCCGGCTTCGACTTCCTCGCACTGAGGCGGGACCTGTGATGGGTAATCTGACGATTCGACGCGGCCTGCTGGTCGTGCTCTGCACGTTCGCGGCCATGCTGGTGGTGGGCGCCGTGGTGGGCGTGCTGATGATCGGCCGCGCCGACGACGCCGCGCGTGAAATCCACGAGGTCGCGCGCGAAGACGCGCTCGCGCTCGCGTTGCGCGAGGACACGGCGCTCGCGCAAACGGCGCTGGCGCGCGCTTATCAGGCGGCGAAGGAAACGGGCGACGCCGCCGCGCAAAAGGCGTCTGCCGATACCGCGCGGCACGACGCGCGCACGTGGCTCGACCAGGCGGCGGCGCACGCCGACGCGCTGCGCGCGAGCCGTTCCGCCGCCGCGTTCGACGCGCAAACGGCCGCGCAGCGCGCGGCGTTGCTCGACGCTTCGGGCGCACTCGCGCAGGCGCTGCAAAGTGCGGCCACGGCGCTCGCGAACGGCGACACCGCGGCGTACGCGAGCGCGACGAACGGCGCGATGGCGAGCGCCGATAACCGGTTCGCGGGCGCCGTCGCCACCTTCCGCGCCAGCGCCGATGCCGCCACGCGCGCCGTGCTCGACCAGGGGCGCCGCGAGCACGACTGGGTCATGGCGATGGTCGCGGTGGGCCTCGCGGGCGCGCTCGCGCTCGTCGTCGCCACGCATCTCGCGCTGCGCCGCCTCGTGACGGCGCCGCTCGCCGAAGCCGTGGACGTGCTGAACCAGATCGCCGCGAACGATCTTTCCGTGAGCATCGAAGGCGGCGGCCGCAACGAAGTCGGGCAATTGCTGGGCGCGATGCGGCGCATGCAGCGCGGTCTCTCGCACACGGTGCGCAGCGTGCGCGCGAGTTGCGATGCGATCAACACGGGCGCGCGCGAGATCGCGGCGGGCAATCTCGATCTGTCGAGCCGCACCGAGCAGCAGTCGGCTTCGCTGGAACAGACGGCGTCGAGCATGGAGCAGCTCACCTCGAGCGTGCGCCAGAACGCGCAGCACGCCAACGACGCGAGCGCGCTCGCGAGCAATGCCGCCGACGTCGCGCAGCGCGGCGGGCGCGTGGTCGAGCAGATGATCGAGACGATGGAAGTGATCAGCCGCAGTTCGGGCAAGATCGCGGACATCACGGGCATCATCGACGGCATTGCGTTTCAGACCAATATCCTCGCGCTCAACGCCTCGGTCGAGGCCGCGCGCGCGGGCGAGCAGGGGCGCGGTTTCGCCGTGGTCGCGGGCGAAGTGCGCAACCTGGCGCAACGCAGCGCGGCGGCGGCGCGCGAGATCAAATCGCTTATCGAAAATTCCGTGCACGACGTGCGCAACGGCCGCGCGCTGGTGAGCGACGCGGGCGCGACCATGGCGGAGATCGTCGCTTCCGTGGACAAAGTCTCGGGGCTCATGAAGGAGATCGCCTCGGCCACGGTGCAGCAGAGCGCAGGCATCGAGCAGGTGGAGACGGCGGTGAGCCAGATGGATCAGGTGACGCAGCAGAATGCGGCGCTGGTCGAGGAGGCGGCCGCGGCGGCGGAGTCGCTCGAACAGCAGGCCGCGCAGATGGCAGAAGCCGTGGCGACGTTCCGCGTGAGCGCGGGTGACGGCGACGGCGAGGCAGGGGGGCTTGCCGCGCCGGCCGTTGCGCAGACCGCCGGCGCGTTGGCTTGAGACGCTCCGATGCCGACGCCGCGGCGTTGACGCTCACTGCCCGGCGAGGCGTTTGTCGTCGCGCCACTGCGCGCGGATTTTCGCCACCACGGCGTCGGGCAGCGCGATGTAGTCGAGCGCGGCGAGGCTCGGCGAACCGTGCGTGAAGGCCCAGTCGAAAAAGCGCAGCGTGGCCTCGGCATGCGCCGCAGCCGGCGAGACACCCGGCGCGGACGCGGCGGCGCCCGCGCCGGCCGGCAGCAGCACGTAGGTCGCGCCCATCACGGGCCACGCGTCCTTGCCGGGCTCGTTGGTGAGCAGCTGGAACAGCGAGCCCGACCAGTCGGCGTTGGCGGCGGCCGCCGTGAAGGCCGGAGCGCCGGGCTCGACCACCGCGCCGGCCGCGTTCGTCATCGCCGTGTAGGTCAGATGATTCTGCTTGGTGAAGTCCCACGCGATATAACCGATCGCGCCGGGCAGATAGCCCACGTACGTGGCCACGCCCTCGTTGCCTTTACCGCCGATGCCGAGCGGCCAGTGCACGCTCGTGCCTTCGCCCACGCGCCGCTTCCATTCGGGGCTGACCTGCGCGAGATAGTGCGTCCAGATCAGCGTGGTGCCCGAGCCGTCCTGGCGGCGCACCACGGCGATAGGCGTGTCGGGCATTTTCAGTTTGGGATTGAGCGCGCGGATGGCGGGGTCGTCCCAGTACAGGATCTTGCCGAGAAAGATGTCGCCCAGCACCGCGCCTGTCAGCATCAACTCGCCCGCCTTGATGCCCGGCAGATTCACCACCGGCACCACGCCGCCGATCGCCGTGGGGAATTGGCGCAGGCCGGCCTTGTCGAGTTGCCCGGCGTTCAGGGGCGCGTCGGAGCCCGCGAAATCGACTTGATGCGCGCTCACCTGCTTGATGCCGTCGGTGGAGCCCGTGCCGTGGTAGTTCACCTTGCCGCCGCCGGATTTACGGTAATCGTCGGCCCATTTGGTGTAGAGCGGCGCGGCGAAGGTGCTGCCCGCGCCGGTGACGTCGTCGGCATGCGCCGCGACCGGACCGAACGTGCACGCGCCGCAGAGCAGGCTGGCGAGCCAAAGGCAGGAGGGTTTCACGAGCGGTCTCCGGTTCGTTCTTTTTCCTTATTACAGGATGATGACCGCGCGCATTCAAATTGAATCCTGCTATCTCTTCAGGTTAGAAAACGTGGTCTGGGGCAGGGGAGCGATGAACGCGAAGGGAGAAGAAGGAGGAGCGGAGAACAAAAAACAAAGCGCCCGACGCCAGCTTCCCGGCGTCGGGCGCATATCACAACAACTGACAGCGCGTGACCTGCGACTTACGGCTTATACCCGTCGTTCAGCGTACCGATGAACGCGATGATGTCCTTGATGTCCTGATCCGACATGGCGGGCTTGTCGTTCGGCTTGCGGTCGAACGGCGCATCGGCGAAATCGATGTTCTTCTGGTACGCCTTCGGCAGATCGTTGAACTGCTGCACCTTGCCCGAAGCATCGCGCGGATAGATCTTGTCCGGGTTGGTGTTGCGCAGGTTGTAGAAGTCCATCACCTGCTGCAGGTTGTGATAGACGCCGTTGTGGAAGAACGCGTGGCGCGTGGCGGTGTTGCGCAGCGTCGGCGTGAGGAACATGCCGCAGTATTGCGTGAGGTCCGTCACGTCGGTGCGGAACGGGCCGCACACGCCCATGTCGTAGAACTTCGGGTCCTTGTTGAGCGGCAGATCCGGGTTACGCGGCACGCCCAGCGCTTCGTACTGCGTGTCGGTGAAGAGCGGCGGCAGGCCGTCGGCGGAAGGCTTGCTCAAGTGGCAGCCCGCGCAGTTCGCCTTGTCCGGGTCGTTGAAGAGGCGCAGGCCGTGCAATTCGGCTTGCGTCAGACGCGCCTTGCCCTGGAGCCAGTAGTCGTACTTGCTCGTGAAGGCGTGGAACGAGGTGTCCTCGAATTCATAGCGGCCAACCGCGAACATGGCTTCTTCCACCATCAGTTCGGGACGGTTCACGATCTGCTTGCCGAACAGCGCCTGGAACTGGTCGACGTATTTGGTGGCGAGCAGCTTGTGCGCGACATCGGCGAGATTGGCGTTGGCCATTTCCACCGGATTGAGCATCGGGCCGATCGCCTGGTCTTGCAGCGTGCTCGCGCGGCCGTCCCAGAACAGGCCGCCTTGCGGCACCATCGCGGGCGCGGCGGGCGCGACGCCGGCCGTCTTGACCGCGCGCGTCACGCTGGCGGCGCTGGCCGCGAGCGTTTGCAGCGAAATGGGCGCGGTGTCCATGTCGGCTTGATCCGGGCCGATGCTGAACGGCGCCTGGCGATACAGATAAGTGAGCGAAGGCGGCGGGCGATAGCCGGCCTGCGTGAGCTGCGGTCCGCCCATTTGCACGGACAGATTGTTCGGCGGGCCGTAGGCATGGTCGGGGCTATGACAGGACGCGCACGACTGCTTGCCCGAAGCGGACAGCGAGGTATCGAAGAAAATCTGGCGGCCGAGTATCGCGACGGCGCTCAGCGGTTGCTGCGGCGGCACGGTCAGCTGAATCGGCTGCGGGTTCGCGCCCGTGTAGTCTTCGACGATCGTGCCGACCGACAACGGCATGCGCTCGGGATAGATCACGGCGTAGGCGGCAAGGGCGGCCGCCGCGGCGGCGACGACGGCGACGGTCCAGCCCGCCACGCGCTTGAGCGTGCGCTTCGTGGCTTCGGGGTTCGCGTCTTTGCCCGCGGGCAGGGTAGGCGGCAGGGTGTTCGGAAGACTCATGGCGATAATGGCAACGAGGGTTCAGGCAAAAAAAATGTCGAGCCAGCACGCGTGGCGTACTGGCTCGACACGATTACGACAGACAGCGCTTCCCACCGCGCGGCGGCGCGCAGGCCGGAGTTGGCGGTGTGGCGCACCGCGCGGGTCGGGAAGTGTGTTGCATTACACGAGAACGATTAGTTCGTCGTCGTCGGCGCCGCGGCCAGCTTCGTACCGAAGGTCTGGTCGAGGTACAGGTTCGCCGAGTCGCCGGTCGTGTTCAGCATGTTGCGGATGTCGCCGGCCGTCGCGTCGAACGACGCGTTGCCGAGACGCTGGCCGCCAAGCCAGTTGTCTTCGATGAACTTCACGACCGAAGCTTGCGTGATCAGCGTATGGTCGACGAAGTTCGACTTCGCATACGGCGAGATCAGCAGGAACGGCGTGCGCGTGCCCGGGCCGCAACGGCCGTTCACTGCACCGCCGTTCACGCCCAGCGGCTGCTTGGCGCTCGGGCCGGTACACGAACCGTTGCCGCTAAGCTGGTCGGCGCCCGTGAACGTGACCGACTTCGTCGTGTTCGTCGAGATCTTGGTCGTCGCCGTCGTGTCGAACGACGAGTTCAGGATCGTCGGAGCCTGGTGGTCATACCAGCCGTCCGAGTCGTCGTAGGCGATCACGACTGCCGTGTTCTTCCAGTCCGGTTGCTGCTGGAGGAAGTTGATGACCTTCACGACGAATTGCTGCTCGTCGAGCGGGTCCGAGTTGCCCGGGTGAGCATCGCTGACCGACGGTGCCTTCAGGAAGCTGACCGACGGGAAGTTGCCCGCCGAAACGGCCGTGAAGAAGTCATCCGTGTCGTACTGGTGGTGAACCGGCGTGGCCGAGCTGTCGAGCGTCGAGTCCGTGTAGCCGATCATCGCCGTCGACGACGGGCGTTGGTGCGTCGGGTTGGCGGTCGAAGCGAAGTACTGGAACCAGGCGTGATGCTGGATGTAGTCCGACGAAGCCGAGTTCAGCACCGACGAGAACGTCGTGCGCGAGCAACCGGTCGTGCCGTTCGGGTTCACGGTCGACAGGTTGAAGCCGCCCATGAAGCCGCCCCACGTGATGCCCTTGGCGTTCAGCAGGTCGCCGATGTTCTTGACTTGCGGTGCGTACTGCGCCACCACCGAGCCAGCCGAGTCGAGCGTGTTGGTACAGACGTCGCCGGCCGGATCCAGGTCGCCGATCATCGTGAAGCCGCCTTGACCGTCGGGGATCGCGTTGCCGCTCGGCGAGGTCGTGGTCGTCACCGGCGTGCCGAGCGTCGTGCCCGACGTAGCCGTCGTCGTGTACATCTGGATGCCGTTGTTCTGACCGGACACCACTTCAACCGCGCCAGGCGTCGACGGGCCGAACGTGTCGGTCCACGAGTTGTCGTTCAGCGCGAAGTGCTGCGCGTAGTTCCACATGCCCGTGACGGTGTTGCCGTCGAAGTAGCCGAGCACCTGGGCTGCCGAGCCGAACGAGCCCGTGCTGCCGTTGGTCGTGCTGGTCGCCGACGTGAAGAGCGGCGTGGCGTCCATCTTGCCGCCGTCGTCGCCGAGCTGTTCCGGCGCGTACGAGTGGTTCTGCGACTTCGTGTTGGCCTGCGTGCGGTCGAGGCGGAACGGCTGGGCCAGCGCCGAGGTCAGCGTCACACCGCCGATGTTCGGGGGCAGCGTGGCGACGCCGTTGATCGTCGAAGCCACGAGGTTCGGCGAGGTCGACGCGCCGTTCGGGTTGTTCGGCGAAACGAGGCCGGCGTGAACCAGCGTGTTGATGTCGGTTTGCGTCGTGCCGGTCGGCAGAACCTGCGGCTCGCCCGCGGGGTTCGTCGAATTCGGGTAGGTCGCGAAGTAGTGGTCGAACGAAACGTTCTCACCGTAGATCACGACAAGGTGCTTGATCGGCGTGACAGTCGTCAACGCGTCCTGGGCGGACACGGAAGCGGTCGGGGCCGGCGTGTTGTGGTTGCTGCTGCCGCAGGCCGCGATCACTGCCAGAGCGGCAGCGAACGGAATGGGCAACAGAGCTTTTTTCAAATGCATATCGCGCGCTCCAGGTTTTTTTAAGGCGCTTCCGTTTATTAATAAGAAAGAAGCCGGTCGGGGAACTTGCATACTTTCCGAATGTTCGGTGTGCCTCTTCAGGCGGCCGAATTGGACCATTTCCATGTGAAAGTTTTATAAAGAATTCCGGCGAAATGCTTTCTAAAACCTGTCATTTTCATTCGCTGGGCGTAAATGAAATGAAAATGTCGGAATGGAAAATAGTGAATTGAAAGGTGTGTGTGGGGTGAGACAGGGAGGAAGGCTTACAGCGCGGGGGAGTGGGAGAAGCGCGGTTTTTCGGCGCTGTGAGTTGATGCGGAAGGAGAATTGATCGAGCCATTCCGGCGCGATCGCGCCCAGGCGAGCGGTTCAAGCTTTAAATAAAATAACGATAAGCTTTCAATTACGATTTATTACGATCGCATTTCTTTCGGAATGGCAGCGCCGTTTCCGTGCAAAAAAATAGGGAACCTTTTGTTGAAAAAGCGAACGACGCGCTCGCGCCGCCCGCCATTTGCTCGCGCTTTTACGCCACGGGCAACGGTTCGCTCTCGATCATCTGATTGAACTGGTCGATAAACGCGTGCTCGTTCGGCCCCGCGTTGTCGCGGAACATGCGCGCGGCGCTCACCAGCACTTCGGTGCTCGCGCCTTCGAACGCGGCCATCGTCTCGGCAATGAACGGTTCGAGTGGCATCGCGCGCGGGTCGCCGCTCTTGCGGATCAGGTCGGTGTCCACCCACGGCGGCGCGATTTCGAGCACGCGCACGCTCGTGTTGCGCAGCATGAAGCGCTGCGAGAGCGAATACGAGTGAATCGCGGCCTTGGTCGCCGAGTAGAGCGCGGTTTGCGCGAGCGGCACGTAGGCGAGCACGGAACTGTTGTTGACGATCGTCGCGGCGGACTGGCGCTTGAGGTGCTCCACGAACGCGGCGCTCACGCGCACCGGGCCGAGCAGATTCGTTTCGACCAGATGCACGGCCAGCGCGTCGTCGAGCGCGCCGCTGGCGGCGTCGTCGAACGGCATGATGCCCGCGTTGTTGATGACGACATTGAGCGACGGATGGCGCGCGATCACGTCCTGCGCCACGCGGCGAATGTCGTCGGCGTTGGTGATGTCGAGTTCGACCGTGTCGATGCCGGGATTCGCCCGGGCGATCTCGTCGAGCAGCGCGCGGCGGCGGCCCGCGACGATCACCGTGTTGCCGCGCTGGTGGAACGCTTCGGCGAGCCCGCGTCCGATGCCCGACGTGCCGCCCGTGATGAAGATAGTGTTGCCGCTGGTTTTCATGATGCGTGTGTCCTCGAAGGGTTGTCGGAACGTCGCGACGACGTCCGGGTGAAGCCATTGTGGTCGCGGTTGACGATGTCTCAAATGACGTATAGGGTCATGTTTCATGCCATCGACCGATTTCGGACAACGGGCGCATTGGCGATCGAAGCAAAAGGAGAGCGGCGCATGCATCGCATCGGCTACTTGCTGAACGAAGGCTTTCAGGTGATGACGATCGCCACGCAAAGCGTTTTCGAACATACGAACCTCGGCGCGAGCGCGCCGTTCTATTCGATCGAGAACTATTCGATCGAAGGTGGCGAGGTGCGCTCCTCGCTCGGCATGAGCGTGAGCACGCAACCCGCGCCGCCGCCTGCGCAAAGCGGCATCGACACGTGGATCGTGCCGGGCGTGAACGATCCGCTCAGCTCGCCCGCGTCGCCGCAAACGCTCGCGTTCCTGCGCGAGGCCAGCGCGCACGCGCGGCGCATGGCGGGCATCTGCACCGGCGGTTTCGTGCTTGCCGAGGCGGGGCTGCTCGCAGGGCGGCGCGCCAGCACGCACTGGTTTTTCGCTCGCGAGATGCAGATGCGCTTTCCGGACGTGCGCGTGGAAGACGATCGCATCTATGTGGAAGACAGCGGCGTGTGGACCTCGGCGGGCATGACGGCGGGGCTCGATCTCGCGCTCGCCATGGTGGAGCGCGATCTGGGCGCGGATGCCGCGCGCTCGGTCGCGCACAAGCTCGTCATGCATCAACGGCGTTCGGGCGGCCAGTCGCAGCATTCGGAAATGCTCGATCTCGCGCCGAAGTCGGACCGCATCCAGAACGCGCTCGACTATGCGCGGCGCAACCTGGGCCGCGCGCTCACGGTGGAAGAACTGGCCGAGGCCGTGCATCTGAGCCCGCGCCAGTTCAGCCGCGTGTTCACGGCCGAAACCGGTCAGTCGCCCGCGCGCGCCGTGGAAGGGCTGCGGCTGGAAGCGGCGCGGCTCATGATCGAGCGCAGCACGCACCCGCTCGACGTGATCGCGCGCGAGACCGGCTTTCGCGACCGCCGCCACATGCGCGAGGCGTTCCAGCGCGGCTTTGGCGTGCCGCCGCAGGCCGTGCGGCGCGAGGCGCGCGGGGCGTTTTGAGCGCGCTCGGCGTCTGGCTTCGGCGCGGCGCCGGCGCGCCATGGAACAACGGTTTTCGTCGATGAGACGATCGGGCATAGCGTTGAGCCCGTGCGGCATTCGCACGCGGGCGTCACGCGCCTAAAGTCACTCCCAGCGACAGGCGGCATGCGCCGTCTCCGATTTCGAGGAGTGACATCATGAATGCACGTTTGGCAAGACAGTTGGCAAGACTCGCGCCGATGCCCGCCGGGTTCTTCGGCATTGCCGTGGGCATGCTCGCGCTGGCGGGTGCCTGGCGCGTGGCCGCAAAACTCTGGCAAGTGCCCGCGGGCGCGGCCACGCTCGCGACCGTCGCGGCGCTCGCCGTGTGGGTCGTGGTCATGGCCCTTTATGCGCTCAAGTGGGTCGCGCACCGTGACGCCGCGCGCGACGAATGGCGCCACGAAGTGCAGTCGTCGTTCGTGGCGCTCGGCCCGGTTTCGACGATGCTCGCGGCGCAGGCCCTCAACGCCTGGTCGCACGAACTCGGTCTCGCGCTGTTCGCGGCCGGCACGGTGGCGCAACTCGCCGTGGGCGTCGCGTTGCATGGCCGCCTCTGGCAGGGCGCGCGCAACGCGGAACTCGTGACGCCCGCCATCTATCTGCCGACGGTCGCCGCTGGCTTCGTTTCCGCCACCTCGGCCGCCGCGTTCGGCTTTCCGCAACTGGCCGCGCTGTTCTTCGGCGCGGGCGTGCTCTCGTGGCTCGCGATCGAGTCGAAGCTGCTCAACCGCGCGGCGCTCGGCGCACCGCTGGCCCCCGCGCTGCGCCCGACGCTGGGCGTGCAGCTCGCGCCGCCCGTGGTGGGCGGCGTGGCGTGGATGGCGATCACGGGCACGGGCTTTCCTCCCGTGGGCTCGGGCGCCGCGAGCCTGATCGGCTACGCGTTGCTCGGCTACGGTCTCTATCAGGCACTGCTGCTGGCGCGTCTGCTGCCGTGGATTCGTTCGCAAAGCTTCACGCCGTCGTACTGGGCCTTCAGCTTCGGCACGGCTGCTCTGCCGACGCTCGCCATGCTGATCGCGCAACGCGGCGGCGCACCGGCCTGGATGCACGAACTCGCCTTCGCGCTGTTCCTCGCCTCGAACGCCGTGTTCGCCGTGCTGATCGTCAAGACGCTCGCGCTGCTGGTGGAAGGCCGGTTGCTGCCGCTGAAGGCCGCCGCGCACTGAGCGAACGGCGCAGCGCGCTGCGCGCGGCGGGTTCGCCCGGCAACGGGCCGCCGCGTACCGCGCAAATCTGTATCAGATCAAATAAACCTCGCAAGCCCGGCACTGGCCTTGATCTCAATCACGGCCGCTATCGCGAAAACAATCAGAATAGGCGCTCAACACGTCGTAGGAGTGCCGGGCATGCTTGCCTCTCCTGCGAATTCCGCGCCGGGCCTCGAGCCCGGCGTCTTTTTTTCCGCCGTGACCGCTCCCGGCTCCGCCTTTCCCGCTATTTCGAAAGCTTTCCCGCGTGTTGCCGTCGATCTGCATTTTTTGCCGATTCGCGCGTGCCATTCGTCATGCTTTTTTCTTATTGACCGATTAATAACGCATTAATCGGGAAGTCATTCGTGCCGGGAACGCCAATTGAAACGTTAGATTTACCGGGGACGTATGCATTGAGCAAAATAAATAACGATTCTGCATTTTAAGCTTGCAGTAATCCGATATTTGGCTATGCTCGGAACGAATGCGAATGTTCCTAACAATTTATTCCAAAGAAATACCAGGGAGGCGTTAATGATGGAATCGCCTGATTCTCCAGCCTGAACCGTAACGAGCCGGATCCCGGCTCCCCGGTTTTTATCACTCGTCCTGCTCGCTGACGGCGCCTGAAACCGCGCCGGGAATGCGTGCGCGCTCGACGCGCGGCCGAAGCGGCCCGCGCGGCGAACCGCCACGCGGGCGGCGATTGCGCCCGCGCAGCGTCTGCAACGAGCGCCTGCAACGCCTGTCCCGCCGGGACGGGGCGGGTCGAGTGCTGCCATTTTAATACGCGGTTTTAAGCGCGTTTAAAAGTCGATTTAAAAGCGGTTGGATTTTCTCTTGAATTGGGGGATTGCCGTGGGCCATTCGATCGGGGTACGCGGGCAGTTTCGGGCAGCGGCGGTTCGCTGGGTTGGGACGATTATCGTAATTGGCGGTTCGGCGGGAATAACCGGCACGGCTTATGCAACCTGTACGCAAACCGGCGCGGTCGTCACGTGCGCGGGTGCGGCGCCGCTTCTTACCCCCAGTTTTTCGAGCACGACGAATAACGTCGTCGCCACGGTCAATTCCGATTCCAATCTGGGTGTCTTGCTGGGTCTCGCGGGCACCGCGCTCTCGCTCACCGGCAACAACGTCACGCTCAACAATAACGGCTTGATCGATCCTTCGCTGCTCGGCGCGGTGAGCCTGCTCTCGAGCGGCACCGTGATCGGCAACGGCAATGCCAGCACCGTCAACGTGACCAACAACGGCACGATGAACGGCACCACGGGCCTCGTCACGGTCAATCTGAACAACCTCACGGGCATGGCGCTCGCCGTGCAGAACGGCGTGGGCGGCACCACCAATATCGTCAATAACGGCACGATCGGCTCGGCGGCGCTGGTCGGCCTCACGGTCGCGCCCGGCGACCGCACCAGCGTCGCGGTGTATGGCGGCGGCCAGACCAATTTCACCAACAACGGCTCGATCACGGGCCGTGTCGGCTTGCAGGCGTCGGGCACGGCGGGCACCGGCAACACGTTCACGAACGCGGGCACCATCGTGGGCAGCGTGTCGATGGGCGCGAACAGCGCCAATACGTTCAACGCGCTCACGGGTTCCTCGGTCACGCCGGGCGCGGGCGCTTCGCTGAACGTGCTGGGCGTGGTCGGGCTCTCGGTCGCGTTCGCGCAGGCCGGGATCGTCGACGGCGGCGCGGGCGGCAACAACACGCTGCATCTGCAGCAGGCTTCGGGTGGTCAGGCCACGGGCACGATCACCATGAGCAACTACATCAACTTCAACCATCTCGCGATCGACAGCGGCAGCTGGACGCTGAGCGGCGCGTCCAGCGCGGCCGACGCCACGCTCGCCGCGGGCGCGACCGCCTTGATCGACAACGCGAACAGCCTCGGCGTGGGGCCGCTCACGGCCACGGGCGGCGCGTTGCAGAGCAGCGTCGCGGGCCTCGCGATCGGCAATGCGGTCACGCTCGGCGCGGGCAGCGGGCTCACCGCCTCGGGCACCAACGCGTTCACGCTCGCGGGCGTGGTCTCGGGCGCGGGCGCGCTCACCAAGACCGGCACCAACGCGCTTACGCTCTCGGGCGCGAATACCTACACCGGCGGCACCGTGCTCAATGGCGGCACGATCGTCGCGGGCAACAACGCGGCGCTCGGCACCGGCGCGCTCACGCTCAGCGGCGCGGGCACGCTCGACACGAGCACGCCCGGCGTGACGCTCGGCAACGCGGTGAATCTCGGCGCGAACACGCTCACGCTCGGCGGCAGCAACGCGGCCACGCTGGCCGGTGCGATCAGCGGCACGGGCGCGCTCGTGAAGAACGGCGCGGCGACGGTCACGCTCACGGGTGTCGACGGTTACACGGGCGGCACGACGATCAATGCGGGCACGCTCGCGCTCGGCGCGGGCGGCTCGCTTGCGCCCGCGGGCGCGGTGACGCTCGCCAACACGGGCGCGGGCCTCGATATCAGCGGCGCGAGCGCGAACCAGACCATCGGCGCGCTGAACGGCGTGGCGGGCAGCACGGTCGCGCTGGGCGCGCGCGGGCTCACGTTCGGCGATGCCAACGCCAACACCTACGCGGGCACGATCTCGGGCACGGGCGGCATCACCAAGGCGGGCACCGGCACGGAATCGCTCACGGGCGCCAACACGTTCAGCGGCGGCACCACGCTCACGGCGGGCACGCTGAGCGTGGGCAACAACGCGGCGCTCGGCACGGGCGCCGTCAACGTGACCGGTCCGGCGGCGCTCGACAGCAGCGCGGCCACGACGCTCGCCAACGCGTTCACGCTGGGCAGCGGCCTGAGCGTGCTGGGCTCGAACGCGCTCACGCTGAACGGCGTGCTTTCCGGAGCGGGCGGCCTGACGAAGTCGGGCGCTTCGACGCTCACGCTGGGCGCCGCCGACACCTACACGGGCGGCACCACCGTCAACGCCGGCAAGCTCGCGCTCACGGGCGCGGGCGCGCTGGCCGCGACCGGCGGCGTGAATCTCGCGGGCGCGGGCGCGAATCTCGACCTGAGCGCGGCCTCGGGTGCGCGCACGATCGCCGGACTCTCGGGCGTGAGCGGCACGAGCGTGCTGCTCGGCGCGAACGCATTGACGTTCGGCGATGCGGGCAACGAAACCTTCGCGGGCGCGATCAGCGGCACGGGCGGCACGGTCAAGCAGGGCACGGGCACGGCCACGCTCACGGGCGCGAACACCTACACGGGCGGCACGACCGTCAACGCGGGCACGCTCGCGCTAGGCGCGGGCGGCTCGCTGGCGGCCACGGGCGCCGTGAATCTCGCGGGCGCGGGTTCGGCGTTCGACCTCAGCAATGCGGGCGCGGCCAGGACCATCGGTGCGCTGAGCGGCGTGGCGGGCAGCACGGTCAATCTGGGCGCCAACGCGTTGACGTTCGGCGATACGACGAACCAGACCTTCGGCGGCGCGATCAATGGCACGGGCGGCGTGGTCAAGGCGGGCACGGGCACGGAAACGCTCACGGGCGCGAACACCTACACGGGCGGCACGACCGTCAACGCGGGTACGCTCGCGCTCGGCACGGGCGGCTCGCTCGCGGCCACGGGCGCCGTGAATCTCGCCAACACGGGCACGGCGCTTGACATCAGCAATGCGGGCGCGGGCAAGACCATCGGCGCGCTGGCGGGCGTGGCGGGCAGCACGGTCAATCTGGGCGCCAACGCGTTGACGTTCGGCGATGCGACGAACCAGACCTTCGCGGGCGTGGTGGGCGGCACGGGCGGCCTCGTCAAGCAAGGCGCGGGCACGCAGACGCTCACGGGCGCGAACACCTACACGGGCGGCACCACCGTCAACGCGGGCAAGCTCGCACTCACGGGCGCGGGCGCGCTGGCCGCGACCGGCGGCGTGAATCTCGCGGGCACCGGCGCGAGCCTCGACCTGAGCGCGGCCTCGGGCGCGCGCACCATCGCCGGACTTTCGGGCGTGAGCGGCACGAGCGTGCTGCTCGGTGCGAATCCGCTGACTTTCGGCGATGCGGGCAACGAAACGTTCGCGGGTGCGATTAGCGGCACGGCGGGCATCGTCAAGGCGGGCACGGGCACGGCCACGCTCACGGGCGCGAACACCTACACGGGCGGCACGACCGTCAACGCGGGCACGCTCGCGCTGGGCGCGGGCGGTTCGCTCGCCTCGACCGGCAACGTCACGCTCGCGAACGCGGGCTCGGCGCTCGATCTCAGCGGTGCCAGCGGCCCGCAGACCATCGGCGCGTTGAGCGGCGTGGCGGGCAGCGCGCTCAATCTCGGCGCCAACGGCCTCACTTTCGGCACGGCGACGAACCAGACCTTCGCGGGCGCGATCGGCGGCACGGGCGGTATCGTCAAGCAAGGCACGGGCACGCAAACGCTCACCGGCGCGAACACGTTCACGGGCGGCACGACCGTCAACGCGGGCACGCTCGCACTGGGCGCGGGCGGCTCGCTCGCGGCGGCGGGCGGCGTCACGCTCGCGGGCGTGGGCGCGGGCTTCGACATCAGCGGCGCGGGCGCGAACCAGACGATCGGCACGTTGAACGGCGTGGCGGGCAGCACGATCGCACTCGGCGGCAACGCGCTCACGTTCGGCAACGCGGCGAACGGCGTGTTCGCGGGCACGATCGGCGGCACGGGCGGCATCGTCAAGATGGGCACGGGCGCGGAAACGCTCACGGGCGCGAACACCTACAGCGGCGGCACCACGCTCGCGGGCGGCACCTTGAGCGTGGGCAACAACGCGGCGCTCGGCACGGGCGCGGTCAACGTGACGGGCCCGGCGGCGCTCGACAGCAGCACGGCCACGACGCTCGCCAACGCGTTCACGCTGGGCAGCGGCCTGAGCGTGCTCGGCACCAACCCGCTCACCCTGAACGGCGTGCTCTCGGGCACGGGCGGTCTCACCAAGTCGGGCGCCTCGACGCTCACGCTCGGCGCCGCCGACACCTACACGGGCGGCACGCTCGTCAACGGCGGCACGGTCGCGCTCGCGGGCAACGGCGCGCTGGCGGCCACGGGCGGCGTGAATCTCGCGGGCACGGGCGCCACGCTCGACCTGAGCGGCGCGAACGGCGCCCGCACCATCGCCGGACTGAACGGCGTGGCGGGCAGCGCGGTGAATCTCGGCGCGAACGGGCTGACTTTCGGCGATGCGAACGCCAACACGTTCGGCGGCGCGATCGGCGGCACGGGCGGCATCGTCAAGGCGGGGACGGGCACGGAAACGCTCACGGGCGCGAACACGTTCACGGGCGGCACGACCGTCAACGCGGGCACGCTCGCGCTGGGCGCGGGCGGCTCGCTCGCCTCCACGGGCGCGCTGACGCTCGCCAACACGGGCACGACGTTCGACATCAGCGGCGCGGGCGCGAACCAGACTGTCGGCGCGTTGAACGGCGCGGCGGGCAGCGCGATCAATCTCGGCGCGACCACGCTGGGCTTCGGCGACGCGGCGAACGGCACCTTCGCGGGCACGCTCGCCGGCACGGGCGGTATCGTCAAGAACGGCACGGGCGTGGAGACGCTCAACGGCGTGAACACCTATAGCGGCGGCACGCAGCTCAACGCGGGCGGCCTCGTGCTCGGCAACGATTCGGCGCTCGGCACCGGCACGCTCACGTTGAACGGACCCGCGACGCTCGACACGGCCGCGGCCGCGACGCTCGCCAACAACGTCGTGCTCGGCAATACGCTCACGCTGCCCGGCAGCAACAACGTGACGCTGAACGGCGTGGTCTCGGGCACGGGCGCGCTCGTGAAGAACGGCGCGACCACGCTCACGCTCGACGGCGCCAACACCTACAGCGGCGGCACGACGCTCAACGGCGGCGGTCTCGTCGTGGGCAACAGCGCGGCGCTCGGCACGGGCGCGCTCAACGTCGCGGGCGCGGCGACGCTCGACAACAGCGCGCCCGTCACGCTCGGCAACGCGGTCGCGCTCAACAACGGCCTGACGGTTGCGGGCAACAACGACCTCACGCTCGGCGGCGCGATCACGGGCACGGGCGCGCTCACCAAGAACGGCGCGGCCACGCTCACGCTCGACGGCACCAACAGCTATTCGGGCGGCACCACGCTGAACGGCGGCGGTCTCGTGGCGGGCAGCGACGCGGCGCTCGGCACGGGCGCGGTCACGGTCGCGGGCGCGGCCACGCTCGACAGCGACAAGGCCGTCACGCTCGGCAACAACTTCACGCTCAACAGCGGCTTGACGGTGGCGGGCAGCAACGACGTCGTGCTCAACGGCGTGCTCGCGGGCACCGGCTCGCTGACCAAGGACGGCGCGGCCACGCTCACGCTCAACGGCGCGAACACCTACACGGGCGGCACGAACATCAACGCGGGCACGCTGGCGCTCGGCGCGAACGCGAGCCTCGCGGCCACGGGTATCGTCGATGTGAACCAGGGGGCCGTGTTCGACCTTTCCGCGGGTAACGGGCAGCAGCAGTTCGGCACGCTCGTGGGCGGCGGCACGGTGCTGCTCGGCGGCAACAACCTCACGCTCGGCAGCGCGGCGGATGGCACGTTCTCGGGCGCGATCGGCGGCACGGGCAGTCTCACGAAAATCGGCACGGGCACGGAAACGCTCACGGGCGCGAACACCTATACGGGCGGCACGACCATCAACGCGGGCACCCTGGCGCTTGGCGCGGGCGGCTCGCTCTCGCCCACGGGCGCCGTCAATCTGCCGAACGCGGGCACGGCGTTCGATATCAGCGGCGCAAGCGGCGCGCAGACCATTGGCGGCTTGAGCGGCGTGGCGGGCAGCACCGTGGCGCTGGGCGGCAACGGCCTGACGTTCGGCGACGCGGGCAACGAAACCTTCGGCGGCACGCTCACGGGCACGGCGGGTATCGTCAAGGCCGGTACGGGTACGGAAACGCTCACGGGCGCGAACACCTACACGGGTGGCACGACCATCGACGCGGGCACGCTCGCGCTCGGCGCAGGCGGTTCGCTCGCGGCGGCGGGCGGCGTGAATCTCGCCAACGCGGGCACGACGTTCGACCTCGGCGCGGCCAGCGGTCCGCAGACCATCGCGGGCCTGAGCGGCGTGGCAGGGACCACGGTCGCGCTGGGCGGCAACGGCCTGACGTTCGGCGATGCAGGCAACGAAACCTTCGGCGGCGCGATCACGGGCACGGGCGGCGTGGTCAAGGCGGGCAGCGGTACGGCCACGCTCACGGGCGCGAACACCTACACGGGCGGTACGACCGTCAGCGCGGGCACGCTCGCGATTGGCGCGGGCGGTTCGCTCGCGGCCACCGGCGGTGTGAATCTCGCGAACGCGGGCGCGGCGCTCGATCTCAGCGGCGCGAGCAATCCGCAAACCATTGCCGGGTTGAGCGGCGTGGCGGGCAGCACGGTGGCGTTGGGCGGCAACACGCTCGCGTTCGGCGATGCGGCCAACGAAACCTTCGGCGGTTCGATCGACGGCACGGGCGGTCTCGTCAAACAAGGCACGGGCACGGCCACGCTCACGGGCGCGAACACCTACACGGGCGGCACGACCGTCGATGCGGGCACGCTCGCGCTTGGCGCGGGCGGTTCACTGGCGGCGGACGGCGGCGTGAATCTCGCCAATGCGGGCGCGGCGCTCGACCTGAGCGGTGCCAGCGGTCCGCAAACCCTCGCGGGCCTGAGCGGCGTGGCGGGCACGACGGTCGCGCTGGGCGGCAACGGTCTCACGTTCGGCGACGCGGGCGACGAAACCTTCGGCGGCGCGCTCACGGGCACGGGCGGCATCGTCAAGGCGGGCAGCGGCATCGCCACGCTCACGGGCGCGAACACCTACACGGGCGGTACGACCGTCAGCGCGGGCACGCTCGCGATTGGCGCGGGCGGTTCGCTCGCGGCCACCGGCGGTGTGAATCTCGCGAACGCGGGCGCGGCGCTCGATCTCAGCGGCGCGAGCAATCCGCAAACCATTGCCGGGTTGAGCGGCGTGGCGGGCAGCACGGTGGCGTTGGGCGGCAACACGCTCGCGTTCGGCGATGCGGCCAACGAAACCTTCGGCGGTTCGATCGACGGCACGGGCGGTCTCGTCAAACAAGGCACGGGCACGGCCACGCTCACGGGCGCGAACACCTACACGGGCGGCACGACCGTCGATGCGGGCACGCTCGCGCTTGGCGCGGGCGGTTCGCTGGCGGCGGACGGCGGCGTGAATCTCGCGAACGCGGGCGCGATGCTCGACCTCGGCGCGGCCAGCGGTCCGCAGACCATCGCGGGACTGAGCGGCGTGGCCGGTACCACGGTCGCGCTGGGCGGCAACGGCCTGACGTTCGGCGATGCGGGCAACGAAACCTTCGGCGGCGCGCTCACGGGCACGGGCGGCATCGTCAAGGCGGGCAGCGGCATCGCCACGCTCACGGGCGTGAACACCTACACGGGCGGCACGACTGTCGATGCGGGCACGCTCGCGATTGGCGCGGGCGGTTCGCTCGCGGCCAGCGGCGGCGTGAATCTCGCGAACGCGGGCGCGGCGCTCGACGTCAGCGGCGCGACCAACGCGCAGACCATCGCGGGCCTGAGCGGCGTGGCGGGCAGCACGGTGGCGCTGGGCGCCAACACGCTCACGTTCGGCGACGCGGCCAACGAAACCTTCGGCGGCTCGATCGACGGCACGGGCGGTATCGTCAAACAAGGCAGCGGCACGGCCACGCTCACGGGCGCGAACACGCTCACCGGCGCGACCACGGTGAACGCGGGCACGCTCGCGCTTGCCGCCGACGGCTCGCTTTCCTCCAGCGACGTCACGCTCGCCAATGCGGGCGCGGCGCTCGACGTGAGCGGGGCGACCGCGGGCACGGTGCCCACCATTGGCGCGCTGAACGGCGTGGGCGGCACGACCGTCGATCTCGGCGACACGACGCTCGCGCTCGGCAGCGCCAGCAACGGCAGCTTCGGCGGGACGATCGGCGGCACGGGCGGTCTCGTCAAGCAAGGCACGGGCACGGAAACGCTCACGGGCGCGAACACGTTCACGGGCGGCACGACCATCAACGCGGGCACGCTCGCGATCGGCGCGGGCGGCTCGCTCGCGCCCACCGGCGGCGTGAACGTGGCGGGCGCGGGCGCGGGCCTCGACATCAGCGGCGCGACCACGCCGCAGACGATCGGCGCGTTGAACGGCGCGGGCGGCAGCACGGTGAATCTCGGCGGCAACACGCTCGCGTTCGGCGACGCCAGCGACGGCGCGTACGCGGGCACCATCGGCGGCACGGGCGGCATCGTCAAGAACGGCACGGGCACGGAAACGCTCTCGGGCGCGAGCACGTATAGCGGCGGCACGACGCTCAACGCGGGCGGCATCGTCGTCGGCAACAATGCGGCGCTCGGCACCGGCGCGGTCACGGTGAACGGTCCGGCGACGCTCGACAGTTCGACCGCCACCACGCTCGGCAACAACTTCACGCTCAACAACGGCCTCACGGTCGCGGGCACCAACGACCTCACGCTCGACGGCGTGCTTTCCGGCACGGGTTCGCTCACCAAGGAAGGCGCGGCCACGCTCACGCTCAACGGCGCGAATACGTACACGGGCGGCACGACCATCGACGCGGGCACGCTCGCGCTGGGCGCCAACGCGAGCCTCGCCTCCACGGGGATCGTCGATGTGAACCAGGGCGCGACGTTCGATCTTTCGGCGGGTAACGGGCAGCAGCAGTTCGGCACGCTCGTGGGCAGCGGCAACGTGATCCTCGGCAGCAACGACCTCACGCTCGGCAGCGCCACCGACGGCACCTACTCGGGCGCGATCGGCGGCAGCGGCAGCCTCACCAAGGTCGGCACGGGTACGGAGACGCTCACGGGCGCGAACACCTACACGGGCGGCACGACCATCGACACGGGCACGCTCGCGCTTGGCCCCGGTGGCTCGCTTTCGCCCACGGGCAGCGTCGATCTCGCCAACGCGGGCACGACGTTCGACATCGGCCCGTCGAGCGGCGCGCAGACGATTGGCGCGCTGTCCGGCGTGGGCGGCAGCACCGTGAATCTCGGCGGCAACGCGCTGACGTTCGGCGACGGCGGCAACGAAACCTTCGGCGGCACGCTGCAAGGCACGGGCGGCATCGTGAAAGCGGGCGGCGGCACGGAAACGCTCACGGGCGCGAACACCTTCACGGGCGGCACGACCATCGACGGCGGCACGCTCGCCATTGGCGCGGGCGGTTCGCTCGCACCCACCGGCGGCGTGAACGTGGCGGGCGCCGGCACGAGCTTCGACATCAGCGGCGCGACCACGCCGCAGACGATCGGCGCATTGAATGGCGTGGGCGGCGCGACCGTGAATCTCGGCGGCAACACGCTCGCGCTCGGCGACGCCAGCGACGCGACCTACGCGGGCACGATCGGCGGCACGGGCGGCATCGTCAAGCAAGGCACGGGTTCGGAAACGCTCACGGGCGCGAACACCTATAGCGGCGGCACGACGCTCGCGTCCGGCACGCTCGACGTGGGCAACGACGCGGCGCTCGGCACGGGCGCGCTCACGGTCACGGGCGGCACGCTCGACAGCACGACCGCGACCACGCTCGCGAACAACGTGGGCTTGACCAGCGGCCTCACCGTGGGCGGCACCAACGACCTCACGCTCAACGGCGCGGTCACGGGCGCGGGCGGTCTGACGAAGAACGGCGCGGCCACACTCACGCTCGGCGGCACCGACACCTTCACGGGACCGACGCAGGTGAACGGCGGCACGCTGGCGCTCGCGGGCAACGGCACGCTCTCGGGCACGAGCGACGTGGACCTCGCGAACGCGGGCACGGCGCTCGACGTGAGCGGCGCCGCGTCGAGCACGGCGGGCGCACCGGCCATCGGCGCATTGAACGGCGTGGGCGGCAGCACGGTGAACCTGGGCGGCACCACGCTCACCCTCGGCAACACCGCCAATCCGGCCGATAACGGCACGTTCGGCGGCACGATCCAGGGCAGCGGCGGCATCACCAAGGCAGGCGGCGGCAGCGAAACGCTCACGGGCGCGAACACCTACACGGGCGCGACCACGGTCGATGCGGGCACGCTCGCGCTCGCGGGCAACGGCACGCTCTCCGATTCGACCAACGTGAATCTCGCCAACGCGGGCACGACGCTCGACACGAGCGGCGCCGCCACGGGCGCCACGCCCACGGTGGGCTCGCTCTCGGGCGTGGCGGGCAGCAACGTGAACCTGGGCGGCAGCACGCTCACGCTCGGCGGCGGTTCGGACGGCAGCTACGCGGGCACGATCGCGGGCACGGGCGGCATCGTCAAGGCGGGCGCGGGCACGCAAACGCTCTCCGGCGCCAACACCTACAGCGGCGGCACGACGCTCTCGGGCGGCACGCTGGTCGCGGGCAGCAACACGGCGCTCGGCACCGGCACGCTCACGGTGAGCGCACCGGCCACGCTCGACGCCGCCACGGCCGTGAACCTCGCCAACAACGTCGAACTCGACTCCACGGCCACCCTTGGCGGCAGCGCCGACACCACGCTCTCGGGCGTGGTCGCGGGCACGGGCGCGATCGTCAAGAACGGCGCCGCCGATCTCACGCTCACCGGCAACAACGGCTACACGGGCGGCACGACGCTCAACGCGGGCACGCTCACGGTGGGCTCGAACACGGCGCTCGGCACGGGTGCGCTCACGCTCAACGGCGGCTCGCTCGCGCTGGGCACGGCGGGTGGGGCGCCGCTCGACGTGAGCGTCGGTTCGCTCGACGGCGCGGCCGGATCGACGGTCAATCTCGGCAGCTCGAACCTGAACGTGAACGGCGGCGGCACCTACGGCGGCACGCTCGCGGGCACCGGTTCGCTGACCAAGACGGGCGCCGATACCACGCTCGACCTCACCGGCACCAACACCTACAGCGGTCCCACCACGGTCTCGGGCGGCACGCTCAACGTGGATGGCTCGGTGGCCAGCTCCATTGCCTCGGTGAACGCGGGCGGCACGCTCGGCGGCAGCGGCACGGTCGGCGGACTGATCGTGCATAGCGGCGGCACGGCGGCGGCGCTCACGCCGGGTTCGAGCCTGAACGTGGCGGGCAACGTGACGTTCGATCCGGGCTCGACGTTCTCGGTGGGCGTGAATCCGACCCAGACGGGTTCGATCGCGGCGACGGGCACGACCACGCTGGGCGGCGGCACGGTGGCGGTGACGGCGGCGCAGGGCATCTACACGCCTTCGACGCAATATCCGATTCTCACCTCGACGGGCGGCGTGACCGGCACCTACACGGCGGCCACGGCCAACCTGCCGTTCCTCACGCCTTCGCTGACCTACGACCCGACGCACGTGTATCTGTCGTTCTCGGCGAACACGGCGGCGCTGACCTCGGTGGCGACCACGCCGAACGAGTCGAGCGTGGCGACGGTGGTGGGCAGCATGCCGACCACCACGCTCACCAGCGCGGTGCTGTCTTCGACCGATGCGAACACGGCGCGCGCGGCCTTCAACATGATCGACGGCCAGATCGTGGCCGACGCGAAGAGCGTGTTCCTGCTCGATACGCGTTACCTGCGCGACGCCGTGACCGATCGTCTGCGCCAGGGTCTCGGACCCACGAGCGGACCGCTCGCGGCGCTTTCCTCGGGTCCCGCGCTGTGCGATCGCCACACGACGAACGGCCAGGCCGGCGGCTCGCAGGAAGCGTGCGTCGATCAGCGTCCGTATCAGCCCGTGGTGTGGGCGCAGGCCTACGGCGCGGACAGCCGCCTCGCGGGGCAGAACGACACGGCGGGGCTCGACCGCACCACGGCGGGCGTGATCGGCGGCGCGGACATGGCGCTGAACGACCGCTGGCGCGTGGGCGCGGCGGGCGGCTTCGCGCATAGCTCGCTGGAGAACGGTCTGAACTCGTCGGCTTCCGTGGATACCTATCACCTCGCGCTGTACGGCGGCGCGCAGTGGGGTCCGGTGGGCGTGCGGCTGGGCGCGTCGTACACGTGGAACGACGTGACGGAAAACCGCTACCCGGCGTTCCAGGGCTTCAGCGACCACAGCAGCGCCGACTACGACGCCCGCGCCGCGCAGGTGTTCGGCGAAGTGGGCTACGCGATCCCGGTCAACCGCTTCGCGGTCGAACCGTTCGCCGGGCTCGCCTACGTGAACCTGCACACCGACGGCTTCACGGAAAGCGGCGGCGCGAGCGCGTTGCGCAGCCAGGGCGACAGCGACAATGTGGGCTTCTCGACCTTGGGCTTGCGCGTCGCGACGCGTCTGGGCGAACTGCCGCTCGCGAGCATGAGCGCGCACGCGATGGTCGGCTGGCGTCATGCGTTCGGCAACACCGAACCGGCTTCGACGCTCGCCTTCGTGGACGGCGGCTCGACGTTCTCCGTGACGGGCGTGCCGATCGCGCGCGACACCGCAGTGCTCGAACTGGGCGTGGACGCGAATCTCGCGAAGAACCTCACGTTCGGCGTGGCGTACAGCGGTCAGTACGGCGGCGGCTCGCACGACAACGCGATCGGCGGGCGGCTCGCGTGGCGCTTCTGAACGTGTCCGTCGATGGCGCGAGCGGCGAGCGGCGAGTGGCGCGCGGCCAGCGGCGCGCCGCTCGCGTTTATCGCTCGGGAATCGTGAGCGGCCCGCAGTTCGTATCGGCGACGAATGTGGCAAGCAGTCTGGCCGGGCGCGCGGGATCGGGATTCTCCGCGAACACGTGCAGCGTGCCGGGCGGCTCGAACCACGTCTGACCGCGCGTGTAGTTCGCGGGCGGCGCGCCCGCTAGTTGCGAGCGGATCGTGCCTTCGAGCACGACCGCCGTGACCGAACCCGGATGCCGGTGCGCGGGCGTGAAGCCCAGCGGAGGAAACGCGACGAGTGCCGTCGTCACCGACTTGCCGGGCACGTTCGGCAAGGCCTCGCACGACAGCACGGTGACCGTCGTGGCGGGGCGCGACGCGGCTGGCGAATGGGAGGCCGCTTGCGCCTTGCCGCCGCTCGCGAACAACCCGCCACCGCAGATCGCGTCGAGCCAGGCGATGGCATCGGGGCGTGCTGCCGGCCCGAGCGCCAACGTGAGCGCGATTAGTCCGGCGAACGTCAAACGCGGGTCGATCCGCTCGAAGCTCGCGGGGGTTTTCATCGGCGGACTTCGTCTCGCGCCAGGCGCAAAGCCGGCGACCAGCCGAGTTCGCGTTTGGCCTTGGCGTTATCTGCATCGGCGTGATCGTCGGCGATGTTGAAAGCGCCGCTCGCGCCACGTTCCAGCGCATAAAACGCCGCGAACGCCGCGGCTTCCACGTGTACGGGACTCGCGCCGACCGGCGCATCGAAACCCGTGCGCGGCCCCCAGATCTGCCCGTAGCGCAACACCGTGCCCGCGAGCGCGGGCGTGTGCAGCGTCTGCCGTTCGAGCGACGCCACGCCGCGCACGCTGATGCCGCGCGCGCCCTCGGCTTCCACGTCCAGCGGTTGCGTTTCGTCATACGGCTTCGCGGGCGTGTCGCGATACGCCCACGCGATGCTCTGCGCAATCAGCCGCGCGCTGCCCGCCGCGACGGCGGCCGCGACGAGATGGCGCGTGCCTTCGTCGCGCAGGCGCGCGTTCGCGGCCGTGGCCTGCGCCATCTTCGCGGCGTCGAGCGCGAAGGGCAGGTCGGTGAGCTGATGGATGACCGCGCGCGGCGCGACGCGCACGAGGGCTGCGCGCAGCGCATCGGCATCGAAAACATCCACGATCACGGGCGTGACGCCCGCCGCCTCGAGCGCCCGCGCGCGTTCGGGCTTGCGCGTGCTGCCGAATACCGCGTAGCCCGCGTCGATCAGCAAGGGCACGAGCGCCGTGCCGATCGCGCCAGCCGCGCCGGCCAGCCAGATGGCGTCTTTCATGATGGCTTCTCCGTTTGGGTGAATCGACGCTTCCTGTCGATTCGCGTCGAGGAGAAGCTTAGGGTTGTAAATGGTCCGAAAAAAGATCCATTATGGCGATTCTGACTAAGCCATTTTGGAACCGACAATGCGCCGGGCCGGACACATCGAACTCGCCCTCGGGCCGCGCCAGCCAGGCGTGCCGCTGCAACGCTGGCTTTACGAATCGCTGCGTGCCGCGATCCTCGGCGGCAGCCTCGCGCCGGGCGCGCGCTTGCCGTCCACGCGCGACCTGGCCGCGCGCGCGAACGTTTCGCGCGGCACCGTGCTGGGCGTATTCGCGCAGCTCGAAGCGGAAGGCTATCTGACGGGCGCGGTCGGGCGCGGCAGCTTCGTCACGCGCGAGTTGCCGGAGCGGCTGACCGACGGCGCGCCACTGCGCGGCGTGACGCCCGTGCCGGAACCGCGCATGGCGCCGTCCATCGCGCCGTCCATCGCGCCGTCCATCGCGCTGTCCACGCGCGGCCGCCTGCTCGCGCGCAGCCCGTTCGCGCTCGACGGACGCGGCGCGCCCGCGCGCGCGTTTCGCGCGAGTCAGCCCGACCTCGACGCGTTTCCGTTCGAACTCTGGACGCGCATTGCCGCAAGACGCGCGCGCCGCACGCGCCGCGACCTGCTCGGCGACGGCGAAGCGCTCGGCTATCGGCCGTTGCGCGAGGCGATTGCCGCGTACGTGGGCGTTTCGCGCGGCATCGCCTGCACGGCCGCGCACGTCGCGATACTCGGCAGCGTGCAGCAGGCTATCGACCTTGCCGCGCGGCTCACGCTCGATCCCGGCGACAGCGCGTGGGTCGAGGACCCCGGCTATGCGGGCGCGCGCCGGGTGCTCGAAGCGGCGGGCGCGCGCGTGCGCGGCGTGCCGGTGGACGCGCACGGTTTCGACGTCGACTGGGCGCGCGAGCATGCGCCCGGCGCGCGCTTCGCCTACGTGACGGCGGGGCGCCAGGCGCCGCTCGGGCCCGCGCTCTCGCTCGAGCGGCGGCTCGCGCTGCTCGACTGGGCGCGCGGCGCGGGCGCGGTGATCGTCGAGGACGATTACGACAGCGAATACCGTTTCGCCGACCCCCCGCTCGCGGCGCTCAAAAGTCTCGACACGGCGGGCCACGTGATCTATTGCGGCACCTTCAGCAAGCTGCTGTTCCCGGCGCTGCGCATTGCCTACGCGATCGTCCCCGACGCGCTCGTCGACCCGTTCGCCGCGGCCTGGTCGCTGACGGCGCGGCACGTGCCGCTCGATCCGCAGTCGGTGCTGCACGCCTTCATCGCCGAGGGGCATTTCGGGCGGCACGTGCGGCGCATGCGCGTGCTCTACGGCGAGCGCGCAGCGGCGCTCGAGGCGGCGGCGCAGCGGCATCTGGCGGGCCTGTTGCACGTGCCGCGCCTCAGCGCGGGCCTCGACGCGCCCGCGTTCTTCGCGCCCGGCACCGACGACGTGGAGATGGCGCGGCGCGCGGCGCGCGCGGGGCTGGAGACGCGCCCGCTGTCGTTCTACGCGGTCGAGCGCGCCGCGCCGCCGGGCCTCGTGCTCGGCTTTGCTTCGATCGACCGTGCCGCGATCGAAGCGGGCGTGGCGGCGCTGGCGCGCGCGCTGGAGGACCCGACGGCGGGCTGATTGCGGCGCGTTCATCGGCGGGGCGATCGGCGCTTCGATCGGCATGATGCGGTTCAGCGAGTCGTATTGAGGCGCCGGTTCGCGCGCGCGAGGGGTTGCCGCGCCGGACGAGCCAGCGCGCCGCGCCGCGTGTGAGCGGCTGCTCGAGCCGGACCGGGCTCGCGAAACCGGCCAATACGGCGCCGGGCATCACCAACATGAATACGACCGCGACCGCGACCGCGACCACGGCCACGGCCACGGCTACGGCTACGGCTACGGCTACGGCTACGGCGACGGCGACGGCGACGGCTACGGCTGCGGCTACGACCGCGGCCACGGCCACGGCGTCGCCGGGCAAACGATGCGCGAATTCCCTCGATAACCCAAAAACCGGCGCGCGCGACCCTGGCGTTTGCCGTGGCCAGAAGCATCGTCATCAACCCGTGGCGCGATCCCGCCAGCGTCCCGGCCTGACCCGCCCGCGGCTCCCCGGGTGGTTTCAAAGAGACAGAGCAGTTGCCGAAACCCGATAAATTAAGTTATAAATAGTAATCATTCCCATTCAAGAATACCGTGCGTTCGGGCCAGACGGGGCCGTTTCATGCCGACTCTAGAATTTCCGGTGCAGCAGGATCTGCACACGCTGTACGGCGACCACCACGGCTGGCTCAAGAGCTGGCTGCAACGGCGCCTCGGCAATGCGGCCGACGCGGGCGACCTCGCCCATGACGTGTTCCTGCGCCTGATCGTCAAGCCGGCTTCGCGCGGTTTCGCCACGCCGGCGGAGGCGCGCGCCTATCTGCGCGTGATGGCGAAGGGGCTATGCACCGACCACTGGCGCCGCCGCGAGATCGAGCAAGCCTGGCTCGATACGCTGGCCGCGCAGCCGGAACCCATCGAGCCTTCGCCGGAGTTTCGCGCGATGGTCATCGAGACGATTCTCGAAATCGGCACCTTGCTCGCGAGACTGTCCGACAAGGCGCAGCGTGCGTTCGTGCTCGCGCAGATCTACGGCTTTTCCACGCCGGAGATTGCCGCTGAACTCGCGGTGTCGGCGCGCATGGTGCAGAAGTATCTCGCCAGCGCGATGCTTCAGCTTGCGCTCGTCGACGCCGGTTTGACGCAGCCCTGACCGGGCACGCGCCCCATCATGCTAGTCACCGAAGAAGAAGTGCGCGCCGACTACGCGAGCCTGGAGCAGGCGGCGCAGTGGTACGCCTCGCTGCACACGGCTGGCGTGGGCGGCACCAGCGACGCGCAGCGCGCGGCATGGCTCGCGTGGCTCGACGCGCGTCCCGAACATCGCCAGGCGTGGCGGCATATCGAGGCGGTGAGCCGCCGCTTCGAGCCGATGCGCGCCGAAGACCAGCGCGACGCCGCCGCGGCCGCGGTGCAGGTGGCTTCGCGCGGCGGCATGGGGCGCCGCCGCGCGCTGGCCGCCGTCGCCACGCTGGCCGGAAGCGGTGCGCTCGGCTGGCTGGGCTGGCGCTACACGCCGCTGGCGGACACCGTCGCTGCGTGGCGCGCCGACTACCGGACCGGCACGGGCGAGCAGCGCGATATCGTACTGGCCGACGGCACGCACGTCTGGCTCAACACGCAAAGCGCGCTCGACGTGCATTACGACGGCAGCGAGCGCCGCGTCGCGCTGCAGCTCGGCGAGATGTTCGTCGATACGGCGAAGGACGCGCTCGGCCGGCCGTTCTACGCCGCCACCCGCAATGGCAGCATGCAGGCGCTCGGCACGCGTTTCACCGTGCGGCTGGAGCCGGAATCGACGCTGCTCGCCGTCTACGAGGGCCGTGTGCGGATTCGCACCGCCAACGGTACGGAAGCCATCGTCGCGAGCGGCGAGCAGCGCCGCTTCACCATCGACACGATCTCCGCCCGGGAACTGGCCGATCCCGCACACGAAGCGTGGATCCGCGGCGTCGTGCTCGCCGAAGACATTCCGCTCGCGCAACTCGTGGCGGAACTGGGCCGCTACCGGCACGGTCATCTGGGCGTGGCGCCCGAGATCGCTTCGCTCAAGGTGGTCGGCCGTTTCCCCGCTATCGAGAGCGACCACGCGCTCGCCATGCTCGAGCGCGATCTGCCAGTGCGCGTGCAGCGCACCTTGCCCTGGTGGACCACGCTCGAACCGCGCTGAACCCGGGCCGCGAAAAATATTTTCAAAACCGGTTCGCATTTTCCGCGCTCGTTCGATTCCGTATGTGAAAGAGGACCATTCGGGATCGAACGCCGCTTGCGCGGCCCGCATTCCGCACTCCGTAACGTGCATGACATCGGGCGCTCGACCGCCCATGCCTGAGCGGCCGGGATGAGCGAATGGACCTCTAACGTGTCCAATCGAACTCAAAGGAATGCTGTCCTATGCGCTGCCCGCTGTCGCGCTCCGCCAACCGTGCTGAAAATCGTGCCGAGCGTCTTGCTGAGATTCGTGCTGAGAATCGTGCTGAAATTCGCCTCGCTTCGCCGAAGCCCATGAACCCCGCGATCACGCGCATTGCCCGCCGCCCCATTGCGGTCGCGGTGCAGTGTCTGTTGATGAGCGCCGTGTCGATCGTTGCCGTTGCGGGAACGCCGGCCTTTGCGCAAGCCGCCGCGGCCCAGACTTCGGGCGGCGCGCTCACGCGTTTCGACGTGCCGGCGGGGCCGCTTTCGGCCGCCCTGAACCGGCTGGCGGATCAGGCCAACGTGCTGTTGAGCGTGCCTGGCGCGACCACGGCGGGGAAATCGACTGCGGGCGTGCACGGCAGTTACACGGTGAACGGCGCGTTTGCCGCGCTGCTCGGCGGCACGGGCCTGCAGGCCGTGCGCCAGGAAGACGGCAGTTATTCGCTGGTGCCGATAACGACGGCTAGCGGCGAGAGCGTCTTGCCGACGTTGACGGTGGTCGGGAGTGCGGGCACGGCGCAGGCACAGGCGGAAGCGTTGAATCCGCCGAGCACGGTGGGATCGAAAATTCCGCTGGCGCAGCGGGAAATTCCGCAGTCGGTGAGTGTGATTACGCAGCAGCAGATTCAGGCGCAGAACGCGTCGAGCCTTGCGGATGTGATGCGGTACGCGCCTGGCGTTGAAGTGCTGCCGGTGAGTTCGAACACTAACTCTTATATCGCGCGCGGCTTCCCGATCACGACATTTCAACTGGACGGCGTACCCACGGCGTTGAATTCGAGCAGTGTTGGCGCACCTGACGAGGACATCTCGATGTACGACCGTGTCGAGGTGCTGCGCGGACCGGCCGGGTTGTTCAATGGTTTCGGCGGCGACGGTGGCACGATCAACATGGTGCGCAAGCGCGCGCCTTCGACTTTCCAGGCGTCGGCGGCGGTCAGCGTCGGGAATTACGCCGATCATCGCGAGGAACTGGACATTGGCGGGCCGTTGAACCAGGCCGGCACTTTGCGCGGGCGTCTGGTCGCGGCGCAACACGACCGGCATATGATGCAGGACGGCACCTGGCAACGGGACCAGCAGGTGTATGGCACCCTGGAAGCCGATCTGACTTCGACGACCACGGCGCGCATCGGCGCGAGTTATACCAAGCAGTTCGGCCACGTGATGTACGGGCTGCCCATTTCCACGGAGTACACGCCTATCTCGGTGCCGCGAAGTCTTTTTCTCGGCGCGGACTGGAATTACGTGCAACTGGAAAAGTCGAGTGAGTTTGTCGAAGTCGAACAGAAACTCCCCGCCGACTGGAAAGCCAAGTTCGCCTATAACCACGTCCAATACAATCAGTTCGTCGCGTACGGGATCCCAAACTCGTATGTCGATCCCGTCACGATGATCGGGAACCCGTACAGCCTGAGCTACGCCGACAAAAATTCGCAGAATGCGCTGGATGTCAACGTGAGTGGCCCATTCAAGCTACTCGGCCGCGAGCATAAGTTGACGATCGGTGCGAGCTATTTGCATCAGCGGGACGAATCGTATGAATATCTGATCAATCCCGATAGCGGTCTGGATGTCTTCGGCGACTTCACGGCGAGCATTCTGGATAATTCGATTTATTCGAACGCGTTTGCCGGCGGTCCGCAAAGCAACTATACGACCACGTCGAATCAGTACTCGCTTTACGGGAACGCGCGCATCAGCATTCTGGACCCGCTGACGCTGGTGCTGGGTGGCCAGGCAACATGGTGGAACTCCACGGTGACGCCGGAGGCAGACCCGTACTACAACTATTTCGGCACCACCTACGCGCACGTTTCATCGAAGCCGAAATTTACGCCATTTGTCGGTCTTGTCTACGACATCAACGACACTTACACCGCGTATGCGAGTTACACGTCGATCTACAAGCCCCAAGTCTCTTACAACACGTTCAACGGTCAGATACTCAAGCCCGTTACCGGCAGCCAGTACGAAGTTGGCATCAAGGGCGAGTATTTTGGCGGCAAGCTTAATACCGCGATTGCGCTGTTCCAGATCGACGAGCGCAATCGCGCTTTCGGCGATCCCGACCACCCGAACTTCTATCTCGCTTCGGGCAAGGCGCGCAGTCAGGGCGTCGAGCTTTCGGCGAGCGGTGAGCTGCTGCCGGGCTTGACCTTGCAAACCGGCTATACCTACGTCAATGTCCATTCGCTAGACGACAGTCTGACGTCGGGTGGTAACTTCTCGTGGCAGCCAAAGCATCAGTTCAAGGCATGGGCCAATTACCAGTTGCCGGGGCAGTGGCACAAATGGAATATCGGCGGCGGTGCGCTGGTTCAGAGCAGCATGTATTCGCTCGATAGCGGACACCATGACGTTGCGGGCGGCTACGCCATTTTCAATGCGCAAGTGGGCTATCAGATCTCGAAGAATCTTTCCGCCACGCTGAGCGGGACGAATATCTTCAACCGCAAATACTGGTCGGCGGTGGCGGCGGGCAACGGAGACTACTACGGCAATCCGGCGCAGGTGCTGTTCACCTTGCGCGCGAAAATCTGAGTCCGTTGCCGTCGAGGTTCCAACGCCGATTCCGGCGATGTGCCGTGCTCGCGCGGGCCATGTTCATGCTGGGGTGAACGTGGCCGCGCGCCCGCGCGGTCATCGAAACATCGGCGGGCTACTACGACGATGACCGAGTCATTTCGAAGCGACATAACGCTGCGGCGACTCACCCGTGATTTGCCGGAACATGGCGATAAACGCGCTGGCCGTGCTGTAGCCGAATTCCTTCGCAATGCGTTGAACGGACTCCCCCAGTGCGAGCCGCGTGATCGACTCGGCCACTCGCATCTGTTGCCGCCACACGCCGAACGAGAGGCCCGTTTCCGACTTGAAGCGTCGTTCGAGCGTGCGGCCGCTCGCGCCAAACTGCTCGCCCCAGAATTCCAGCGTCAAGGTACTGCCCGGGTCGTTCATCATGTGCTCGCAGATTTTTGCGAGGCGTTCGTCGCGCGGTAGCGGCACGCCAGCCTCGGGGAGCGCGGGCATGCCGGCAAGCACGTCGAGGAGGAGTGGCGCCGTGAGCGCGGCGCGGCTATCCGGTGCGTACTTCTCGCCGCCTTCGCCCAGCATCAGCGCGAGTTCCCGTACGAGCGGCGTGGCGGCGATCACTGCCGGTTCGCGCCATGGCCAAGGGAACGCATTGGATTCCACCCACACGCTGCAGAATTCCGAGTCGCCGACGGCATGCAGTTCATGGTCGACATGGGACGGCAGCCATGCCGCGCGCGAGGGTGGCAACGTCCACGTGCGCGACGGAGTCAGCACGCGAACGACGCCGCGCGCAGCAAAGGTGAGTTGCCCATGCGGGTGCTGATGCCAGCTTTCGCGCTCGCCGTGGCCATATTGGATCAACATGCCGACCGCGGGACGAGCCAGTGTGTTGCGAGGCTGCGGGTGACGGCGTAACGAGAGAGTGTTCATGCAGAAGTTCGAAGCAAGCGGAGTGATCGCCCAACAAAGCGCAGAGCCGGCGATGTCGAGAATCCGACAACATTTGTCGCAAATTCGTTATCGGCTGTCGCCCTTTAAAGCATGCGAGCCATTAAGCTTCTTGCCTGTCGAGGAAACGCGCGCACAGCGGCAATATTGTAAATGCTTCTCATTGTTTCCGATTGACGCCGGACGGTGCCGCTCCCGCCGATCGACGGACCGGTTCGTCCCGACGAGGACGCAAAGATGGTCATGAGGCGGGCTTCGATCCATCCTGCGCGATCGACCTTAATCAGGAATGCAAACTGTGTGATTCAACGTGTTTTGCGCTTTGCGGGTCTCGCGTCATGACGCGCCGTGAAGACAGCCTCACTTTCGATTCGCCCGGAAAATAATTTATGCCTGTGCTTTCCCGCGCGGCGCGTCGCCGCGTCGTCATGCTTGCCGTGCTCGCGCTGGCCGCGTTCATCGTCTGGTACACGCTGCTGCGCACGCGCACCGTAATCGAAACCACGCCGGTTGGCCACGGCGATATCGAAGTGAGCGTCACCGCGCTCGGCACGTTGCAGCCGCAAAGTTACGTCGATGTCGGCGCGCAGGCGTCGGGGGAAATTCGCCGCATCGCCGTGCAGCCCGGTAGCGTGGTTCGCAAGGGCGACCTGCTGGTGGAGATCGACCCGTCGGTGCAGCAGGCCAAGGTCGATACGGACCGCGCCGCGCTCGAGAGCCTGCGTGCGCAACTCGACGGCGCCGAGGCGAGCGCGGTGCTCGCGCGTGAGGAGAACGAGCGGCAACGCACGATGAATGCGGACGGCGCGACGCGGCAGCAGGACGTGCAGTCCGCGCAGGCCACGTTGCGCGCGGCCGTCGCGCATGTGGCCGACCTGCGCGCGCAGATCGAGGGCGCTTCGTCCACGCTCAAGGGCGATCAGGCGCAACTGGGCTACACGCGCATCTACGCGCCGATGTCGGGCACCGTCATCACGCTCGACGCACGCGAAGGCCAGACGCTCAACGCGACCTACCAGACGCCGAAGATTTTGCGTCTCGCCGATCTTTCGACCATGACCGTATGGACCGAAGTGTCGGAGGCCGACGTGCGCCGCGTGCATCCCGGCATGCCCGTGTACTTCACGACGCTCGGCGACGACCGGCGCTGGACCGGCACGGTGCGCCAGATCCTGCCCGCGCCGCCGAACGTGACGGGCGACGGGGCTTCCACTTCGTCCGCGGAGGGGCAAAAGAGCGGCGGCGCGACGAGCGCGGGCAAGGTCGTGCTCTACACCGTGCTGTTCGACGTGCGCAACGCCGACCATGCGTTGATGCCGCAAATGAGCGCCCAGGTGTTCTTCGTCGAAGCCGCGGCGCACGGCGTGACGCTCGCGCCGCTCACGGCGTTGCAGGCCGTGGCCGGCAAGCCGGGCGATTACACCGCGAAAGTGCAAACGCCCGCCAACGAGATCGTCACGCGCGAGGTGCGCACCGGCGTGCGCGACCGGATTCAGGCGCAGGTGCTTGCGGGGCTCGCGCCGGGCGAGCGGCTCGTGACCGGCATTCGTCACGAACGCGCGGCGGCGGGGCGGTTCCAGTGGTGAAAGACATTCCGGCATCCTTGCCGCTGATCGAACTGGTGGAGGTGCGGCGCGCATACGGCGGCACGGACGGCAGTCCGGCCGTGGACGTGCTGCGCGGCATCAGTCTGTCGATCCATGCCGGTGAATTCGTCGCGATCATGGGCGCGTCGGGCTCGGGAAAATCGACGCTCATGCACATACTCGGCTGCCTCGACCGCCCTTCGGCGGGCACGTATCGCTTCGCGGGCCAGGAGATCGCGGCGTTCTCCGCCGACGCGCTCGCGTGGCTGCGCCGCGAGGCGTTCGGCTTCGTATTTCAGGGCTATCACCTGATTCGCACGCTCGACGCGCTGCAGAACGTCGAGGTTCCGGCTGTCTATGCGGGCGAACCCGTCGCGCAGCGCGAAGCGCGCGCGCGTGCGTTGCTGACGCGTCTGGGTCTGGAAACGCGAACCGACCATCGGCCGGGGCAACTCTCGGGCGGCCAGCAGCAGCGCGTCTCGATTGCGCGCGCGCTGATGAACGGCGGCCACATCATTCTCGCCGACGAACCCACCGGCGCGCTCGACAGCCAGAGCGGCGCCGAGGTCATGGCGCTGCTGAAAGAGCTGGCAGCGTCGGGGCACACCGTCATTCTCATCACGCATGACCGCGACGTGGCTGCGCAGGCGCGCCGCATCATCGAAATCCGCGATGGGCGGATCATCGCAGATAATCGGCAATCCGAAGTATTGGCCAAGCCGCTGCTGGAGCCCGCCGGATTCGCCGCGCGCATGAACGAAGGCGTCGCCCGCGCCGCGAGTCTCTGGACCGACACGCGCGAGGCCGTGACATCGGCATGGCGCACGTTCGGCGTGAACCGCTTTCGCACGCTGCTCACGTTGCTGGGGATCGTGATTGGCGTGGCGTCGGTGATCGTCATGCTCGCGATCGGCACGGGCACGCAGGCGAAGGTCGCGCAGAAGATGGCGCTGTTCGGCACCAACCGCATGTATGTCGTGCCCGGTTCGGACGAGGCGCGCGGGCTAGGCGGCACGCTTTCGGAGCAGGACGTGCCGCTCGTGCGCGAAGTGCCGAACGTGGCTGCCGCCATGCCGTTTCTGCGCGGGCAAGTGACGTTGCGTGCGGGCCATGTCGATGCGGGCGCAACGATCTGGGCGGTCACGCCGGACGCGCCGCGCATCCTCAACTGGCAACCCGTGCGCGGGCAATTCTTTACGTGGAGCGACGAGCGCGATCTCGCGACGGTCGTGCTGCTCGGCAAGAAAGTGCGCGAGCGGCTGTTCGGCAGTGCGGATGCGCTCGGCAAGTACGTGCTCGTGAACAACGTGCCGTTTCAGGTGATCGGCGAGCTGGCGGAGAAGGGCGCGGTCACGGGCGATTCGGATGACGACGACGTGGTCATGATGCCGTTCTCGACCGGCAGCCGCCGCGTGCTGGGCAAGACGAATCTCTCGTGGATTTCGGTGTTGCTCGACGACGTTTCGCGCAGCGACCAGACCGTGAAGGCGCTCACCGATCAGTTGCAGGCCGCGCATCATGTGCGCGATTTCCAGATCTACAACGCGGCGGCCGCCATCCAGGCGCAGGAAGATACGCAACGGACCATGACGCTCATGCTCGGGTTGATCGCGGCGATCTCGCTGCTGGTGGGCGGTATCGGCGTCATGAACATCATGCTGATGACGGTGAAGGAGCGCACGCGCGAGATCGGCATTCGCATGGCGACGGGCGCGCGGCAGCGCGATATCCAGCGTCAGTTCCTGACGGAAGCCGTGATGGTCTCGCTGGTGGGCGGCAGTGCGGGCGTGGTCGTGGGACTCGCGACAGGCGGCGCGTTGATCGGCTGGGACGTGCCGATGATTTTCTCGGTACGCGCGATAGTGGGCGCATTCGCCTGTGCGCTGGCGACGGGCCTGGTGTTCGGCTTCATGCCCGCGCGCCAGGCGGCGCGTCTCGACCCCGTCGTGGCATTGGGGAGCGACTGAGATGCGGACGACTTTCGAGGGTTTCAAATCCGCACGCTGTGCCGCTGCGCTTGCCCTGACGAGCGCGTTGGCGGCATGCGCGTTGCCAGTCGCGCAGACCGACGCCGGCGTCGCGCTGCCTGCGCAGTGGCAGTCGCCGGCGAGTCGCGACGCGGGCGCCGTGAACGCGCAATGGTGGCGATCGTTCGGCAGCGTCGAACTCGCTGCGCTGGTGGAATCGGCGCAACGGGACAGTTTCGATGTCGCGGCGGCCGTCGCCCGCGTGCGTCAGGCCGACGCGCTGGTGCGCATCAGCGGGGCGTCGCTGGTGCCCGAGATCACGGCAGGTGCCGCGGCGGAGCGCGTGAAGGCCGTGGGTTATCCGGTCGTCAACGATTATTCGGGTTATTTCGCGGCGAGCTACGAACTGGACCTGTGGGGCGCGAACCGCTCGGCGCGGCAGGGCGCCATCGACACGCTGGGCGCGACCGCGGCCGCGCGCGATGCTGTCGTACTCACGTTGACGGGCGATATTGCCGATACTTACTGGCAGGTGCTGGCGTTGCGCGAGCGGGCCGCCATCGCGCGCGAGGATCTCGCCGCGGGGCAGCAGTTGCTCGGCTTTATCCAGAGCCAGTATCGCGCCGGTGCGGCCACGCCCGGCGACGTGGCGCAGCAGACGGCGCTCGTCGCGCAGCTTCGCCAGAGCGTCGCGCAATACGTGCAACAGGCGCACGACAGCCGCATCGCGCTGGCCGTATTGAGCGGGCGTGCGCCGCAGTCGCTGGCGGTGAGCGGCGTATCGATCGACGACGTGACCGCGCCCGTGATCGACGCAGGCTTGCCGGTCGACGTCCTGACGCGCCGCCCGGACATCGCCGCCGCCGAACGCCAGCTCGCCGCCGCCAACGCCAACGTCACGGTCGCGCGCGCCGCGATGCTGCCGTCGATCACCTTGACGGCCCAATTCGGCGCGGGCAATACGCATCTGGCGAATCTCTTCGATCACCCGATCTACGATCTCGCGGCCGGCCTGAGCGCGCCGATATTCAACGCGGGCCGCCTGGCGGCGAATCGCGATCTTGCACTCGCGCAGCGCGAGGAACGGCTGGCGAACTACCGCTCGGCGATCGTCGCGGCGCTGGGCGATGTGGAAGCGGCGTTGAACGCGATCGACGGGATCGAAGCGCGTCAGCGCGCGCAGGATGAAGCGCTCGCGCAGGCGAGCGTGGCACTGAACCAGGCCGAATCGCGTTATCGCGCGGGCGCCGAAACGTTGCTGAGCGTGCTCGATGCGCAGCGCACGCTCTACGCCGCGCGCGACGGGGCCGTGCAACTCAAGCTCGCCAGATTGCAGGCGGCGGTGGCGCTGTTCAAGGCGCTCGGCGGCGGCTGGCAGGCGAACCGGGGCGGCGCGCAGACCGCCGCCGTGAATCACGAGGGCGGTGTCGATAGGAGCGAGGCAAATTGTTCGAGCGCAGGGGAATGCCATGAGTGATTTACATCCCCACACGGGCCGCTTCATGGGCCGCTGGCCGGCTCCGGAACTCAAGCGAACGCGCTCGCGGGAAGTCGTGCTCGCGTTGTTGTACGCCGCGCTGCGCGAAGACACGCATCTCGGAGCCGAGGCGTTTTATCGGCGCGCGCTCCAGGCTGGGTGGTCCATCTCGTTGTCGTCGGTTTATCGCGCGCTCGCCGACTTCGAACAACTCGGGCTGATTCAGGTTCACGCGTTCGCCGGCTTGCGCAAGGTCTACGAACTGGACGCCGGGCAGTCGCACGATCATCTCGTGAATGTCGATACCGGTGAGATCAGTCATTTGCCCGCGCCCGCGATGGATGCGTGCTGCGCGGCGGTGGCGGAGGAAAACGGGCTCAAGGTGGTGCGGCGTGCGGTGACGCTGTATGTGCGCGCGATCGAGCCAATAATGAAAAGCGGTGAGTAGCGGGAGGCAACGTTAGAGCGAGTATTTTTCCCAGCCCCGATCTTCGATTTTCAGGTCTGTCGCGACACGGCTTCGCAAGGCGTCGATCTCAACCCTGAGTGAGTTGCTGACCATGCCGCCCTTCCCGAGAAAAACCTCCTGCAGGACCAGACAGTCCCATGCTTTTCCCTTGCAGAGTTCGAGCACAGCGCTGCTCCCCGTGCGGCGACATTGGATCCACCAGCTACACGGCACTTCAAGAGCGTGTGACGAAACCCGTTTCCCGGCAATGCGGCGTTCACGGCGCAAAGAGTTCGTGTCCGCGTCGACGACATAACACTCGCGGGAAACCAGCGCAATCAGATAGCCAGCAACCACGATCGTCTCGACGATCAAGGCTGTCGAGCCTCCGTACCATCGCGCTTTGAGACCAAAGACCACGCAGTAGGAACTGGACACGGCGGCTCCGATGATGGCAAGCGTTCGCCCACGCTGACTCGGGAAGCTCGTTTTTCGGGCTGCTCTATCCATACAGACACCGCATTGTTCGTTTCTCAATCGGCGACGAGCGGCCCAAACACGTCGCCGTCCCCGCAACATTCGAAGACGGCGGGACGCCATGCACGGCGGCATGCCGTTGCCGCTCGTGATCGAGCAAGCGGGCGTTGCACGGTTGCCGCTTTCTCGCGACGCTCCTCTACTGGCCAGCCGCCTCTTCCCGCATGCGGCGCGCTTCGTCACGCAGGAACTGCTGATAATCGTCCAGATCGCCGTCGAAGGGTTCGACGCCGCCTTTGGTGACCAGCCAGAACTCGTCGCACACGGCACGCAGCAGCGCCCGGTCATGGCTAACCAGCATCACCGTGCCCTCGAATTCGTTGAGCGCCACGGCGAGCGCTTCGCGTGTCGCCAGATCCAGGTGGTTGGTCGGCTCGTCGAGCAGCAGCAGGTTGGGGCGCTGCCACACGATCATGCACAACACGAGTCGCGCCTTTTCCCCGCCGCTCATCGTGCTCACGGCTTGATGGACCGTGTCGCCACTGAAGTTGAAGGTGCCGAGGAAGGTGCGCAGCGATTGCTCAGTACCGCTTTGACCCGGCGCGCGCATGTGCGCGGGCGTGTCTTTGGCAAGGCGGATCATGTGTTCCATCGGCGTGTCTTGCGGGCGCAGCACGTCGAGTTCCTGCTGGGCGAAGTAGCCGATGTTCAGGCCTTTGCCCTCGCTGATTTCGCCCGCAATTGGCTTGAGCGCGTGCGCGACCGTCTTCACCAGCGTGGATTTGCCCTGGCCGTTGGCACCGAGAATGCCGATGCGCTGCCCAGCCAGCACGGAACGGTTGATGCCCCGCACGATGACCGTAGGCGGCGTGCCAGGTTGAGCGTTTTCCGGCGCGGGATAACCGAAGCTCGCATCCAGCATGGAGAGAAGCGGGTTCGGGACGTTGAGCGGTTCCTTGAATTCGAAGTTGAATTCGGCTTCCGCCAGCACCGGCGCGATCTTCTCCATGCGCTCGAGCGCCTTGACGCGGCTCTGCGCCTGTTTGGCCTTCGAGGCCTTGGCCTTGAAGCGGTCGATGAACTTTTGCAGGTGAGCGATCTTGTCCGCCTGCCTCGCCACGGCCGCCTGCTGCAACTCGAGTTGCTCGGCGCGCATGTCTTCGAACTTGCTGTAATTGCCGCCGTAGCGCACGAGTTTGGTATTGTCGACGTGCACCGTCACCTGGGTCACGGCGTCGAGGAATTCACGGTCGTGGCTGATCACGACCAGCGTTCCCTGATAGCGCTTGAGCCAGGCTTCGAGCCAGACGAGTGCGTCCAGGTCCAGGTGATTGGTGGGTTCGTCGAGCAACAGCAGATCGGACGGACACATCAGCGCGCGCGCCAGTTGCAGTCGCATGCGCCAGCCGCCGGAGAAGCTGTTGACCGGCTGGTCGAGCTGCTCGGCGGTAAAGCCGAGCCCGAGGATCAGTGCCTGGGCACGCGCGGGTGCGTCGTGCGCTCCGGCGTCGTGCAAGGCCATATAGGCGTGCGCCATGCGCATGCCGTCGTCGCTGGCCTCTGCGGCGGCCACTTCGGTCTGGGCAGCCAGCAGGACGGTGTCGCCCTCGACCACGAAGTCGGTCGCGCCTTGCGCGGTCTCCGGCATGTCCTGTGCGACCTGGCCCATCTTCCACGCGGAAGGAATCGAGAACTCGCCGCTATCTTCGTGCAGCGTGCCGTTGAGAAGGCCGAAGAAGGACGACTTGCCCGCGCCATTCCGGCCGACAAGACCAATTTTCTCGCCGGGGGCGAAGGTGACCGACGCGCTGTCGAGCACGACCTTGACGCCACGGCGCAGTGTGAGATTACGTACGGAGATCATAAGAAGCGACTTCGGATGGGATTGGCATGATAGCCGACCGGAGAGGTAGGGCTGTTTTTTCTGGAAATGCCTGGCGGTGGCGATTCACCTATCCAGCGCCCGGTTGCCATGCGCACACAGCCGGAGCGGGGAAGACTGGCATTGGGCGGTACGTGGACGCAGCAGGAAAGGGACAGATGTCACCTGCTAGACTCACGATTTGTCGACCTGAATATTTTGGTAAGCCAATCATGAAGAGCAGTGCGAGGGGTGGCCTCGTTTATTCCACCGACGGCGGGAGAATGTGTCCCGACTGCAGGCGGGTGCTCGCGCAATGTGTTTGCGGGACGATCGCCAGTCCTCGACAAGTCGGCGACGGCGTTGCACGGGTGGTTCGCGAGACCAAGGGGCGGGGCGGAAAGAGCGTGACGATCGTCAGGGGATTGGCGCTGGACCCGGCTGCCCTTGCCTTGTTGGGTAAGCAGTTGCGCACGGCTTGCGGCTCGGGTGGAACGGTCAAGGATGGTGTGATCGAAGTGCAGGGCGACCATTGCGACCGCGTCATCGAAGAACTCAAAAAGTCCGGCCATAGCGCGAAGCGGGCCGGAGGCTAATTTCGTCGGTGTGCGGCGGGCGAGAGGCTCAGTAGACCGCGCACGGGCCGCAACCGGCACCCATCGTCAATTCGCAGAGGTCATCTCACGAGATGGGGCTTGGCACTGTCCGGGCTCCGTGGATTGACTCATCCGATATCCGGCGGCAGGGAAGGCGCGATCAAGCGAATCGCGCAAAATGAGATCGCAGCCTGTTCAGACGCCCTGAGTTGGCTTATCGAAGCGGTGACTGGTCGAAACAATCATGCTGAAGAGGGAACAATGAAGAAAGGAAAGGCGAAACTTTCGCGCCAGGATGCTGAACGACTTTTCGAAGGACTTCCCAGTGGGAGCGTTAGAACGTCGAGCCGGCCTGAGAACCCATTCGAACCGGGGGCGTTTGCGGCGGTCGAGCGTGTCTCCGACGAAGCCAAACTCTGGAAAGACAATCTCATCACGCTTCCGGTAGCGATCGAGTTGCCGGCTGGCTACGAGTCGGTATCTCGCATGCGCGAGGCGATGGCGCGGGCATGGCGCATGAAGTGGGTGCGGGAGGGGAAAAACGAGGTTGTCGCCGAATTTCCCGAGGGATGGACCGCCGTTCGTCCGCAAAGTGGCCCAATCGAGTTGCGTGATTCCTCGGGTGTGGTTCGAGCCGTGTACGGGTGGGCCGAAGACGCTGAAGTCAGGATTCTGCCGCGGTATCTGGTTGAGTCGCAGGCGAACAGCTCCACCGGACTGGGCAGCCTGGTGGTGCGGGATCGAGCAAATAACCAGATTCTCGAGAGATCATCGACTTGGTCGGCCAAATCGGGTACCAATCATCCGGATTGGGGCAGGCTGACAGCGTGGCTTGACTCACACTACCCGCGACATCTGGATCCGCTGCTGTACTGGAAGGATTGTGAAGAAAATATCCAGAACTAAGGCTGCCTTCTGATTTTTGGGCGCTCGATTCCCGATGCAAAGTAACGGTCCCCGGCTTGATGTCGGCGACGGCAAGTCGTGGTGTGTTGGTCGAAGCACCCGGGCGATACGAGGGCTTGCTCGTTGTTTACGCGTTCTCGAGCCAGGGCATTTCCACGGGCGACACCACCAACTGCCGGGACTCGCGCATCAATTCGAAGATGAACCCAACGAGGATCATGGAGTCGGCATAGGGGATCGGAAAAACGTGAGGGTTTTCCGCCGCGCGCAACGGGCGCGTGGGCGTATTTGCCGTCGCTGCGGCGTTCTCTCGCACGCTTTCCAGTTCGTCAGCCATTGCCTGCCCGCTTAGTTTCACGACGCGGCTGCGCAGGTCGCTGAAGGGTTCGATGCGCGCCCCGTCTTCGTTGTATTCGGGCACTTCGTAGATGAACCAGGACATTTGCATCTCCAGAAAAAGGCCACCATTTTAACAGTGAGCACAAGCGCGATCGGGCCGGTATCGGTGCATATCGTCGATACCGCGTTGCGGGGGCTCGCCGCTATGGTGCCGGGATCGACGTGGGTGATCCGATCTCGGGCGAGCCCGCGCACCCACTTTTGCTGGGATCTCGGCGTCGCCGGTAATGCCTTCAAAGTTCGCGCGTTGCGCGGATTTTGGCCCTACGTTCGGGTGGAGCGGTGTCGACCCGAAGCGGTCAGATAACTGTCTCCTGACCGGCCACTCAGCCAAATTCATTTGCGAACGGGGGCGCCGGAAAGCGGATGGTGGCGACCTCACCCAATCGGCCATCAGCGGCCACTCGAGGTAATCGTCCAGTTTGGCTAGCCGAGGTCCCGTCAGCCCTCGCTCAATGGCCGGTCTCCGGCGAGCAAATTGTGGAGGGCAATGCCTCACCCCGGCCACAAACTGCCGGTCACATACGTTGCCGGCAAGTCGCTTACGTGTCTGCTCTGCTTCGTAACCGGCCATCTGAATGTCACTGCGAGCACTTAATCATTGGCCTTTGAAGTCGTTCAGCATCGGAAGTTCGTCAGGCAGTTTCACGAAGCTATGTCCCCGTTTGCGCTCTGGCGCGAACGGGGATGGTCAGTCTTAGCAGTCGCAACAGCGATGCCCGATGCTCGACCCGAAGAGCCCTTGCTCCACACGGCATAGAGCCGACGCCTCGTCGATCAATGCTTTACATTTGGGTGCTTCGACGCAACCGGAGGACTAGGCGGCGGTGTTTGTTGAAGCGCACGATGCAACTCATCTAATCCAACTCTCTTGATCGTCGCGACGCCCTTGTCTCGCATGACAAGACTTACGTCTTCCTGTCCGCCTTGCTGTTTGATAACCCAATCTACATAACTACGAAGGGTCGCAAATTCCACACCTCTGGTGCTTATCTTGGCGAAGAAGCTTTGAGCGAAGGTGTCAGCTCCAATTCGCTCATCTTTGTTCGGTTCTTTCTTTGCCAACCCACACTCTTTGCCCATTCGCTTGCAGTTGCATACTTCGTGTCGGTAGATATTCAACCATAGACGATCGTCAGCCCACGAGATGAAATGACATCTGTCATGGAGTTTTGCTATCGAAGGCTCGTGCTCTAAAGCCTTGCAGAGCTTTAGTCGTTTAGGCTTCTTTCTCTCAGAGTTCAAGTCATCTTCCGAGTCTTTGAATTCGACGAGTACGTATCGGCTCTCGCTAGAAAGTAAGTAATCTGCGAGATCCCTATCTCCTGATCCAAAGGCAAACGGTTGGTAGGTGACTCCATTGTCTGCGGCAGTCTCCCGCATGTAGTCATTGAACGCATCGATAACTCCTGGCTCGTTTCCGCTCATTTTTTAGTTCACGTAAAACAATAGTTTATGGTCAAGGAGCGACAATCGTGAAAGCCTATTCAAAATAGCGGTAATTGATCGTGAATCCGAGAGCTACGCGCCCGACGGCAATGGGTCGACGGCCGACTATGAGATCGAACTCCCGATTTTTCGCCCGGCTACGTCTGCTTCTTGGTTCATTTTAGTCATCGGCCGCTGAGGTTCTGAGCGACCGGTTGAATCCGCCCCGAACTTCCGTCTTCCACTGCGACCCAACGAGCGTCCGTTGTACCTTGAAAGCTGCCCAAATTGTCACGCCGGGTCGACTGGCTGCAACGGGTCGGAGTCCGTCCGCGCTTCGAATTCATCGCCGCAAAGCGGTCATTTGTATCTCGCTTCCCGAAGCGGCCGGTCGTCAACGCGCACTCCCGACTTGAAGCGGTCAGATAACTTTTTCCTGACCGGTCAGTCGGCCAAATTCATGTTTTGCGAACAGGAGCGCCGGAAAGCGGACGGTGGCGACCTCACCCAATCGGCCAAGAGCAGACACCCACACGCGTCGTTACTCGAACGGCCAAGCGTCGGCTCCGTTCAGTAATCGGCCATTCAATTGTCAAGGACTGGCGCTCAATCTTAGGTCGAGCCGTTCGCTCGCGTCACAATTGAGAACGGCCGACGAGCTTTCCGAAGCCTCTCCTCTCAACTTTTCTTAACGGACGGCCAGCTTCAGCCTGCCAATCACTTGCAGCTGACCGATCTCTGTCAATCGCCCCCTCGATTCAACGCTGTCCGTTTGAACGTCGTCCAGAATTTGCGCCTGATCTAAAGCCTTGCTTTTTAGCGCTTTTAATCACTCGTGATTTTTCACTATCAAAGCTCAACGCTGCTTTTGCAGTGAACATTTCTTCTTCAGGCATCCCCAACGAGTACAACTCTCGTTCGCGGGATTCTTCAGATTTTATATATTTAATGAATTCTTCGACGCGCTCAAGTCTGACCTTCACTCGCTCAACTCGTTCGCCACGAGTGAAATAGTTATATTCTATGCGAGCGGCCTCCGTGAGGTAATTGCTTGTTGTCTCGCTAAATATGCCGCAGTCGGTGCATACAAGGTCCAAATAGGTAAAATAATAGGCCAACTCACCGAGCATGTACATGCCGTAGCTGGTTATTTTCACGCTATCAACTGACTCTGAATATGCATCCAATCGGTTGTTTGACTCGACAAAACCATGGCGAAGCAGAACATCCAAGTTCTGCTCGAAATCATCAAGCATTCCGAATGTTTCGGAAAAATACGCCCTCAATTCGGCGACAGAAAAATAGGATGGCGCGCTTGGGTCGATGCCTTTGGACAGCTTTCTGAGGATGCGAAGTGCGGTAAAATGCGACCCGTGCCGAATGGAGCGGAGCTGATATATGTTAGGTATGTCGCTTAACGATTCATCATAAAAGTACCGGTTCGGGATCATCACGGGTTTGATCACTTGGTGAATCTGAAAATTCCAGGTTCCATAGGCAATCATCTCCTCAACGTTGGTATAGCCTGAAAGGAGAAAACTACGAAAAAGATCAAGCGAAAGGCGGATATCTCCATGAGCACAGGCTGTCAAAAATTTATTCAAAGGAGACTGATCATTCGAAAACTCTCGACTAAGTATCCGCAGATATTTAGCGCTCTCTTGTATAAAATCTACGCCGCCCATATCAAAATCATCTTCGTCGCTCGACTGCCTTCCGGATAGTACTGATACGGTATAGTCCAGGCGTCTCTTGAAAACCTCAGCGGGCTTGGGAGAGCTAATATGAAATCCAGAATTTTGGAACGCGTCAAGAACGCCGTGTATTTTTGAATCGTAAAATCGCTCCTCTCGCATTGAGATTAGCGTGACACACTGCAATTTGTTCGATATTTCTTGTGCAGAGGAAAAGCAAAAATCCTGGACGTCCGAAGAATACTGATCGGTGTTGTCAATGACGACAATTGCCCCGCGATCTTGCCCCGCGAGACGCTCTACCAATCTCTCGGCACAATATGGTAAGTCCGCCTTCCAACTTGCGATGAGCGAATTGAGCTTAATATTATAGCTCTCCGAAGTGGGCGATAAGCCTGCGAGGTCCTGCTTGCGTGCAACGGCAAATCGGTCATAAAAAAGCTCTTTCAATAGAAGATCGCGATCCGCTCGCAAAAGATCTTCCTTGTCAAGATGCGAAACGAGCCCTTGCCAAATTGTTGATCTGATAACCCCGACATCCTCCGGGATTTTAAGGAGATCAATAATTGCTATTGCGGCATGGTCTCTTAACCACCTTGGCGCATTGTGATGCAAGAGTCGCTTGATAAAAGTCGACTTTCCTGCTCCTTTACCACCGAACAAAACCAAGACTTCACCTTTCCTCTTATCTTTAATGTTTTTTGTGAGACGCCCTCCAAGACGACCACCTTTACCGGTATCTTCAAGCTGCTGAACGCCATAACCTTGAAAATATGGAGATAGAGAATCCTGAATGAGAGATCGCATACCATCGGATGTTCCTTGATATTCTCGCTGGGAAACATAGCAGCGCTCCATGAATTCAGTGTCATCATCCTTAATTACGCCAAAATACCTGTTCACAATCGGGCGCAATTGCGTTGCGAGTCGATTCGCAGTAATCGTATGCGAATAGGATGATATTTTTTCCTTTGGATAAAAAACGCTCCGATCCTTGGGAGGCGCGCTGCTCAGCAGCGTCGGCAACGACATTCGTTCAGTGATTGCAATGAACGATAGATTATTAATAGATTTAGTGTATTCAGTTTTAAAAAAATCGAGGCTTCTTACAACGAACGCTTGCAGCGTTTCCCAGCGCTTTCCTTTTTCAAATGTTTTGAAGAAAATCCACTCCAAGCCATTTGTAATGCACGCGTATTCGCACCCTGTATCAAAACAATATGCCCGAACCTGTTGCATCGCCAGCTTTATATTCTCATTGGTCAATAATTTTGCAATTCCGATATAACATGAAGTTTCAGTGTTGGAATGGGGGATCGGTAGATCAAAAAAAACTCCGGCGCGTTTTGCTTCAATAAATAATAAATCATCGCCATTGCTTTTCTTCAAGACATAATCTGCAAATCCGGGCGAGATGTACTCCTCGACAGCTACGCGATTCTTGGGCCAGGACAGAAAATCGTGCAGCACGAAATCAATCACTTTGTGCCTCGTTTCCGCCTCATTGATGTCGCGAGCTCTTGCAAATTCCGCAACTTCCATAAGCTTTTCAAGTTTATCGTCCGAATTCACTTGTTTCTTGTTTTTCACTTGGTTCCTTGGCCCGTGCAGTGGATTGTTGTTCAAGCAATAGTATCGGACGAACATGCATGTCGTCCAATGCGACCACCGCAGCGATCTCGGTGACGTCCGTTTTTTATCTGAGGAGCGACGAGGCGGCACGGCCGAGTCGCCAGGGGCCTATGCATTCAGGTGCTACTGCTCGCGAAATATATGCATAATGGATTGCCAATATCCGTGTCTTCGCTGCCTTCGGCTACTTTTATTTTGGCGAAAAGCTCGATTTGCGAAGTAACTAGGTGCGATCCCTAGGTGGATCGCGAACGACGGCTTCGGCCGAACTCCGGTCTTCCGATACGCCTAAACGAATGTCCGTTCTGCCTTGGAAGCCGTCCTATATGCCGCGCTGGCGCGACCGTCGGCATTGGGTCGGGAGTACGCGTTGACGCGACCGGCCGCTTTTGGGAAGCGAAACACCAATGACCGCTTCGCGGCGATGAAATCAAGGCACCGATGGACTCAGCCCGACCCAACGCCGCCGTTCGATCAACGTTGGCAATACGTCCGCTATGGAGCGCTTTCCCGCCAGTTGCTTTGCCTTGTTCGCTCCGACTCGTGCTGGCACGCGATCAACACTGGGCGCTCTTCCATCGCCCCGATCTGTCGAATCCCCGCTTGAGTGGCAGAAGCGATTACACGTGCACATCGTCATGGTGGTCAATAGCTGCTGACGAGGCGAAGCATTACAGCGAGTGCCGAGCTACCGCTCTGACCCGTTCTTTGTCGTCCTCGAGCACCATCGCATCTTCGGCTTGCGTCATGGCAAGCTGCGCCTGGTGACGAGCCGCTTCCTGAAATACGCTGTCGCCCATGCCGGGTAGCGCACGGAATGTCTTTTGCAAGCGCAACTGTATTTGGATCAACGCGGCGCCGTCACGGGCGATGACCCGAAACGCGCCGTCGAACAGATCATGCGAAGTCAGCGCGACGACATGGACGTGACCGAAGCGCGCTTGTGTGTCCTCCTTCAGCCGCGGCCCTTCCGCCCATATCGAAAGCAGCCGCGCCTGCCGGCCGATCACGTCGATTGCCGGCAAAGGCAACCTTTCCCGGACGCACGTTGATTGATTCCCGTCTTCCAGCACCGGCCTGCTACGCAGCGTATGCGCAGAGGCACGGTGTTTGGAAAGCACTGTGTAAAATACAGGCAGGGTGTTAGCTGCATGCGGCAGCGGGACAGGTACATCGCGCTGGTCGGGCCGCCACGCGGGACCTGACACGCCCATGCGACCAAACGACTTCTCACGCCCGCTCGCCCGTCCCACGCACATCGCAAAGAAAGCGTTCACCGCGCTCGAACACTTCCTCCATGTCGAAGCGGCGAGCGGCATCATCCTGCTTCTTGCGGCCGCGATCGCGCTCATCTGGGCCAACTCCCCCTTTGCATCGGAGTACCACGAGCTCTTCGAAGCGTCGGTGACGATCGGCGCGGGCGCATTCGAGTTCTCGAAGCCCCTGCATTTCTGGATCAACGACGCGCTGATGACCGTCTTTTTTCTGGTCGTGGGAATGGAAATCCGCCGGGAAATCCATGCGGGATCGTTGAGCGATTTCAGGCAGGCGGCGTTGCCTCTCGCTGCGGCGGCGGGCGGTGTGACGGTGCCGGCGCTCATCTATCTGGCGGTGAATCACGGCTCGGACGCGGCTCAGGGTTGGGCCGTGCCCACTGCCACCGACATCGCGTTCGCCGTCGGCGTGCTTGCGCTTCTCGGACGCTCGATTCCCGGCAATGTGCGCGTATTCCTGCTGACGCTCGCGATCGTCGACGACATCATCGCCGTGCTGATTATCGCGGTGTTCTATTCGTCGGGACTGAACTACAGCGGCTTTGCGCTCGCAGGCGCAGGCATCGTGGCCGTCGTCATCATGCAGCGCCTCGACATCAGTCGCGCGACGGCCTATATCGTTCCCGGCGCGGTCATCTGGGCGGGTTTGTTCGTCAGCGGCGTGCACCCGACGCTCGCCGGTGTCGTGCTCGGGCTGATGACGCCGGTTGTGTCTTCGCGCGGGCATGAGCGCGTGCTGGTCGAACTCTCGGAAGCCGCACAACACGTGAGCGAAGTCGATGTTGGGAATGCGCAGGAATTCGACCGGCTGGAAAAGCCGCTGCACACGCTGCGTGTCGCACAGCGCGATCTCTTGCCGCCGGTCGTGAGAGTGCAGTGGGCACTGCATCCGTGGGTCGCGTACGGGATCATGCCGCTCTTCGCGCTCGCCAACGCCGGCGTGCCGCTCGATGGCGTCAATTTCGCGAATGACGAAACAACGTGGGTCATGCTAGGCGTCGCGCTGGCGCTGGTGGTCGGTAAGCCTGTTGGCGTGTTTTTTACCAGCTGGATTCTGGTCAAGCTTGGGCTGTGCCGACTGCCCACGGAGATGTCCTGGCGCGGCGTCAGCCTTGTCGCGCTGCTAGCGGGCATCGGCTTCACGATGTCGATTTTCATTGCGACGCTCGCATTCGCCGGGGCCGGAGCGCTCGATGCGGCAAAGCTGGGTGTGCTGCTCGGTTCGTTCGTCGCGGGATGTGCCGGATTAGGGTGGGGATTGTATTGCGCCCGGAAGGCTGGGTGAAGATGAGCGAGCATCGCCAGCCGCTTTGTTCCCGGAAAGATCAATTTACCGGCATTGATTGCTGCAGGCTGATGAGGTTAAGGGGCGCCACGCGGATAAGGCCGCCTCGCGGACTATCGACGTCGGCGATCAGGGAAAGGGATAGCGACACGGTGATCGGCAGTACAAAAAGTAAAACGCGCCTTCCGGTCACGCCACGAGCGCCATACCCTTGCATGACATTGCTGAAAAACGCTATCGCGATCATCAGTATCCACGCCGAGATGGGAATGCGGTTAAGCCACGCGGCCTGTGTGTAACCTTGGGTATTGATGACGTCGTTCATGCCCGCCACAACTAACGCTGTAACGGGATTCGGCTGGGCTTGTGCGGATTCGCGCACCGGCGTCCAAAGCTGATTCTGGATTTCGGCGGTCTTTCTGTTGATGATCTCCAGTTCCTGCGCGTCGCGTGTCTTGTAGTATTCAATGCGCACGACGACATAGTCACGCAATAAACGTTTGATGGGCGAAGATTGCGAATCGCCAAGCAGTTCGACGCGTAAATATTCCGTGCCTATGGCGTTAGCTTCCTCCTCCTCGAAGTTCTTGCGCTGGTCGTAACGACTCACGGACATCGAGAGGGTAAAGCCGATCAGCAGGGCCAATAGCGTGAGCGTCGCCCCCTGCACAACGTTGTAATTGTCGCGCGCATCGTCAGAAAGCGGCACCCAACGCGATAACCCCGCGGTTCCGATCAAGGCTGCGACCGACATTAGAATAATCAGCGCGATGAAAAGATACGCAGGGTGATGGACAAGCTGTGTCATTCAGGCTCCTGAGGAAGGCGTTGTCATCCAGCAGCTACACCTTCGGGATATCCAGGCGTTCGCCTTTGCGCTGTCACTCACCGCCGCGCGTGAGGCGAATGACGAGAATGGGCTGACCCGTAACTCATTCGTTCCGCAAAGGTCAAGGTAGCATCGAAGTAGCGCGACAGCCTGAGCGCAACCCAAAAGCGGCCATTCGGCAAGAGCGGCAGAGAATGGTCGCATTCAGGGCGTGTGACCTAGACGACCTGCATGCTCGCGCTGTGAAGCATCCGTGCAAGATCAGACGCAGACATCGCGGGCGCATCGGCCAGGATCAGCCCGGTGTCGAGCGCATGCGTCGTGTCGAAACGACCGGCAAGCCACGCACGCAACGCGGCCTCGGAGGTCACAATGATATTGCTGCGCCTGGCATCGTCGGTTGTCGTCGTGTCCGGCATGGCGGGCACGATGTCCGGGGCAAAGCCATCCGTGGTCGCGTGAAAAAATCCCCACGTGTCGTTCTCGATCAGCAGAACATAGAAGTCGGGGAGCGCGAGCAGATCGTCGGTCGAATGGGCCGCCTCGATACTCGCTTGCAAACGATTGAGCGCATCGACTGCGGACAAGCGTTTGCGTGCCGCAGACAGTGCGCCGTTGTCAGCTTCCATTTCGTCGACCAGGCCCGATTCGATCGCTTTGCGCGTGGCGACGGCCACGCTGAGCGCGAGCGGATGGCCTATGCCGAACTCGATCCTGAATTCGCAGATCGCGCACATGATTTCACCTCAGGGCGTAACGATGTTGAACCAGAAGTCGAACGTATCGAGCCACGATACGAACTCCCCCAACTTCTGGCTATTGCCGTCGATCTTCACGTTTCCTGCCATCACGAGCTTTTGCATATTGGTCTTGCCCATCATGATGTCGTTGAGATCGGCGCGCGACATCGTTACGGTCGCATCGGCACTCTGCGCGTTCGTGTCTCGTGAATAGTGCAGGGCACTGTTTTCGACGCCGAGGACGTAATGCTCCTTCGTGTCGGTGAGCGAGAGATTGAACGACGCCGTTTTGCCGGCCGCGCGATCGCCGTTCAGCCGGATGCCGAGGTAGTCGAGGAACATGGGCAGCGGCATCGCCTGAATGGTGTCGGGGCTCTGCGGATTAGGCGCCGGCAGCTTCCTCACGCCGTCGCGCAGTTCCATCGCGCCGGTGAGATAAAAGTTGCGCCAGGGAGCGGATTCGGACTGATAGCCCAACTGCTCATAAGTGTCCGCCAGAAGCTGTCGGGCTGCTATGTTTTGTGGTTCGGCGAATACGACCTGATTGACGACCTCGGCCACCCAGCGGTAGTCGCCCTTGTTGAAATAGGCGCGCGCCTTGCTGAGCACGGCGGGGGCGCCGCCCATGAACTCGACGTAACGCTTTCCGGCTTCGGTTGGCGGCAGACGGTGAAGATTGGCCGGCACCCCGTCGAAAAAGCCGAGACGCAGGTTGTATTGCGCCACGGCGTCGTGATAGACCGTGCCGTAATAGCTGCGGCAATACCAGTGTTTGGCGAGACTGTCTGGCAGCCGCATCGCCTCGCCGATTTCCAGCGGCGTCAAGCCCTGGTTGGCCATGCGCAAGGTTTGGTCGTGCAGGTAGCGGAACATGTCGCGCTGCGCGCGCAGGAAAGGAACGATCCGGTCGTTGCCCCAGGTTGGCCAGTAGTGCGAAGCGAATAGAACCTGTGCGTCGCCGCCGAACATATCGAGCGCCGTCTGCAGATACTTCGACCACAGCAGACCATCGCGCATTTTGGCGCCACGAAGCGTGTACAGATTGTGCAGAGTGTGCGTGGCGTCTTCGGCCGCGCAGAAAGCCTTGTATTTCGGCAGATAGAACATGAACTCCGAGGGCGCTTCCGACTCCGGCGCCATCAGCACCACGACCTCGACGCCGTCGAGCGTCATCTTCTGTCCGGTCTTTTCGGCGAACAGGGTCGGCACAGCCAGCGTGATCGTGCCGACCGACGTGGTTTTACCCAGACCTCCATCCACGATGCCAGCAGCGCTACGCGGAAGCAGAGACCCGTACATGAAACTCGCCCGGCGTCCCATTGCGTTTCCCGCAATGACGTTCTCGCCTACGGCGGCCTCGGTGAAGCCGACGGGCGCCACGATCTGCACCTTGCCGGAGTTCAGGTCTTCGTCGCTTGCCAGGCCGCGCACCCCGCCGTAGTGGTCGACATGGCTGTGCGTATAGATCACATGCGTGATCGGTTTATCGCCCAGATGCGGAATAACCAGTTGTTTCCAAACTGTCGAGGCGACTTCGGTCGTGATGAACGGGTCGACGACGATATAACCGGTGTCGCCGCGAATGATGCTCATGACCGATAGATCATAGCCGCGTACCTGCCATATGCCGTCGACTACCTCGAAGAGTCCGTGGTTCATGTTGAGCTTGGCGTTACGCCAGAGGCTCGGGTTGACGGTGGGCGGTGCGTTGTTCTCGGGGCCGCCGCTGACGAATGCGAACTGCGCCAGATCCCATGCTGGCGTGCCTCCTGGTCCGGGTATGACGACCGGTTCGGGCAGCGTTGCGACGAGTCCCCGGCGCGCGTCCTCGAAGTCCTGCGCATCGGCGAAACTGAGGAAGTCTGCGTATTGCTTGTTCAGGGCAATCGTCGACGCGGTGGCCGGCTTTGCGGCCGGCGTGGTCGGGGGCAAAGCCGAGCCGGATTGCGCGAACGAATCGCCCACCACGCCGGAGAACCCCGAAGCCGCCCCAACGACCGCTACGTTCTTCAAGAAGGCCCTTCTACCCGTTGTTTTTGTCGCGTCATTCGATTCGGACATAGCTATCTCCGTTCGTTCGATAACTTGGGATAACAGAGCGATTTAGCGATTTCCGATAAGCATATACGCTGAAGAATCTCTGTGATTCAGGCGTGTGCAGTGTCTGGGACGAGATGGTAAGAGACAGCGAAGCGGCGCGAAAGTAAGGCGATTGTTGACGGCGTTTTTCGAAGTGCTGCTTCGGTAGTTATCTATCAGATTAGTTTTAAAGGAATCCGAACCATTGTGAGCATAGCGGAGAATTCTTGCCGTACCGGCCGAAGGTCGATGCGTTTGCATGACTTCTACGCGCGTCGACGTAGCCGGGAGAGGCGGCGCCGTTAGAGGTGGCCGGCACCAGTGATCGATTCGCTCCGATCGAGTCCCCGACATGGTTAAGCATCGCGAGAATAGCGCACGGCGAATGGTCTTATCGCCCTGCGTTCCGCGTAAGGTTGGGATAATCCGTAGATCAGAAAATATCTGTCTTCATGCGAAGCCAGACCGCGCTGAAATAGTCGCATTCGCGTGCGATTAGATCATCCAGTTGCGAGCTGTATTTCATCATCTCCATGCTCTTCCATGGTGCGAAGCGAACGTCCTTCGAATAATAGTTCAGGGCTTGCCATGTGGTCTTGGCTTTCTTGCAAACAAACGCAGAGGTTTGTGATCGATTGCATACATGGTCTTCTCCACAAGTCTCCATGCGCTTCAGGAAATCGATGTACTTCGCGAGAGTTTGTTGGGGGAGAACGGTTGCAAAATCGTCTTTCATTTCTTGGTCGCTTGTCTCCGGACGTCCAGCACGAATAATCGCACCCTCGAGGAGAAAGATGGGTTGTGCGATGTCCCTGCGATATTCTTCGAGCAAGTCATGGAGCTTCGTGTTACGAGTAATATCATTTTGTTCAACCATTGCCGCCAGTTGAAAGTTTGCAATGATTACTCCCAGTACGACCACGAGCGTTTGTATCCACGTTGCGATGTGCTGATGATCTTTGTTGAATACTACCGAAAGCGCTGCCAGCCATTTGGCCATATTGCCCCCTGTTGCATCTGGACGTGGATCAATGACGGAAATATTGGCGGAGGAAAGCGGAACGTAATGTACGCTGGCGAACGGACGTACACTCGACGTCGGGTCGCCGGTCGCCTGCTTCGAGATGGAAGCGGAGTGGGAACACTACGGTTTACAACCCAACTAATATTTGGCTTAAGCAAAAAACTACCTAAAAGATTGCGGCCTCAACACTCCATGTTTGTTTGAGTAAGCCCATTTGCTTAATTCGCCGCGGTGGTGTCGAACCCAAAGCACGTTACTGACCGAGTGGAAAAATACCCCAGCTTGTCTATGCGGGGATGTACCGCCCCATCGATCGCTTGCACGACAACTGCATGTTCAAGCAGGCATCCACCATCTCCAAAGCTTCATCCCGGCGAATCGAAGTGTGACGGCTAGGACGAGCCCTCGATCTCTGCGTCCCACAACCGCCCGCGTCAACCCCGCCATTGCCCGCGCCCCATACCGCCCACCCGCGATCACAAACGTTTGCAACAGTTTTTTGTGAGGCGACAATTCCATCAACCGCCGGGCTACTCGATAAAAATACAGGGGCAAATCAGGGAATACCCGCAATTCGCGTCGATTCATCGTGCCTCCCCAAGCTTTTCGCCGACGCAACCCGGCGCGGCACCTTTTTACGCAAGCCAGTTCCAGCATTGAATAACGAGGCCTTATAAAGAGGGTAACTGGCACTGATGGTGCAGGCGCGGTTTTTTTGCCTCCTTATCGTTCAAGCCATGGAGTCTCATTCAAATTTCCGGCGACGTTGACCGGCCCAATCTCGAAGAGCGTACTGATGAGCAAGTTGCACCCCTATGCAGGCATTTTGACGGCGGTTCCCACTCCTCTCGACGCGGACGGCCGCTTCGTCGCCGCACCGCTCGCGGCGCAGATCGGGAAACTCGTCGAGGCTGGCGCGGACGGCGTGGTGCCGCTCGGCGGCACCGGCGAATACACGGCGTTGACGTTCGCCGAGCGTATGCGCGTGGTGGAGACCTCGCTCGAAGCGGCGGCGGGCGCGCTGCCTGTCGTGCCGGGCATCCTCTCGCCGGGTCTGGGCGACGCCATCGACAACGCCCAGGCCTTCGTCAAGGCCGGCGCGAAGGCGCTCATGGTCGTTACGCCGTACTATTTCCGGCCCACCCAGGAAGGGATCGTCGATTACTACCGTCGCTTCGCCGACGAAGTCGACGCGGACATCATCCTCTACGAAATCCCGTATCGCACGGGCGTCTCGCTGCACTACGAAACCGTCGCGAAGCTCGCCGCGCTCACGCGCGTCGTCGGCATCAAGGCGTGCAACCCGGATCTCGCCACGCAGATGCGCGCGGCCGAACTCTGCGCCTCGAAGATCGCGATCCTGAGCGGCGAGGAAGACGTGCTCCCGCTGCACGTGGCCATGGGCGCCGTGGGCGGCATCATCTCCAGCTCGAATCTTGTGCCGAAGCAATGGGCGCGCGTGCTCTCGCTCGCGTCCGGTGGTCAGCTCGACCAGGCGGTCGCGCTGCACGCCACGCTGCGCCCGCTGATCGACGCCATCTTCGCCGAACCGAATCCCGCGCCCATCAAGGCCGCGCTCACGTTGCAAGGCTTGCCGTTCGGCGACGTGCTGCCGCCGCTCAAGCCCGCATCGGCCGCGCTGCGCCAGCGTCTCGCCGACGTGATGGCGCCGCTCGTCGCACGCGAGGCCGCGTATTCCACCACCGCGGCAGCCGTTTGAAACGCGCCGAGAAGACCTTCTGCACGCATCGATACGAAAAGAGAGAAGCCCATGTCATCCGATAACAACATCATTCTTCCGCGTCGCCGCTTTCTTCAGGCGGCGGGCGCCACGCTACTCACGGGGGCCGTTGCCGCACCGATGATCGTCACGTCGCGCAAGGCGGCGGCCGCGAGCAATCTCACGGTGGTGAGCTGGGGCGGCAATTATCATCAGGGCGTGGAGGAAGCGCTCGCGAAGCCGTTCGAAAAGGAATTCGGCGTGCACGTGACGCTCGTCGACACGCCCGACCTCGCGCGCGTCAAGGCGCAGGTGATGACGAACAACGTGCAATGGGACGTGTTCGACGCCGTGGGCCCGATGGCAATGACGGGCGCGAAGAACGGTTACTGGGAGCCGCTCGACCCGGCGCTGTTCGATCAGCACGACCTGATCGCGCCGATGACGAAATTCGCCGTGCCGTTCTACGGCTTCACGGGCGGCATTTGCTGGGACAACAGCAAGTATCCGGCGGGCAAGCACCCGGAAACGTTCGCCGATTACTTCGACGTGAAGAAGTTTCCCGGCCAGCGCACGCTGCGCAACCGCGCGAGTGAAACGCTCGAGATCGCCTTGCTCGCCGACGGCGTGCCGCCGGAAAAGATTTATCCGCTCGACGTGGAACGCGCGTTCCGCTCGCTGAACCGCATCAAGCCGTTTATCGGCAAATGGGTCGACCAGACGCCGCAGACGGTCTCGCTCGTGGAAACCGGCCAGGTCGATTACAGCTATACGTACTCCACGCGCGTGAAGGCCGCGCAGGATTCGGGCAAGCCGATCGACTTCTCGTTCAAGCAGACGCTCACCGGCCTCGAATATCTCGTGGTCCTGAAGAACGCGCCGAACAAGGCCAACGCGATGAAGTTCGTGCAGTTCGCGATGCGCCCCGACCGCCAGGCCGCGCTCATGGACTACCTCGGCAACACGCCGGCCAGCAAGAAGGCGCTGCCGCTCGTCAAGCCCGATGTGCGCAAGTGGCTCTCGGACCCGGGCAACAAGATGAACCTCATCAGCAACGACATCTGGTGGGCCGAGCATTACGACGAACTCACGCTGCGCTTCAAGGAGTGGGTGCTGTCGTAACGAAGCGGGAACAACCGGCCGTCGCGCAAGCGGCGGCCGCGCGGTGGGCAGTGGGGCAATTCAGCAGTGGGAGGAGTGATGAAAGGCAGAAAAGATGGGTTGCTGTACGTCGGCCCGGCAACGGTATTTTTATTTCTCGTGGTGTTCGTACCGCTGATGTACGTGGTCTACACGAGTGTCTGGGTGAATGACGGCCTGTCGCTTTCGGCTTATCGGCGCCTGTTCGGCAGTGAGCTTTTTCTGCGCACCTTGTGGTCGACGTTCCAGATCAGCATTTGCGCGTCGCTGTGCAGCCTGCTGCTCGGTTATCCCATTGCCATGCATCTCGCGAAACAGACGCCCAAAAAACGCGCGCTCTACATGGTGCTCGTGCTGGTGCCGTTCTGGACCAGCATTCTCGTGAAGAGCTACGCGTTCACGGTCCTGCTCGGCCGTGACGGCCTCGTCAACAAAATGCTCTCGGTGCTGTTCGCCACCCAGGTGCAATTGCCGATGCTGTTCAACCGCTTCGGCGTAATGGTCGGCATGACGAACTATCTGATTCCGTTCATCGTGTTTCCCGTGCTCGCCAGCTTGCTCGCCATCGACCAGTCCTTGTACCGCGCTTCCGAAATCATGGGCGCGAAGCCGCCGCGCATTTTCTTCCGTATCACGCTGCCTTTGTCGATGCCGGGCGTGGCCGCGGCCGCGTTGAGCACCACGGTCATGTCGATGGGCTTCTTCGTGATTCCGGCCCTGCTGGGTGGCCGCAAGGACGCGATGATGTCCAATCTCGTGGACTTTTATACGCGCGAAACGATGGACTGGAACATGGCGTCCGCCATCGGCGTGATCCTGCTCGGCATCGTCACGCTCGCGGCGCTCGGCGCGGAGCGTTTCCAGAAGCGCGATTCGAAAAAGGTGATGGCATGAGCACGTCGATGCAAGCAAGTCTGCCGGCGGTCCGGCGCGGTGTGGTGGTCGACGGTCTCGCGCGCCGCTATGCGCGCCTGCGCAATGTGATCGCCATTCTGGTGTACGTGTTCATTCTGGTGCCCACACTCATCGTCATTCCGATCTCGTTCGGCGGCGACGGCGAGCTGACGTTCCCGCCGCGCGTGTGGTCCACCTCGCTCTACGTGCATCTGTTCACCTCGGACAGTTGGGTCGGCCCGATCCTGCAAAGCCTGAAGGTGGCGAGTCTAACCATGCTGGTTTCCGTGCTGCTGGGCGTGCCGGCCGCCTACGGTCTCGTGCGTCACGAGTTTCCCGGCAAGCGCTTTGTGCTGCTGTTGCTCATGAGCCCGATCCTCGTGCCCGTGATCGTAATGTCGCTCGGTCTGTATCTGTATCTGTCGCGCTTGCATCTGGTCGGCTCGACGCTCGGTCTCGTCATGAGCCACGTGGCCTACGTCACGCCCTTCATGATGATGACGGTGATGGCCGGCGTGAAGAAACTCGATCCCGCGCTCGAGTTCGCCACCACCATCATGGGCGCGAAACGCAGCACGGTGTTCTTCAAGGTGGTGCTGCCGCAGCTTCGTCCGTCGATTCTCGCGGGCGCGCTGTTCGCGTTCCTGGTGTCGTTCGACGAGGTCGTGATCGCATGGTTTCTCACGAGCCCGGCCACGACCACGCTGCCGGTGCGGATGTACAGCAGCATCCAGTGGGATATTTCACCCGTGATCGCGGCGGTTTCCGCGCTGCTCACGTTGCTTTCGCTGATTTTCTGTTGCGTGTCGGTTTGGCTTCAGCCGGCTGCGCCCGAGTCGTCGCATTGAGGTTGGAGAAAAACATGTCACACGTTCTACTGGATAACGACGGCCGTCCGCAGGCCGCAGCCGCTCCCACGGGCAAGGATGCCGCGAGCGTCGCGGCGACGCAGCGCAACACGGAAGACATGATCGTCTTTCGCGGCGTGAGCAAGCAGTACGGCAGCGCGGTCGCGCTGCACGCCACCGACTTTTCGATCCGCAAAGGCGAATTCCTGAGCTTGCTCGGGCCGAGCGGTTCGGGCAAGAGCACGATCCTCAACATCATCGCGGGTGCCGTGGCGCCCACCGAAGGCATCATCGTGCTCGACGGCAAGGACGTGTCCACCGTGCCGCCGCGCGAACGCGGTCTCGGCATGGTGTTCCAGAACTACGCGCTGCTGCCGCATCTGAACGTATTCGACAACGTGGCGTTTCCGCTGCGCATTCGCGGCGTGGCGAAGTCGGAGATTCAGCAACGCGTGCGCAATGCGCTGGAGCGCGTCGGTCTCACCGGCTACGAGCATCGCAAGCCGCGCGAGATGTCGGGCGGCCAGCAGCAACGCGTGGGGATCGCGCGCTGCATCGTGTATTCGCCTTCGGTGATCCTGATGGACGAACCGCTCGGCGCGCTCGACAAGAAGTTGCGCGACCAGTTGCAGGGCGAGATCAAGCGTCTGCATCGCGATCTCGGCACCACGCTCGTGTACGTCACGCACGATCAGGAGGAGGCGCTCAATCTCTCCGACCGCGTGTGCCTGATGAACGGCGGCCGCATCGCGCAACTGGGCACGCCGGACGAACTGTACTTCGAGCCCGTCAACGAGTTCGTCGCGGACTTCGTGGGCGAATCGAACCTGATCGAGGGCGTGGTGCAGGACGAAGGCGTGGTGCGCGTTTCCGCGAATCGCGTGCTCAAGGTGCGCAGCACGCAAGGGCACGCGATCGGCGCGAAGGTGAAGGTGCTGGTGCGCCCCGAGAAAATCGACATCGTCGAGCAGATGCGTGCGGAAGACGACAACACCTGCACCGGCACGATCGCGCAGGTCTCGTTCGTGGGCGGCATGACGCGCTTCGAATTGACGCTCGCCGACGGCGCCACGCTGCTCGTGAAGGGCATTTCGGCGCGTGCCGCGGAGCGCGCGAACGTGGGGCAGCAACTGGCCGTGCGCTGGGCCGCGCGCGACGCCGTGGTGTTGAGGAAGTGATCGACTTATGAATCAAGCGATGAATCAAACGACGATTATCGATGCGATGCGCGAACTCGCGGGCGTCGCCAACGTGCTGGAAAGCGATGCCGACATGGCGCCGCATCTGATCGACTGGCGCAAGCGCCATTCGGGCCGCGCCGCGTGCGTGGTGTTCCCGCGCGACACCGCGCAGGTCTCGAAAGTGCTCGCTTGGTGCGACGCGCGCGGCGTGAAGGTGTTTCCGCAAGGCGGCAACACGAGCGTGTGCGGCGGTTCGGTGCCGGACGCCTCGGGTAACAGCATTCTGCTGAATCTCGCGAAGATGAACCGCATTGTCGAGATCAACGCCGACAACAACTCGATGACGGTCGAAGCGGGCTGCATCCTCGCCGACCTGCAACAGGCCGCACTCGACGCGGACCGCATTTTCCCGCTCACGCTCGGCGCCGAAGGCTCGTGCCAGATCGGCGGCAATATCGCCACGAATGCCGGCGGCACCAACGTGCTGCGCTTCGGCAACACGCGCGATCTCGTGCTCGGCCTCGAAGTCGTGCTCGCCGATGGCCGCATCTGGAACGGCATCCGCACGCTGCGCAAGAACAACAGCGGCTACGATCTCAAGAACCTGTTCGTGGGCGCGGAAGGCACGCTCGGCGTGGTCACGCAAGCCGCGCTCAAACTCTATCCGCGCCCGCGCGCCACCGCCACGGCCATGCTCGGCGTGGCCACCGTGAACGACGCCGTGCAGGAAGGGCTCAAGCTTCAGGCGGCGTTTCCGGGCGAACTGGTCGGGCTCGAACTCATCTCGCGCAGCGAATTCGAAATCTCGCTGCGCCATGCCGCGAAGGCACGCAACCCGTTCGGCGAAACACCGGCGTGGATGGTGCTGGTCGAACTCGCGGCGTCCTCCGGTAACGACGAAGCCATTGCCGCGCGCCTCACCGACGCGCTCGCGCCCTCGTTCGAAGCGGGCGTGATCGTCGACGCGATCGTGGCCGCGAGCGCCCAGCAGCGCGCCGACCTCTGGCATATCCGCCATCACGTGACCGAGGCGAACGGCCGCGAAGGCATGGGCTTGACGCACGATATCGCCGTGCCCACGTATCGCATTCCCGACTTCATGGCCGCCGCGGAACAGACGCTCGCGGCGCATTATCCGCAAGCCACGCAGGTCGTGGTCGGCCATATGGGCGACGGCAATCTGCATTACATCGCCATGTTCTCCCATGAATACTGGGCGAGCGTGGCGGACAAGGTCGGCACGCAACTCGCGCTGAGCCACCGGCTTTACGACATCGCCGCGAGCATGGGCGGCACGTTCAGCGCGGAACACGGCATTGGCGCGTTGCATGTGCCCGAAATGTCGCTGTACAAGGACGCGAACGAAATTGCCTTGATGCGGCAGATGAAGCAGTTGCTCGATCCGAACGACACGATGAATCCGGGCCGCGTGGTGCCCGCTTCGTCGGCGTCGGCTGCCGCTTAGGCGCGCGATGGTGTACTCCAACGTCGCCGATTACCGCGCAGCGGCCCGGCGTTATCTGCCCGACTTCGCATGGTCGTATCTGGAAGGCGGCGCGGAAGAATCGATCACGATGCGGCGCAATCGCGCGGCTTACGAGTCGATCGCTTTCGCGCCGCAAGTGCTGGTCGACGTCTCGAACGTGAGCACGCACACCACGCTCGCGGGTGGCCCGGCCGCGTGGCCCGCCGTGGTCGGCCCAACCGGTTTGAACGGCCTCTATTGTCGCGGCGCGGAGGAAGCGCTCGCGCGCGCGGCGCATGCGGTGGGTTTGCCGTTCGCGCTTTCGACCGCTTCCACGAGCCTGCTCGAAGACGTGCGCGCGGCCACCGACGGCGAACTCTGGCTGCAGCTTTACGTGCAGCAGGATCGCCGTATCGCCGAGGACATCATGGCGCGAGCGCGTGCCGCGCGCTTTTCCACGCTGCTGCTGACCGTCGATACCCCGGTGACCGGCCAGCGCGATCACTACGCGCGCACGGGCTTCACCTTGCCGCTGCGCTGGACGCCGCGCCTGCTGTGGGACATCGCCACGCATCCGCGCTGGCTCGCGAAGGTGGGCGTGCACGGCGTGCCGCAACTCGTGAATCTTGCGCGCAGCGCGCGGCTCGGCGCGAGCATCGAAGCCCAGGCGGCCGCGCTCGGGCGTCAGATGGATACCTCGCTCGACTGGCGCGACATTGCATGGCTGCGCCGCCATTGGCCCGGCAAGATTTTCATCAAGGGTATCCAGACGGCCGCCGACGCCGCGCGCGCGTTTCAACATGAAGCCGACGGCGTGGTGCTCTCGAATCACGGCGGCCGCCAACTGGACGGCGCGCTGAGCCCCATCGACATCCTCGCGCACACAGCCGCCATGGCGCCGCGCGGCGCGGAAATTCTCGTCGATGGCGGGATCCGGCGCGGCAGCGACATCGCCAAGGCCGTCGCGCTGGGCGCGAAAGGCGTGCTGCTCGGCCGCGCGCCGCTCTATGGTCTCGCCGCGGCGGGCGAGGCCGGTGCGCAGGGCGTGCTCGCGTTGCTGCACAAGGAATTCGACACCTGCATGCGTTTGCTCGGCTGTACGAGCATTGCGTCGCTCGGGCCCGACCGGCTCGCCGCGCATGGCGGGGCATTGGCGTCATTGGCCGCGCTCGCCGCGCACAGGGCGGGCACGATGCGTGCCGCCCGCGCTCCGCAGGCCGCTCCCCTCAACGTCACCTCGACATGACTCGCATGACTTCCCCGATCTACGATTTTCAGCGCGGCACGGTGCCGTTGCTCATCTCCATTCCGCATCTGGGCACCGCGCTTCCCGACGACGTGCGCCCCCAACTCACCGACGTCGCGAGCGAAGTTGCCGATACCGACTGGCATCTCGATCGCCTTTACGCCTTCGCGCGCGAGATGGGCGCCTCGGTGCTGGGCGCGCGCGTCTCGCGTTACGTGATCGACCTGAACCGGCCGCCTTCGGGCGAGAGTCTGTACCCGGGCCAGACGACCACCGGCTTGTGCCCGACGGAGACGTTTCGCGGCGAGCCTTTGTATCGTCATGGCACGGGCGCGGATGCCGCCGAAGTCGCGCGGCGTCTCGAGCAGTACTGGCGCCCGTATCACGCGCAGTTGCGCGCGGAACTCGATCGCCTCGTGGCCGAGTTCGGCACCGTGCTGCTGTGGGAAGCGCATTCGATCGCGAGCGTGCTGCCGCGTCTGTTCGAAGGCAAGCTGCCCGACCTCAATCTCGGCACGAACGGCGGACTCAGTTGCGACGCCAGCGTGCTCGAGGCCGTCACGGCCACGCTCGGCGACCAGCCGTTCACGTGGATCGCCAATGGCCGCTTCAAGGGCGGCTACAACACGCGCTTTTATGGCGAGCCGCACAAGGGCGTGCACGCGGTGCAGCTCGAAATGTGCCAGTCCACGTATATGAGCGAGACCGCGCCGTTCGCGTATCTGCCTGAAGTGGCGAGCAAGGTCGAGCCCGTGGTCGAGCGCATGGTGAAGGCGGCGTTCGACGCGGTGCGCGCGTTGCCGCGCTAAGTCATCGCGAGCGTCGGGTGTCGACGAAAAGCGGGCAATGCCCGCTTTTTTTACGTCCGTGGCACCTATCGGCAGACATCGGCAGGCGAAAAAAAGCCGTCTTCACGAAGGCATCGGAACGATGCGCGGGAAGACGGCGAACCTGCTACTGCGTGAGGATTCGGTACAACGCGGTACAACGCGGTGCAACGATACAACGCGCGGCGCGCACGCCGCGCGTGGCATCACAGCGCTTGCGCGAGGGCGGGCACCGCTTCGAACAGATCGGCGACGAGACCGTAGTCGGCCACGCCGAAGATCGGCGCATCGGCATCCTTGTTGATGGCGACGATCACCTTCGAGTCCTTCATGCCCGCGAGATGCTGGATGGCGCCCGAAATGCCAACGGCCACATACAGCTCCGGCGCGACGATCTTGCCCGTCTGGCCCACTTGCAGATCGTTCGGCGCATAGCCCGAATCGACAGCCGCGCGCGAGGCGCCAATCGCCGCGCCCAGCTTTTCGGCGAGCGGATCGAGGCGCGCGAAGTCTTCCGCGCTGCCAAGACCACGGCCGCCCGAGACCACCACGCGCGCCGAAGTCAGGTCGGGCCGGTCGCTCGTGGCGATCTCGCGGCGCACGAAGGTCGCGAGACCCGTGTCGGGTACGGCCGGCGCTTCGCTGATCGCGGCATTGCCGCCTTGCGTGGCGGCCGCTTCGAACGCGGTCGTGCGGATCGTCGCGACCTTCACGGCGTCGGCCGATTGCACGGTGGCGATGGCGTTGCCCGCGTAGATCGGGCGTTGGAACGTGTCGGGCGCGTCGATGGCGATCACGTCGGAGACCTGCGAGGCGTCGAGCTTCGCGGCCACGCGCGGCGCGACGTTCTTGCCGAACGCGGTGGCGGGAAAGAGCAGATGCGTGTAGTCGGAGGCGAGCGCGAGCACTTGTGCCGCCACGTTTTCCGCGAGCGCGTCGGCGAGATGCGGCGCGTCGATCAGCACCACTTTGTCGACGCCCGCCACGCGGCTCGCGGCCTGCGCCACGGCGCTCGCGTCATGTCCCGTCACGAGCACGTGTACGCCGTTGCCCACCCGCTGTGCGGCGGCGATCGTGTGCAGCGTCGCGGGCTTCAGTTGACCTTCGCCGTGTTCGGCGATCACGAGAGTTGTCATTCAAATCACCTTCGCTTCGTTCTTGAGTTTTTCGACCAGCGCGGCCACGTCCGGCACGATCACGCCCGCCTGGCGCACGGGCGGCTCCACCACCTTGAGCGTCTTCAGGCGCGGCGCCGGATCGACGCCGAGCTGCTCGGGCGTGAGCGTCTCGAGAGGCTTTTTCTTCGCCTTCATGATATTGGGCAGCGTGACGTAGCGCGGCTCGTTCAGACGCAAGTCGGTCGTGACGATGGCGGGCAGGCGCAGCGAAATCACTTCGAGGCCGCCGTCCACTTCGCGCGTGACGGTGGCCGTGCCGTCGCCGATCTCGATCGCGCTCGCGAAGGTCGCCTGCGGCCAGTCGAGCAGGGCGGCGAGCAACTGTCCGGTCTGGCCCGCGTCGTCGTCGATGGCCTGCTTGCCGAGGATCACCAGTTGCGGCTGTTCTTTGTCGATGACGGCCTTGAGCAGCTTCGCCACGGCGAGCGGCTGCAATTCCACGGCGGTTTCCACGAGAATGCCGCGGTCCGCGCCAATGGCGAGTGCCGTGCGCAGCGTTTCCTGGCTTTGCGCCACGCCGCACGACACCGCCACGACTTCGCTCGCGTGGCCCGCTTCCTTGAGGCGCGTGGCCGCTTCGGTGGCGATTTCGTCGAAGGGGTTCATCGACATCTTGACGTTGCCGATATCCACGCCGCTGCCGTCCGCTTTCGCGCGGACCTTCACGTTGTAATCGACGACGCGCTTGACTGCGGTAATCACTTTCATGCTGGTTTCCTCGGAATACTAAAAAGCGCTCAAATCCATTCGTTCATGCCGATACCAACGGCGCAGCCGGCGACAACGTGACGAGCACGATGCGCGCGTTTGCAGCATTCGCTGCATGCGGCGTGACGCGCAACGAGGCGCGCAAACCGTCGAACGCGGCGTAGTGGCCCGCTTCGAGCCGCACGCTCGCGGCGCCGTGCGTGGCGATCTCGCAGGCGCCTTCGAGCGCGAGCACGAGGGCGATGCTGCCGGCGGCAACCGTTGCGGGCGCGGCGAGCGCGCGCACTTTCACGCCATATCGCTGCGCCGCGCTCATCACGTTGAGCACCGTGACAGGCCCGTTCACGAGACGCGCGTCCCACGCCGCATTGCCCGTGTATTCCACGGCTTCGTCGGGCGCGAGCGAAACGTCGAGCGCGCCTTCGCGCAACACGACGCCCGCGCCGCGCAACACGAACGACACGCGCGTCATGCCGGTGAAACGCGAGTACGGGCCGTCGCGCTCGACTTCGGCAATGCTGATGCGCCAGGCGTCGCCGCTATTGCCACCGCTGTCGTGCATCGCCAGCGTGCGCGTGACGCCGCCGCCGTTGCGCCATGCTTCGGGCGGCAGCGCGGCGAGCGCGCGGGCTTCGGGCGGCTTCATCGCCATGACGTCACGACACCGCGCCGAGGCCGTACTTGCCCGTGAGCAGCGCGCCGGTTTCGAAACGTTCGATCGAGTACGGGGCGAGCGAGACGTCGGTCGGCAGACCCAGCGCCTCCTGGGCGAGCACGCGGCCCACGGTGGGCGAGAGCTTGAAGCCGTGGCCCGAGAAGCCGTAACCGACCACGAGACCTTCGATACCGGGCAGGCGGCCCAGCACCGGGTTCCAGTCGGGCGTGACGTCGTACACGCCGGTCCACGACGAAGCGATGCCCGCCGTTTCGTACTCGGGGAAGCGCTCGGCGACCTGCGCGCCCACTTCCACCACGTAGTCCATGGGAATGTCGCCTTGCTCGGTCTCGGCGGCGCCGAGCTTTTCGCCCACGATGCCTTCGCTCACTAGCATCTGGCTGCCGCCGTAGCTGCGGTAATAGAGCATGCCGGGCGAGGCCAGGTCCTTGAACACCGGCATCGAGAACGTGTATTTCGCCGCTTCGCATTCGAGCGCGAGCACCGCGTGGCGCTCGGGCATGACGGGCAGGTTGCGGCCGGTCCAGCCCGCAAGCTCGGGCGTCCAGATGTTTTGCGTGCTGATGACGGTGCCCGCCGCGAAGTCGCCCGCACTGGTCGAAACGCCCACCACGCGGTTGCCTTCGAACAGGATCTGGTTGACGGAAACGTTCTCGCGGATCGTCACGCCGCCACGGCGCGCGGCGCGCGCGAAGCTGGTGGCGACGAGGTAGGCGTCGGCGAAACCGGCTTCGGGCTCGTAGCCGATCAGCGCGGCGTCGTCGAAGCGGGCGATCGGCAGCAACTCGTGCGCGGCTTTCGCGTCGAGCAGTTCGAGCGGCACGCCCTGGGCCTTTTGCTGCTCGAGCGAGGCGCGCAGCGGTTCGAGCTTGTCGCCTTCGCTCGCCACGATCATGTAGCCGCACTTCACGAGCCCGCACGACGCTTCTTCGTCGCCGAGATACGCCGGGAAGTCGTTGAACACGTCCCAGCTCTTGAGCGCGAGTTCCACGTTTTCCTTCACGGAATAGTGGGTGCGCAAGATGCCCGACGACTGCGAGGTCGTTCCGGCGCCTATCGTGCCGCGGTCGAGCACGAGCACGTTCTTCGCGCCGAGCTTCGCCAGTTGAAATGCGACGGAGCTGCCGATCACGCCAGCGCCAATCACGACCACATCATATTTGTTCACGGTTTCGCGTCCTTTCCTGAGCAAAGGGTATGGGGCGAAGTGTGAAACGCCATAAACCGGGGCGCGCCAATATAAGCAGGACAGATGATTAGTAAAAGCGGCTGTCGCACTGGCACGCCGCGCGGGGCGGTTTTGCACGGGTTTCGATGCGGATGACGAGTGGAATGCGGGGTATTTGCCGCATTCAGACGGGTCGTTGCGCGCCTGTTGCCTCGGGAATTCCGCTTTCGCGGCGGCGCGCCACAGGATCACCGCGCCTTATTCATTAAATAAGCATTCGTACTCGATATGGCCTGCCGAATTCTGGCTGCATAGCGTGACTGTCACGGCTCGCTCCACGCCGCACCCAGAACCGGCGAACTCGCCGTGACTCGCCGGGCATGTCATTCCAACCACAGTGTGAGAAGACCCGCTATGTCAAAGCTTCGAAAGGAAGGCGTTTCAACGGGACGTAGGCAATTCGTCTCGGGTGTCTCCAGTATCGCAATCGCGGCGGCCGCCGCCCCGGCCATTCTCACCTCGAAAAAAGCCCATGCCGCGGGTGGCCAGATGACGCTCGTGAGTTGGGGCGGGGCGTACCGGCAGGCCGTGGAAGAGTCGGTCGTCAAGCCGTTCATGAAAGAAACGGGCGTGCAGGTCACGATTATCGACACGCCCGACCTCGCCAAGCTCAAAGCGCAGATCCAGACCAACAACGTGCAGTGGGACGTGTTCGACGCGCCCAATGCACTCGGCGTGGCGGGCGCGAACGCGGGCTTCTGGGAACCGCTCGATCTCGCGATGTTCGACCGCGGCGATCTCGTCATCGACATCAAGAACAATCTGCTGCCCTGGTACGTGTTCGTGGGCGGCATTGCGTGGGACCCGGCGAAGTATCCGGCGGGCAAACATCCGCGCAATTTCCGCGAGTATTTCGACGTCAAGGCGTTTCCGGGCCGCCGCACCTTCCGCAACCGGCCGAGCGAAACCTTCGAAGCCGCGTTACTCGCCGACGGCGTCTCGCCGAAGCACCTCTATCCGCTCGACGTGGACCGCGCGTTTCGCGTGCTGGAGCGCATCAAGCCGAACGTGGTGAAGTGGATCGACCAGACGCCGCAAACGCTCACGCTGCTGCAAACCGGCGAAACCGACTTCAGCTACACCTATGCGTCGCGTGTGAAGCCCGCGAAGGCCTCGGGGCAATCGGTCGACTTTTCGTTCGAACAGACGGTCAACGGTTTCGAATATCTCGCCGTGGTGAAGAACGCGCCGAACAAGGCCAACGCGATGAAATTTCTCGCCTTCGCCGCGCGCCCCGACCGTCAGGCGGCCTTCATGGAATTGATCGGCAATACGCCCGGCAGCAAAAAGGCGCTCACGCTGATGAGCCCGGAAAGCCGCAAGTGGATCCCCGACCTGCAATCGGAAAACAGCGTGTTGATGGACGATTCGTGGTGGGCGAAAAATTTTGACGAAGTCACGCGCCGCTTCAAGGAATGGACGATGTCGTGATGCCGGTGCAATGCAGTGAAAACGTGGTGAACAGGGAAACAGGAGGCAGCATGGAAGCAAAGCAGTTCGGCAATGAAGACATGACGGCGCTGCAAAAACGCGTGGATCTCTCGGGCGCGTTCGGCTGGTCGGTGGTTTCGGGTGTGACGGCGATCGTCCTGCGCGAGAAGGGCGAAGCCGCGCTCAATAACGTCTGGCGCACGCTGATGGCGGCGGAGCAATCGCAGCGCTTCGTGGAGGCGCTGGAGAAGCTCGGCATCCGCAACGATCCGCCCGCTGTCACGGCCGCGAAGTATCACTATTTCAGCAATACCATCGGCGGTCTCACGTTGCAGTACGTCGAGGAATCGCCGAAGAAAGTCTGGATTCGCTATATGCCGCCGTGGGGCACGTTCCCCGGCATTTCCGCGCTGGCGGTGCCTTCGTCGGTGCGCCGCACCATCCTGTCCACCTGGCATCCGCGTAATGGCGAACTGCTGGGCTGCCCGCGGCTCGGCTGGGTGGCGACCAAGTTCGTGGCGGAAGGCCACCCGTACGACGAAGGCTATTTCCTGGAGTACGACCGCGATTTGCGGCCGGAAGAGCGGTTCCGCGTGGAGCATGTGGACCGCTCGCCCGAGTTCGACGCGGCGAAGGCGCCCAGGCTCGACCCGGCGCAATGGCCGGAGGCGCGCATCATGAAGGGCAGCGCGAACTACGCGGCCGACTATGTGAAGCACGCGATCGAAGTGATCGTGGCGCAGTTCGGCATGCACACGGCGAGCCATCTGGTCGCCTCGGCCATGAAGTTGCTGGCGGTGCAATTCACGCCTTCGCTGAAGGCCGCGACGGAAGTCGAAGGCAACAGCCCGGCGGCGCTCGCGCAGACTTACGCGACCATCATCGGCGCGTTCAAGAATGCACCGCAGTGGAAGTCGCTGAGCGACGACGTGGCCGAACTGAGCTTCGAAACCTTCGAGCCGTTTCCGTATCCGCATTCGGCCGCCATGCGCGCGGCCGTGTTCGCGTTCTTCGACATGAGCGTGCGCACGCTCAACGGTCACGTGCGCCTCGAACGTCACTACGATCCGGCGAGCGGTTTCGAGCGCTGGACCTTCACCGACACGAAAACGTGGCTCTGGTAAGCGGCCCCGCCCACGCAACGAGGATACGATCGATGTCGCAATCGACGGTGCATTTTTCGGCGGATGACAATATCCCCAAGCTGTTGCGCGACTGCGCGGCAGGCAATCCGGGCCACGTGTTCTGCCGCTCCGGCGACACGTCGCTCACTTACGCCGAACTCAACGCGCGCGTGAACCGGCTGGCCAACGGACTCGCGCGGGCCGGCGTGCGCGCGCACACCCGCGTGGCCGTGATGCTGTCGCATCATGTCGATCATGCGCTCGCCTACTTCGCGCTGTGCAAGCTCGGCGCGGTGCAGGTGCCGGTCAACGTGCATCTGAAGGGCGCGGCGCTCGAACACGTGTTGACGGACTCCGAGCCCGCGTTCGCGCTGGCCGACGACGTGTTCGCGCCCGCGCTCGAACCGGCGGCCGCGCGTGTGGCCGGCTTGCGCACGATCTGGCGCAGCGCGGAAGGCGGCGGCGAGTTCGCGCAATGGCGCGACGAGCCGAACGAAGCCGAACCCGCTTTCGCGGCGCACGACACGGACTTGCGCGCGATTCTCTACACCTCGGGCACGAGCGGTCCCGCCAAAGGCGTGCTGATGAGCGACCGCATGGTGCGCGCGGCGGCGCTGGGTTCGTCGTGGATCGGCTCGATCACGCCGGGCAGCGTGCTGCACTTCTGGGACCCGATCTATCACGTGTTCGGCAGCGAAGTGCTCGTGATGGCGCTGATGCAACCCATCACGCTCGCGTTCGTGCCGCGCTTCAGCGCCTCCGGGTTCTGGGACGAAGTCGCGCGTTATGGCGCCACGCATCTGCATTTCGTGGGCGGCGTGCTGCAACTGCTGCTCAAGCAGCCGCCTTCGCCACGCGACCGCGAGCACACGGTGCGCATTGCGTGGGGCGGCGGCGCGCCGGTGGAAGTGTGGCAGGCGTTCGAGCAGCGCTTCGGCATTCCCGTGCGCGAGGGTTACGGCATGACGGAAACGTCGAGTTTCAGCGTGGTGAATCTCGACGGCCCGATCGGCTCCATCGGCAAGGCCGTGGACTATTTCGACGTGGAGATCGTGGGCGATGACGACGTGCCGCTGCCGCACGGATCGGTGGGCGAAATTCGCGTGAAGGCGCGCGAGCCCGGCACCATCACCGAAGGCTATTTCCGCAATCCGGAGAAAACGCGCGAAACGCTGCGCAACGGCTGGCTCTATACGGGCGATCTCGGTCGCGCGGACGCGCAGGGCTATTTGTACTTTCTCGGCCGCAAGAAGGACAGCGTGCGGCGGCGCGGCGAAAACATCTCGGCGTGGGAAGTCGAGAATGTCGCCAACGGCCATCCCGACGTGGAAGAGAGCGCGCTGATTGGCGTGACCAACGAATTCGCCGACGAAGACCTGAAGCTGTTCGTCAAGCTGCGTCCGGGCGCGGATGCATTCACGCCCGAGGCGTTCGTGGCGTGGTGCGAGGCGAACATGGCGAAGTTCCAGGTGCCGCGCTTCATCGCGATCGTCGACGAGTTTCCGAAAACGCCCACGCAGCGTATCCAGAAGCCGTCGCTTTCGAAGCGGATCGACGACTGCTGGGACGCGCTGGCGGCGTCGGCGGCCGTACCGACTTCGCGTTGAGCGGCGCGGCATGGCGGCCCGCAAGACTAACGCGGGCTTGAATGCTGCATAAGCGCGGGTGATGTCGCGCGCTTCCGGTATCTGGCGACGTAGGATGGCTTGCAGTCCGGCCGCGCCGCTTCGTATGGCGCGCGCCGGAATATCCACGAGGCCGCGACGCACGTCTCGATGCGTGCTTCGCGGCCGTCCCGCACAGTCACATATCGGTCGAAATGAACACGAATAACTTCGCAGCGCAGTTTGGCCCGCGCGAATCGATGGAATACGACGTCGTCATCGTCGGCGGAGGGCCGGCCGGTTTATCCGCCGCCATTCGTCTCAAGCAGATGGCGCAGGAACGCAACGCCGAAGTGAGCGTGTGTGTGCTCGAAAAGGGCTCGGCGGTTGGCGCACACACGCTCTCGGGCGCGGTCACGGACCCGCGCGCGCTCGACGAACTGATTCCCGACTGGAAGGAGCGCGGCGCGCCGCTCGACGTGCCCGTGACCGAAGACCGCTTTCTGTTTCTCTCCGAAAGCGGCGCGAAGCCGGTGCCCAACTGGCTGCTCCCCGACAACTTCAAGAACCACGGCAATTACGTGGTGAGTCTCGGCAACGTCACGCGCTGGCTCGCGGAACAGGCCGAAGCGCTGGGCGTGGAGATCTTCGCGGGTTTCGCGGCGGCCGAAGTGCTGTACGGCGAACACGGCGAAGTGCGCGGCGTGGCCACGGGCAACATGGGCGTGGGCAAGGACGGCGAACCCACCGCCAACTTCCAGCTGGGCATGGAACTGCATGCGCGCTACACGCTGTTCGCCGAAGGCGCGCGCGGCCATCTCGGGCGCGAACTCATCGCGCGTTTCAAGCTCGACGAAGGCGCGGACCCGCAGGTGTACGGCCTCGGCATCAAGGAACTCTGGGAGATCGACCCGGCGCTGCACAAGCCCGGACTCGTGATCCACACGGCGGGCTGGCCGCTCGAAAGCGACACGTATGGCGGCTCGTTTCTCTATCACCTGAACGACAACCAGGTGGTGGTGGGTTTCGTCGTCGGGCTCGGTTATACCAATCCGTATCTCTCGCCGTTCGAGGAATTCCAGCGCTACAAGACGCACCCCGCGATCCGGCGTTTCCTCGAAGGTGGCCGGCGTTTGTCGTACGGCGCGCGCGCGATTGCGGCGGGCGGAATCATGTCGATGCCGAAGCTCGCGTTCGCGGGCGGCGCGCTGATCGGCTGCGAGGCGGGCATGCTCAACGCCTCGCGCATCAAGGGCAGCCATGCGGCAATCGCTTCGGGCAAGATGGCCGCGCAAGCCGCGTTCGAGGCGCTGCAAGCGGGACGTGGCAACGACACGCTCGATGCCTATCCGCAGGCCTTCGAGCAGTCGTGGCTCAAGGAAGAACTGCATCGCGCGCGCAATTTCAAGCAGTGGATGAGCAAAGGCCTGTATGTGGGCAGCATGATGGTGGGGCTGGAGCAGAAGGTGCTGGGCGGCCGGGTGCCCTGGACGCTGCATCATCATCATTCGGATCACGAAACATTGCAGCCAGCGGCGCAGTGTAAGCCCATTGTGTATCCGAAACCGGACGGCAAGCTCACGTTCGACCGGCTTTCCTCGGTGTTCCTCTCGAACACGAATCACGAAGAAAACCAGCCCGTGCATCTCACACTCAAGGACGCGAGCGTGCCCGTGCGCGTGAATCTCGGGCGGTACGCGGGACCGGAAGCGCGCTTCTGCCCGGCGGGCGTGTATGAGTTCACGGAAGCACCGGCGGGAGAGAGCGCGCTCGTCATCAACGCGCAGAACTGCATTCACTGCAAGACCTGCGATATCAAGGACCCGACGCAGAATATCGTCTGGGTCACGCCCGAAGGCGGCGGCGGACCGAACTATCCGAACATGTAAAAGAAAAAGGGCTCATCGTACGATGAGCCCTTTTTTCAAGGCATCCCGACGATGCCGGGATGCGATCTCCACCGCGCGCTCATGCGTTCATGCAGGCGCGCATTCCAACGCGCAATCAAGCGCGCATTCAAGCGCCGAAGCGCCACTCGCGCGTGGGCAGATAGGTTTCCTTCACGACGCGCGGCGAGGCCCAGCGCAGCAGGTTCAGATACGAACCGGCCTTGTCGTTGGTGCCGCTCGCGCGGCCGCCGCCGAACGGTTGCTGGCCGATCATCGCGCCCGTGGGCTTGTCGTTGAGGTAGAGGTTGCCCGCTGCGTTGACGAGCACGTCTTCGGCTTGATGCAGCGCGAAGCGGTCCGTGCAGAAGATCGAGCCGGTGAGGGCATAGGGGCTCGTCGAGTCGATCAGCGTGAGCGTGTCATCCCATGCGTTGTCTTCGTAGACGAACACCGAGAGGATCGGCCCGAACAGTTCCTCGGTCATGAGCGCGTGCTTCGGGTTGCTCACTTCGAGCACGGTCGGCTCGACGAAATAGCCCGGCTCCGACCACGTCTTGCCGCCGCTCACGAAGGTCACGGCCGAGTCGTCCTTCGCCGCGGCCAGCACGCGGCTCAGCTTCTGGTGCGAGGCTTCGGAAATCACGGCGCCCATGAACGTGCTGAAGTCGGCCACGTCGCCCACTTTCAGCTCGGCGAGACGCGCGCGCAGTTCGTCGCGCACTTGCGACCACAGGCTGCGCGGAATGTAGGCGCGCGAGGCGGCGCTGCACTTCTGGCCTTGATAGCCGAACGCGCCGCGAATCAGCGCGATGGCCACTTCGGACGGATGCGCCGAGGCATGCGCGAGTACGAAGTCCTTGCCGCCCGTTTCGCCCACGAGGCGCGGAATGGTGCGGAACGAGTCGACCTTCGAAGCCACGCCTTTCCAGAGCGACTGGAACACGGCCGAAGAACCCGTGAAGTGGATGCCGGCGAGATCGGGCGAGGCGAGCGCCACGCGCGTGGTGAGTTCGGCCTCGCCCGGCACGAAGTTGATGACGCCCGGCGGCAGGCCCGCTTCTTCGAGCGCTTCGAAGAAGATGTAGTTGGCGAGCGCCGACTTTTCCGAGGGCTTCCACAGCACGGTGTTGCCCATGATGGCGGGCGCCGTGGTCAGATTGCCGCCGATAGCCGTGAAGTTGAACGGCGACACGGCATAGACGAAACCTTCGAGCGGACGCCAGTCGGCGCGGTTCGCGGCCGTGGCCACCGACATGGGTTGCTCGGCGTACACGCGTTGCGCGTTATAGGCATTGAAGCGCAGGAAGTCGATCAGTTCGCAGGCGCTGTCCGGCTCGGCTTCTTCCACGGTCTTGCTCTGGCCGAGCATGGTGGCGGCGTTGATCTTCATGCGCGAACGCGTCGCGATGATGTCGGCGGCGCGATGCAGGATCGTGGCGCGGCTCGCGTGCGTGAGTTTGGCCCAGTCCTTCGCCACACGCTTGCCGCTCGCGACCGCTTGCTGGATCTGCGCTTCGGTCGGGCGGTGAATGCGGGCGAGCAGGCGCTGCGTGTCGTGCGGCGCGCGCACTTCGACCACGTCGTTGGAGAAGTAGCGCTGGCCGTCGATCACGGTGGGAATGTCCACCACGTCGCGCTGTTCGAGCGCCTTGCGCAGCTCCGCTTGCGCCTGCGTGCCCGTGCCGAAATGCAGTTCGGGTTCGTTCGCGGGCAGCGGGAATTGAGGACCTGAAATCACACTGGCTCCTTAGGGAAGGGGATTCGAAAACACCGCCGGCGTTGCGGTTCGTGAACGGCGCCGCCGCGTGGCGCGCCGTTCGCCGCCGGGGGCGAGGCTCAGTGTCCAGACTAGCGGCAAGGCCGCACGCGGGGCGTTGCTAAACCTCGACTTATGCTTTGGATCGGCGGGCGTTATGGAAGGGGCCGCCTGCGGGACGGCGCACGCCGCGTTGGCGGCGCGCGCGTCATTCCTCGTCGGCGATACAGACTTCTTCGGGCGCGAGCGCGAGCGCCTTGGCAATGTCGCGCGACACCTGGCGCTCGAACGCGCGCTTGAGCAGATCGTAGAGGTCGGCGGGCAGATGGCCGAGTTCGTTCTCGCGCGAGGCGAGGAAGAACGAACGGCTCAGGCCCTGGTATGGCCGGCCATGGCGCGAGAACGAGGAGAGCGCGACCACGCGCAGGTCGGGAACGTAATGACGCGACTGCCACAGGCATAGCGGCGTAGTCACCGCGAAGCCGAGCCCGGCCGCCACGAGACTCAGCATGGGGTCGGTGGCGTCGAATTCGCAGGTGCGTTCGATGTTCTCGGCGTTGGCCGCGAGATAGGCGTCGATATGCTGGCCGATCACCGAGCGCGCGCTATAACGGATCAATTGCAGCTGGCGGCTCAGTTCGGTGAGCGTGGTGAAGCGGTCCACTTCGAAGCTGCGCGGCAGCACGACCACGTAGGGCTCCGAAAAGAGCTTCTGGCGGCGAATGCCGGGCGCCTGCGAGAGTTCGGTGGTGGTCACGGCCATGTCGAGCTGGCGCGCTTCGAGCTGCGCGTCGAGCGTGGGCGTGATGCCCGACCACAAACGGATTTGATGCGAGGTGCCCGCGAGCGCCTTGATGATGATCGGGCCGATGGTGGCCGCGAACGAGTCCACGCAACCGAGCCGCACGACCACACGCTTCGCGCGCGTGACGTTGCGCACGGCTTCGACCATCTGGTCGGCGCCTTGCAGCAGCACCGTGGCGTGTTCGAACAGACGCTGACCGGCGGCCGTGGGGCGCGCGGGACGCGTGGCGCGGTCGAGCAGCGTGGTGTCGAGAATGGTTTCGAGCGCCTTGATGCGCTGCGAGACGCCCGCCTGCGAAATGGCGAGGCGGCTGGCCGCGTCCGAGATCGACCCCGACTCGACCACGGCAACCCAACTCGCGAGCAGATCCCAGTCTGGATAATGTTCAGGTGCGCTTTCTTTCATGGTCGCCTGCGACGTGACAGCCAAAATGTTAACACGGTTGTCCGGGCGCACATATTGGGAAAAAACGCATGGCGCTTACTTCGGCGAACGGTCGGCGTGGGCGGCCGTCGTGGCTGAATGGAGCGAAGCCGATGCCGATGCCGATGCCGATGCCGCTGCGGATGCCGATGCCGCGGGCAACCGCGCGAGCGCGCCTTCGAGCGCATCGAACAGCGCGCCGAGCGTGGCCGTGGCTTCGGCGCCTTCCTGCTGCTCGCGTTCGTATTCGAGCGCGCTGCGCCAGCGGCCCGCGATCTCCATTTCCACGGCATGCACGCCCAGGCCCGGCGCGCCGTAGTGCTGCGCCGCGAACATGTCGGCGACCTTGCCGTTCACGACCCACGAGCGGCCGTGTTCGCCCACGGTGTCGGTGAGTGCGGAGACGAGCTGGCGGTCGCACGAGCGGCCGCGGTTGCTGCCGATGTTGCAGTCGAGCGCACCGCTCTGGTTGCGATACGGCGAGAGCCAGTAGCTCGCGTGCGAGACCAGCAGCAGCACGTTGGCGTGCAGGCCGCGCAGGCGCGCGAGTTCCGCCGCCACGGCCGCATGAAAGGGCCGCCAGTACTGATCGACGCGACCTTCGACTTCGCGCTCCGAGGGCGGATGCGAGTCGTCGTAAAGCGGCTCGCCGCGCGACGTATGCGTGCGGCACAGGCCGCTGCGGCTCAGGCGCAGCGATAGCGGACGGCTTTCCGTCGCCACATTGAAGTCGATCACGCACGGGTGGTAGCGCGCGCCGATCGTGGTGATACCGCGCTTTTCGGCGAGGGCTTCGAGCGCGAGACCCGCCGGATCGGCCATCCGCCCTTCGATCGCGGCCCATGACGCGTGGTCCAGCAACTCGCCGGGAATACGGCTGCCGCTATGCGGCGTGACGAGGACCAGCGGTGAATCGGCACGAAAAACGTGCCCGAAAGCCAGGCTCTGCATGTTCAATACCTCGGGTTCGCTTGCGCGCGTGATTCGCGGGCGGCGGCACGCCGGCCGGGGGCGCGGCGTGCGTTGCCCTACGGTAGCCGAACCCGTGGCGAAACGCTGGTGCCTAAGCGGCGCTGTTTCTAACCATAAGCGCCGCTTACGCAAAGCAACCGGCGTTCGCCCGGAGGCGCAACGGTATGGAAGCGGTACGGGAAGCGATATTAGAAACGGTGACGCATCCCGACGATCGCCATGACCTGGTTCTGCGTGGTCGATGCCGAAAGGAAGTTGATGTTCGCCACCGCCTTCGCGCCCGTCGAGTCGGTGCCGGATGCATGCTGATACACCGCGTCGGCGTACACGTCGGTGCGCTTCGAGAGGAAGTAGTCGGCGCCGATCACCCCCTGGTGGTATTTCGCGCTGTTCACGCCATAGCCCTTGGTGTAGTCGTAGGCCGCGCCCAGCAGCAGCGCAGGCGTGAGCTGGTAGCGGAAGTTCGCTTCGACGTTGTGGAACTTCGCGTCGCCGCCCGCGCCCGTGGCGGGCAGACCCGCAAGCGTGCCGATGTCCTTGAACTGCGTGTTGCTGTACGTCAGACCGAACGTCGCCGCCTGCCACGTGTATTGCGCGCCCGCGACAATGACCTGCTGCGTCTTCGCCGAGGCATACCCGGAGTACACGCGGCTCGACGTCATGTTCGACGCCGTGGTGCTCGAGGTCGAGTTATTGCCGAAGTACGAGTAGTTCGGGTCCTTCGCGTTGAGGTACGACACCCCCAGCACGAACGGGCCATGCGCGTAGTTCGCGCCGAGCGACCAGATCTGGTTGCGATTGAACTGGCCCGCCACGCCGCCCAGGCTGTAGAGGCCGCCGAACGTGAAGCCGCCGTACGAGAGGCTCTTGTACTTGATCGCGTTGTTGACGCGATTGGTGCCGTTCAGGTTGTCGAGGTCGCCCGGATGCGCGCCGAAATACGGCGACCACACGTTGGCCGCTTCGAACATGTAGGTGAAGTCGGTGACCGAATCGTACTGGCGGCCGAGCGTGACCGTGCCGAGATTCGCGGAAGACAGTCCCACGTACGCCTGGCGGCCGAATTCGTCGCCGCCCTGGCCGAGCTTGCCGTTCGTCACGCTGAAGCCGTTTTCGAGCACGAACAACGCCTTGAGTCCGCCGCCGAGATCTTCCGTGCCGCGCAGGCCCCAACGGCTACCCTGGATATTGCCGCTGCCCATTTGATACTGGCTATGGCCGCCGGCGTTGTTGGCGTAGATCACGCCGACGTCGATCAAGCCGTACAGCGTGACGGAGCTTTGGGCGTGGGCGGCCGTGGCGAATGCGAGCGAAATTGCCGCTGCAAAAAGATGTTTTTGCATGTGTTGGTCTCTGCGGTTGAAATGAAAAGGACGCCGGCGAAGCAATGGGCGACGTCAGCCGCTCGCAGAGTAGGGAAGTCAAAATAGTCGGCCGTATAGAGGACGGCGCAACTTATTCTGAAAATAAGCGTGTGTGATATTCGCTTGACAACGGGCTCGCGGGAGTGAGTTTCGCGCCATGCGAGCAGTCGATGCCGGTTCACTTGCGCGGCTTCACTTCGGTTTCATATCGACGGAAACGAGCATCACGTGCGCTTAATTTTTCTATCACGTTTGATGATGGATTTCGCGCGCGGCCGCATTCTGGACCACGCTCACCGGCAACGGTTCGACGGACGGCGAGAATGACGGAAGCACGAGGAGACGAGAGCGCAGCAGTGCAGCACGACGCGCGCCACCATGCGCAACAGAGCGTGCAAGACGGCCCATCGGCGCATGAAGGCGCGGCGCGTGCGGCCACGGCAAGCGCTCAGGGCCCGCTTGCCCAGCCGTTTGCGGCGAAGCCCGTGCAAACGCCCAGCGAGTACCGCACGCTCGCGGGTCTCCTGCTCGGCGCGGCGTTTCTGATTCTCGGCAATGGTCTGTTCCAGACGCTCATTCCGCTGCGCCTCGTGCGTCACGGCGAATCCACGCTGGTGGTGGGCTTCATTCAGTCGTGCTATTACCTCGGCTTCCTGCTCGGCGCATTCACCGCGCGACGCCTGATCGACCGGTTCGGTCAGCATCGCGTGTTCATCGCGTTCGCCGCGCTCGCCACGATTCTCACGCAGGCGTTCGGCGCATTCGAATTGGCCGCCACGCTCGGACTGATCCGGCTCGCCACGGGCTTCGCGTTCATGGGCCTGTTTTCGTCGATAGAAAGCTGGATTCAGGGCACGGCGTCCAATGCCAATCGCGGCCGCATCTTCGGCACCTACACCACCATCAACTATTTTTCGTTGTGCACGGGGCAACTGCTGCTGAATGTCGGCGGTCCCGCCGGCACGACCGGGTTTGGCCTCGCGTCCGCGTTGTTCGCCGCCGCGATCATTCCCGTGGCGCTGCTGTCGGGCTGGCCCAGGATGGCCACGGGCGACGCGAATCCATCTGCGCGCCCGCATAGCTGGATCGAGGTGCTGCGCGCGCTGACCGGCGCGACCTCGCTGGCGGTGCCGGGCTGCATCATCGCGGGCTTTCTCTACAGCGGCTTTTATTCGCTGATGCCGGTGTTTCTCGTGCGCTCCGGCTTCGCCACCGCGAATCTCTCGCTCTTCATGGGCGTGTGCCTGCTCGGCGCGTTGTTCACGCAGCGGCCCATGGGGCGGCTCTCGGATCGTTACGCGCGGCGCGTGCTGGTGTACCGCATCGCGCTGCTCTCAGCGGCGTTGAGCGCGGCGCTCCTGATCTTTCACGAGGGCGCGTTTTTGTGGCTGGGCGCGATTGCCTATGTCGCGGTCACGTTCACACAATACGGCCTCGTGGCGGGCGATACCAACGACCGGATCGACCCGCCATTGCGCGTGGCGATTGCCTCGCTGCTGCTGGTGCTGTTTTCGGTGGGCGGCATGACGGGGCCCGCGATTGCCTCCGTATTCATGACCGTACTGGGTCCAAAGGGGATCTTCGCGTATAACGGTTTGTCGTGCCTGGCGCTCGCCTGGGCGGCGCGGCGATCCCGCGAGCGCATCACGGCGTGCTGAGGCGCGCTTGCTGATCGAGGACTTCGAAGTCTGCACGTCGGCTATCGATTCTTCACGTTTCGTGTTCATGGGAAACACGCGTGGGCCGTTAATGCGCGCGCACCGTTGTGACATGCTGTCGTTCAACTCATCACCCTGAACGGGAGCCGCTATGACGCAAAAAATATTCAAGGTCGCCGCCATTGCCGGTGACGGCATTGGCCAGGAAGTGATGCCCGAGGGCGTGCGCGTGGTCGAAGCCGCTGCCGCGAAGTTCGGCCTGAAGATCGAATTCACGCATTTCGACTGGGCCAGCTGCGACTATTATTTGCAGCACGGCAAGATGATGCCCGACGACTGGTTCGCCACGCTCAAGGGCTTCGACGCGATCTACTTTGGCGCGGTGGGTTGGCCCGAGAAAGTCCCCGACCATATTTCACTGTGGGGTTCGCTGCTCAAATTCCGCCGCGAATTCGACCAATACGTGAATCTGCGTCCCGTGCGCCTGCTGCCGGGCGTGCCGTGTCCGCTCGCCAACCGCAAACCGGGCGATATCGACTTTCTCGTGGTGCGCGAGAACACCGAAGGCGAATATTCTTCGGTGGGCGGCAAGATGTTCGAAGGCACCGAGCGCGAATTCGTGTTGCAGGAGTCGGTGTTCACGCGTCAGGGCGTGGATCGCATTCTGCAATACGCCTTCGATCTCGCGAATCAGCGCAAGCGCAAGCAACTCACGGCGGCCACGAAATCGAACGGTATTTCGATCAGCATGCCGTACTGGGACGAGCGCGTGGCGGAGATGGCCCGGTCGTATCCCGAGGTGAAGTGGGACAAGCAGCATATCGACATTCTGTGCGCGCGCTTCGTGCTGCAACCGGATCGCTTCGACGTGGTGGTTGCGTCGAACCTGTTCGGCGATATTCTTTCCGACCTCGGTCCGGCCTGCACGGGCACGATTGGTCTGGCGGCTTCGGCGAACCTGAATCCGGAGCGCAGGTTTCCTTCGCTGTTCGAGCCGGTGCACGGGTCCGCGCCCGACATCTTCGGCAAGCAGATCGCTAATCCCATCGCCATGATCTGGTCGGGCGCGATGATGCTCGAGTTTCTCGGCAACGGCGATGCTGCGTATCAAGCCGCGCACGATGCCATCATGCAGGCCATCGAAACGGTGCTCGTGGAAGGACCGCGTACGCCGGACATGGGCGGCAATGCGAGTACGTCCGGCGTGGGCGAAGCCATCGCGCGAGGGCTCTGAATCGCGCCTCACGCCCTCATGGGCGTGTCAGTCGCTGGCGTTCATGTCGGCCGGTTGCGCGGCGCGGCACAATGCCGTGATCCATACGTCGTCGCCGTGTGGCGACACGCGCGCCTGGCCGTGCTCGACCACGAGGCGCCAGGTGTCGTCGGGCAACGCCGCGCGGTAGAGCACGCGGTAGTCGGCGCGCTGGGCGAGCGCCTCGTTCACGGCGGCTTCGCGCGCCGCGCGATCTTCCGCATGAATGTGCCGCGACAGATCCACGTAATGTCGCGGCGGCGCGGCGGCGTCCACGCCGAACAACCGGCACCATTCCTCGGTCACCACGAGTTCGTCGGCGTTGCGCAGCCAGCGCCACGCGCCCACACCCGCAAGCCGCGCGGCGTCGTTGAGCAACTGAAAGCGGCTCAGGAGCGCCGACTCCGCTTCCTTGCGCGCGCTGATGTCGATGGTCGTGCCCACCACGCGCACGGCGCGGCCCGCGTCGTCGAGCAGCGTGGCGAGACGTGATTCGATCCAGCGCACCCGGCCGTCGGGCAGGATGATGCGGAAGTCCCAGACCTGCGGCGCTTTCTTCGCGATCACCGCGCGCATGGTCTCGGCATTGAGCCAGTGCGCGTCCTCCGGATGCAGGATCTCCCAGAATGCCTCGTTGGTGTGAATCTCGCGCCCGTAGAGCCGCGCGCAATTGCTCGAATAGAACAGTTCGTCGGTGACGAGATTCCATTCCCAGGTGACGATGCCGGCCGCTTCCTGCGCCTGCTTCATGCGCGCTTCGTTCGAGACGATTTCCGCGGTATGCCGGCGGCGCAGATCGGTCATGGGCAATTCGGTCTTGCCGTTGATGCCGAGATCTTTCACGGCTTCGTCGCCGTAGCGCAGCCAGACCCAGTTCACGTCGAGAAAGGCGGCGAGGCGCCGCAGATTCGAATAGTCGATCTCACCGCCGCGTGTCCACTTGTGCACGGCGGGGCGCGAGATGCCTACCACATCGGCGACCTGCTGCAAGCTCAGTTGCTTGTGTTCGAGTAACACTTTGAGCCGGAACGCGAACGTATCCTCGGACATCCATTTCCCTTGATGGCGGGCGCGTCGAACGCGCGATCGAACGAAAAAGACGGCAGACGCCGCGGGCCGGGGTCGGCCAGGCGTGTGCCGCCGGGGCGGGCCAGGGCGCACGGAGGCGCGCTGGCGCGGCTCGCTGGGCGAGCCCGTAGTGTAACGGATCGGCGTGGGCAGGCCTCTACAGATCGATCACGAGCCGCGGCGTGAGCGCGCGGGAGACGCACAGCAGAACGGTTTTCTGCGCGGCCTTTTCGTCCTCGTCGAGATACTGGTCGCGATGATCCGCGCGGCCCTCGAGGATCGGGACTTCGCAGGTGCCGCACACGCCCTCGCGGCACAGCGATTCGACGCTCACGCCCGCCCGCTCGATGGCCTTGAGGATGGTTTCGTCCTCGCCCACCGTCACTTCCAGGCCCGACTTCGCCAGCACCACGGTGAACGCCTGGCCCGCCGTATCCGTGGCCGCGAACTGTTCGGAATGCAACTGCGCCTTCGGCCAGCCGAGCAGCGCGGCGTTCGCATAGACCGCGTCGTTGAGCCCTTGCGGGCCGCACACGTACACATGGGCCGCGGGGCGCTCGCGTTGCAGGCGCTTGAAGAGTTCGAGCAGATCGAGGCGCGGGCCCGCGCTGTCCGCGTAGCAATGCACGTGTGCCGCGCGCGGGTGCTCCCGCAGTTCGCTCACGAACGCGCCATGCTCGGGGCTGCGGTAGGCATAGTGCAGTTCGAGGTCGAGATCGCTCGTCGCGTGCTCGGCGAGGTGCGCGAGAAACGGCGTGATGCCGATCCCGCCTGCGATGAACACGTGATCCCTTGCGTCGCGCGCGAGTTCGAACAGATTCGCAGGCGTGCCGATGGCGAGCCGCGTGCCCACCCGCACCTGCTCGTGCATGAACGCCGAGCCGCCGCGCGACACTGCCTCGCGGCGCACCGCGATCTGGTAGCGGCGCGTGTCGTGCGGCGAACCGAGCAGCGAATATGCGTTGTGATGCCACACGTCGCCGTCCTGCATCGACACGAGCACGTGCGCGCCGCCAGTGAACGACGGCAACGGCGCGCCGTCCGGCAGCGCGAGCGTGTAGCGCTTGATGAGCGGCGTGAGCGTTTCCACGCCGACGACGTCGACGGTCATCGATTCGCGCGCATTCATTTCGCGCTCCCGGCCGGCGCGGCGGCGCGCTCCGAGATGCCGCCCATGCAGAGATATTTGAGCGCGAGATAGTCGTCGATGCCGTACTTCGAGCCTTCGCGCCCGACACCCGACTGCTTGACGCCGCCGAACGGCGCGACTTCGTTCGAGATCAGGCCGGTGTTGATCCCCACGATGCCGTATTCGAGCTGCTCGGCCACGCGCCAGATGCGGCCGATGTCGCGGCTGTAGAAGTACGCGGCAAGCCCGTAGATCGAGTCGTTGGCGAGTTGCACGACTTCGCTGTCGCTCGCAAAGCGCACGATGGGCGCGACCGGGCCGAAGATTTCCTCGCTGAGCACGGCCATGCCGGGTTTCGCGTCGGCGAGCACGGTGGGCGCGTAGAAGTTGCCGCCACGCGCGTGCGGCGCGCCACCCGTGAGCACGCGTGCTCCTTGCGATAACGCATCGCGCACGAGTTGGTCGACTTTGGCGCGCGCGGCGCCGTTGATGAGCGGGCCGATGTTCACGCCCGCGGCGAAACCGTCGCCCACTTGCAGCGCGGCCACGCGCGCCGCGAAGCGCTCGCAGAATGCCGCGTAGAGCGAATCGTGCACGTAAAAGCGGTTCGCGCACACGCAGGTCTGGCCCGCGTTGCGATACTTCGAAAGCAGCGCGCCTTCGAGGGCGGCGTCGAGATCGGCGTCGTCGAATACGATGAACGGTGCGTTGCCGCCCAGTTCGAGCGAGACTTTCTTGACGGTGTCCGAGCACTGCCGCATGAGCAGGCGGCCAACTTCGGTCGAGCCTGTGAACGTGAGCTTTTTCACGAGCGGATTCGAGGTCATTTCGAGGCCGATCTCGCGCGACTTGCCCGTGACGACGTTGACCACGCCCGCCGGAATGCCCGCCTGCTGGGCGAGCGCGGCCAGCGCCAGCGCCGAAAGCGGCGTTTCGTTCGCGGGCTTCACGACAATCGTGCAGCCCGCCGCGAGCGCGGGCGCGACCTTACGCGTGATCATCGCCGAGGGGAAATTCCACGGCGTGATCGCCGCGCAGACGCCGATGGGTTCGCGTGTGACCAGGAGCCGCTGATCGGGGTGGGTGCCCGGAATCACGTCGCCGTCGACGCGCTTCGCCTGCTCGGCGAACCATTCGATGAACGAAGCGGCATACGCGATCTCGCCGCGCGCCTCGGCGAGCGGCTTGCCTTGCTCGCGCGTCATGAGCGTGGCCAGTTCGTCCTGATGCGCCATCACGAGATCGAACCAGGCGCGCAACAACCGCGCGCGTTCTTTCGCCGTGGTCGCGCGCCAGCCGGGCAACGCGCGATGCGCCGCCTCGATGGCCGCGCGCGTTTCGGCCGCGCCCATGTTGGGCACGCGAGCGAGATGCGCGCCCGTGGACGGATTGACGACGTCGAGCGTCGCGCCGTCGGCGGCGTCGCACCAGCGGCCGTCGATATGAGCCTGCTCATGCTGCAGGCGAGGTTGTTCGAGCGATGTCATGCGGTTCTCCGGGCAGGCGTGGCTTGCGTCAGTCTTGATACTGCTGCGCCAGCAGATGGTGGAAATGCGCGATGCCGTGCTCGCTGATGCCGCTGCGCGCCTCGTCGACCATGATGCGGCCCTGGCCGCGATAGCCGCGCGACTTGAGGCCCTTCTGCACGCTCTCGACGAGGCGCAGGTCTTCCGGACGGAATACGGTGCGATACCACTCGATCAGTTTTTGCTGCTCGGCCGTGGGTTCCTCGTTGAGGAAATAGATGTCGTAGTGCTGGAGAGTGACTTCCGCGCTCATCGGAAATTCGTAGATCACGGTCATGAAGTCGCTTCCCGGCGGCACGTTGAACATGGTGCAGGGCCATGCCCAGTAGCCGTGGAAGCTCGGGTCCTTGATGGCGGGATCGAGCTTGAACGAACGCTCCGACGACTTCGCATGGCCGAATTGCAGCGTCCAGTTGCCGTGCAGCGAATGCGTGTAGCGGTCGACCTGCACCGAATCGGAAAAGCCGGGATGCGCGGGGCCGCAGTGGTAGCACTCGAGATAATTGTCGACGATCGACTTCCAGTTCGCGGGCGTTTCCGACACGAAGCGCGCCGCGAGCTTGAGGTCGTCGATCACGGGGCAGGCCTTGCGCAGGCTCGCTTCGAGCCCCGGCAGTTGCGCTTCCACGTTTGACGCCTGCGGATTCAGGTTGATGAACACGAAGCCCGCATATTCCTCCACGCTTACCGGCATGAGCGACGACTTGTCCTTGTCGAACGACTCCACGTGATCGCAATTGTTCGCATGCGCGAGCGCGCCGTCGAGCTTGAACGCCCACGCGTGATACGGGCAGGTGATGACGTTTTTCGCCTGGCCGCTGCCTTCGAGCAGTTGATGGCCGCGGTGCGGGCAGACGTTATAGAACGCTCGCAGCACCTTGTCCTTGCCGCGCACGACCAGAATGCTTTCGCCGACCACGTCGCGCGTGATGTACGCGTTGGCGTTGGCGACTTCGCTGCGATGCGCGACGCAGATCCACGTGTCTTCGAAAATCTTCTTTTCTTCGTGCCGATACACCGTTTCCGAGGTGTAGAAGCTGGCGGGAATCGTCCAGGCGTTCTCGTGCCTGGCGCAGAAGTCCGCCGGCAGTTTGGGAGAGGATTCCGGCTTGTGGAACTCGATGGGGAGATAGGTCATGGCGTCCGCCTGTTGACGAAGGAGTAAAGAGATTTAACGTAACCGCAGGTTTACAATAAACCAAAGGTTTACGGAAGGATAGAAGAATCAGGACGGAGAGGGGATTCGGGTTATCCCTTGCTGGGCCGCGCGTGTGGCAGATAGTCAAGTCCTGAGATCAGCAAAGCGGGACGCGTCAATAGGCGAATTCGCTAGTGCATGAGTGAGGTCATCGTTGCGTACTATTGTTAACCAATAGTTTTACGTTAACCGAAAGATAACCTCGCACAGGAGGAGACATGTCTCAGGACGCATGGGCCGAGCCGCTGGATGGCGACCGGCCGCGCACGAAAACGCGCATCGAATCACGTTCCATCGACTACGTGCCGCTCGCCGAGCGCAAAGGGAAGGCATGGCATTTGTGGCCGGTCTGGTTTACCGGCGACGCCAATCTCGCCACCATTGCCGCCGGCGCGATTGGCGTGAGCTTGGGCGGCAATCTGCTGTGGAGCGCGATCGCGGTGGTGCTCGGCAACGTGCTCGGCACCTTCTTCATGGCGTTTCATTCGAGCCAGGGGCCGCAACTCGGCTTGCCGCAAATGATCCAGTCGCGCCCGCAGTTCGGCTATATGGGCGCGTTGCTCGTGTGGGTCGTCGCGCTGGTCACCTATATCGGCTACAACTCGTTCAACCAGCTGATGGCGGGGCAGACCGCGCATCATCTGCTCGGCACCGAGCCGCACGTGAGCTACGTGGTGTTCACGCTGGCCTCGCTCGCGCTCGCGATCTTCGGTTATGACCTGATCCACAAGGCGCAGCGCTGGCTGGCTTTCGCGCTGTTGGTCGTGCTCACGCTGTTCAGCGTGGGCATTTGCGTGAAGGTGCAGTTTCCCGCCGGGCAGCTCAGCTTCGCAGGCTTCAAGTCCACGCCCTTTCTCGTGCAATTGTTCGCGGCGGCGGCGTATCAGCTCTCGTGGTCGATCTATGTTTCGGATTACTCGCGATATTTGCCGCCCACCACCGGCGTGCGTTCGACGTTCTGGTGGACCTTTCTGGGCGCGCTGATCGGCGGCGTGTGGATGATGCTGGTCGGCACGGCGGCAGCGGCGCTCAACGCGCAGATCGAGATCACCGACGCCGTGCAGCGCGCCGGCGACGCGATCTTTCCCGGCTTCGGCGCGATCACGTTGTTGCTGGCGCTGCTGGGTCTGCTCGCCATCACGGGACTCAACTTCTACGGCGCATCCCTCACGCTGCTGAGCATTGCCGATTCGTTCCGGCCGCTCAAGTCGAGTGCGCTGAAGCGCGTGCTGAGTCTCGTGATCGTAGCCTGCGTGGCCACCGCGCTCGCGTTCTCGGCCACCGACAATTTCATGGGCAAGTTCGGCGACTTCCTCGGCATCCTCGGTTACCTCTTCACGCCCTGGACCGCGATCAATCTCGTCGACTTCTTCATCGTGCGGCACTCGCATTATTCGGTGCGCGAGATCTTCAATCCGCGCGGCATTTACGGACGCTGGAGCTGGCGCGGTCTGAGCGCCTACGCGGTGGGGTTCGTCGCCATGATTCCGTTCTTCAAGACCGAGCTGTACATGGGGCCGGTGGCGCGCGCGCTGGACGGTGCCGACGTGGCGATGCTCGTGGGGCTGCCGGTCTCGGGGCTGGTGTATCTGTGGGCGTGCCGCTCCCTCGACATCGAAAAAGAACGGCGTTTCGTGCGTGACGCCGACCGTGGCCTGAACTGATCCTCCCCGCGCGACTTCTCTCATGACAATACTGACTCAGGCACGGCGCGCGACGCCGTGCGCGGCCGCGTGCGCGCTCGCCCTGTTTTCCGCCGGCGCGCGCGCGAGCGACGGCAGCGTGACGCTCTACGGCGTGCTCGACGCGGGCGTGACCTACGTGAGCAACGCGGGCGGCGCGCGGCTGGTGGAATTCGACGATGGCGTGTCCTACGCGAACCGCTGGGGCGTGAAAGGCGTGGAAGACCTGGGCGGCGGCTGGCAGGCCGTGTTCCGGCTGGAGAGCGGCTTTCGCCTCGGCAACGGGCGCAGCGCGAACGGCGGCGCGGAGTTCGGCCGCAATGCTTATGTCGGACTCCAGAACGATTGGGGCACGCTGGCGTTCGGCAACCAGTTCGACATGACGCAGGAGTTCGTCTATCTCTACAACGTTTCCGCGTGGGCGAGCGGCTATGCGATCGATCAGGGCGACTTCGACCGCATGAACGGCGACCATCTGCCCAATGCGATCAAGTTCGTCTCGAAGCCGTTCGGCGGATTTCGCTTTGGTGGCGTGTATTCGTTCAGCAATACGCCCGGCAGCTTTCATGCGGGCAGTGCGTGGAGCGTGGGCGGCCAGTATCAACGCGGGCCGCTTTCGATGGGCGCGGCCTATACGCAGTTGAACACGCCTTCGGGGAGTGCCGCATTCGATCCGTACGCGATGATCGGCGCGCGAACGTTCTTCGGCCAACCGACGGTCAGCGTCGACGCCACGACGGGCGCCGTCACCGATCTCTACGCAGGCACGCCGTTTCCCGTCGACCGGCAAGGCGCGCTCGCACTCGGCGCGAGTTACGCCATCGGCAACGTCACGCTGATGGGCGCCTACACGCACACGCAGATCAAGGCGTCGGGCGCAACGCAGATCATGCAGGTGGGCGAGGGCGGCGCGAACTGGCAGATCGCGCCCGCATTGAGTCTCGCGGGCGGCTATCAGTACACGCATTTCGACGCGCATCACTGGAACCAGCTTTCGGCGGGGGCGCACTACCTGCTGTCCAAACGCACCGACCTCTACGTGTCGGGCGACTGGCTGAAGGCGTCGCAGGGCATCGACGCGGTGATCGGCTATAGCTTCGCGCCATCCCGCACCACGACGCAAGCCGACGTGCGCGTTGGCATGCGTCACTCGTTCTGAGCGCGCGGCGCGTCGCGAGGAAACCTGTCATGACCGCACCCGCGTTTCCCGAACTCGACGATTTGCGCGTGTTCTGCGCCGTTGCGCGCGAGGCGAGTTTCAGCGCGGCCGCGCAGGCGATGGCGGTGTCGCCCGCCTATGTGAGCAAGCGCGTGGGCGTGCTCGAAACGCGGCTCGGCGCGCGGCTGCTGCATCGCTCGACACGGCGCGTGACGCTCACCAGCGCCGGGCAGCGCGTGCTCGCATGGGCCGACAGGATACTCGGCGACGTGGGCGAGATGGTCGACGACGTCGCGAGCACGGGCCGCGTCGCGCGCGGCACGCTGCGTATCTCGAGCAGCTTCGGCTTCGGGCGCCAGTACGTCGCGCCCGCGCTGGCGGCGCTGTCCGACCGCTATCCGCAACTGACCGTGCGGCTCGATCTGTTCGATCGCGTGGTCGACGTGGCCGCGGAGGGCTTCGATCTCGACGTGCGCATCGGCGACGAGATCGCCGCGCATCTCATCGCGAAGCAACTGGCGGCGAACCATCGCGTGCTGTGCGCGTCGCCCGCCTATCTCGCGCGGCATGGCGCGCCGCGCACGGTGGCCGATCTCGCGTCGCATGCGTGCCTCGCCATCAAGGAGCGCGACCGGCCGTTCGGCGCGTGGAAGCTCGACGTGAACGGCGAAACGCAGTGCGTGAAGGTGACGGGACCGCTTTCGACCAATCATGGCGAGGCCGCCGTGCAATGGGCGCTGGCGGGGCGCGGCATCGTGCTGCGCTCGGTGTGGGACGTGCAGCCATTACTGGAAAGCGGGCAACTGCGGCGCGTGCTGCCCGAGGCCACGCAGCCAGCGAACGTCTGGGCGGTGTATCCGGAGCGGCTCGCGCAGTCGGCGAAAGTCAAGGTGTGCGTGGAGTGGCTGGCAGAGGCATTCGCGCCGTCGCTCAAGAAAACGGAGCAAGGAGAAGCGGCATGATTCAGGAAGCGACGATCAACACCGTGCGGGCGCTGCTCGAAGCGCGCCGTGAAGGTCACAGTCTCGAAGGCGCGTTTTATACCGACGCCGCGTTATTCGACCTCGATATCGAAGCGGTCTTTTCGAACGAGTGGCTTTTCGCGTGCAATGTGGCCGAGATTCCGCGCGCGGGCGATTATGTGACCTTGCGTATCGGCGCGACGTCGGTGGTGGTGGTGCGCGGCGAGGACGGCGGCGTGGCCGCCTTCTTCAATACCTGCCGCCATCGCGGCTCGGTGCTGTGCACCGAGGCGCACGGGCACGTCAAGAAGTTCGTGTGCCCGTATCACCAGTGGGTCTACGACCTCGACGGTTCGCTGCGTCATGCGCGCCAGATGCCGGACCGTTTCGACCGGTCGGCGCATGGGCTCGGCCGCGTACCGGTGGAAACGCTGTGCGGCATGGTGTATCTCTGCCTCGGCGAGACGCCCCCTGACTTCTCTCGCTTCAAGGCGGCGGTCTCGCCGTATATCGCGCCGCATCGGCCCGAACGCACGCGGGTGGCGTGGTCGGAAACCATCGTCGAAGAGGCGAACTGGAAGCTCGTGATCGAAAACAATCGCGAGTGTTATCACTGCGCGGGCAGTCATCCGGAATTGCTGGAAACGCTGGTCGAATTCGCATTGCCCGACGACCCGCGCGGCACCCAGGATTTTCAGGCGCTCATGAGCGAGAAAACGGCGCGTTGGGAGGCGCTCGATTTACCGCACTTGCCCGCGAGCGGCGGCACGGAGTTCCGCTGCATTCGCCTGCCGCTGCGTCGCGGTGCGCTTTCGTTCACGATGGATGGGCGCGCCGCGTGCCGTAAGTTACTGGGCGAGTTTCGCGAGCCCGATCTCGGGTCGGTGCGCATGTTCCGCGTGCCCAACAACTGGAATCATTTTCTCGCCGATCACATCCTCCACTTTCGCGTGCTGCCGCTTGCGCCCAATCGCACGGCGCTCACGACCACGTGGCTCGTGCACGAAGACGCCGTGGAAGGCGTCGATTACGACATCGAGACGCTGACCGCGGTATGGCGCGCCACGAATGCGCAGGACGCGGCGCTCGTCGCGCACAACCAGGCGGGCGTGAGTTCGCGCGGGTATCGGCCGGGAACGTATGCCCCGGCGGAATTCATGCTGAATCATTTCACCGATTGGTACGCCGCGAAATTGCGCGCGTATCTCGATGCCTACGGTGACGCGTAGGGTGCTGGGAAGCGCTGAACGGCCGCGCCCATTCATACACGCGGACTAACGCTTTCACGGCATGCGCGCGCGGATGCCGGCGGGCGGCGCGACGCCGCCATGGCAGCGCCGCAAGCCCCACTATCAAACCCCGATCGATGCCCGAAACTCAGCCGTTGCCGCCATGGAACAGCGTGAGCTTGTTCGACACCGAAGTCACGCCTTGCACCGACTTCGCCACGTCCTCGGCCTTCTGGATCTGGTCGCCGCTGCGCACCGAACCGCTCAGCGTCACGGCGCCGCCGCGCGCGCGCACGAACACGCCCGAGACGTCGAAGCCATTGGTTTTGGCGAGCGCCTTGCGCACGGCGCGGCCGAGGGCGCGGTCGGCCTTGGTCGCCTTGCCCGAGGCGGCGGGCGCGGATTGCGACATCGACATATCGTTCGTGCTGGTGGCGTCGCTGGCCGTTTGCGCATACGCGCCCAGGGCAAACGCCGAAAGCGAAACGACGCACGCGGCTCGCAGCAGATTCTTCTTCATGACTCGCTCCTTGAAATGGCGATGCCGTCGAGCATCGCGCGGGTGGTGACGCCGATCATCCGTCTGTCGACTCGGCCTGTCGATGCCTACTCGCCGCCGCGATCCAGAATGCGGTAGCGGTTGAAATGGCGAATCGCGCGCGCCGTGTCGCCGAGCACTTCGTGAATGCGCGCCGCGTTGAAATGCGCATCGGCGAAATCGGGTTGTTCGTCGATGCAGCGGTTATAGGCCCCGAGCGCGCCGCGTAAATCGCCCGCGTCCTCGAGCGCCACGCCCAGGTTGAATTGCAGCAGCGGCGAGTCCGCGCCGCTCGCGAGCACCGCGCGATACACGTTCACCGCCTGCCGGCAGTGGCCTTCGTCGCAGAGCAGGTAGCCCAGATTCAAGGCGGCGTCGAGATGCCGCGGGTTGACGGCCAGCGCGCGCCGGTACGCCTCCTGCGCGGCGCGCGCGTCGCCTTCGCCTTCGTGGCGCTCGCCTTCGCGGTACGCATCGAGCGCCGCGTCCTGCTGGCGCAGCGAGCTGGCCGCCGACCAGTCGAGCACGTCGCCGGGCGCCGCGCGCGGTTCGAGGTCGAGCAGCAACTGGCCCGTTTCCGCGAGCAGCGTGGCGTCGTGCGCGCGCACGGCCACGTGATTGCCCACGGCGGTGAGCCGCGCGGCCGTGAGATCGCCCGGGCCGCCTTCGCGCAGCCAACGCCGCCGCAACGCTTCGAGCGCGCGCACGATCCGGCGCGGCGCGATGCCCGCCACGCGCAGCGAATGCGCCGTGCGCAGCATCACCACGTCGCGGTACGAAAAGCGCCGCGCGCGGCCGCCGCCCGCGGGCGTGACGAAGCCCGCCGCGATCAGCCGTTCGATCACGCCGCGCGACACGCCCAGCATGCGCTGCACGTCGCGCAGGCTGTAGCCGCCGACCGACATCACGACTTCCGCGTGCCCGTGCGCTTCACGGGCACGGCGGCGGGCGTGGCCGTGCTGCCGCTCGCGCGGCGCGCGGGCTTGCGCTGCTTCGCCGCGACGGTGGCGGCCGGCGTTTCGTCTGCGGATTGCGCCGCTTGCGCCGCGCGTGCGGTTTTCGCCGCGGCGGGCGCGGCGCGTTTGCCGCGGCCCTGCAGACTGCGGCGCAGCGCGTCGGCGAGGTCGATGATCTCGGCGCCCGCTTGCTGCGCGACGGGCGCAACGGTGATCTTCTTGCCCGCGATCTTCTGGTCGATGGCGGCGAGCACGCGCTCCTTCTCTTCGTCGTGAAAGGCAGCCGCGTCGTAGGCATCCACGCGGTATTGCTCGATGAGTTGCCCGGCGAGTGTCATTTCGGAGGCCGAAAGATCGGGCTTTTCGACGTCGAGTCCCGTCATCGCGCGAATCTCGTCGGCAAACAGCAACTGCGTGAGGATGATGCCGTCCTCGGTCGCGCGCAGTTGCACCATGTGCTGGCTGCCTTTCCACACCCATTTGGCGAGCGCGCAGGTGCCCGTTTCCAGCATCGACTTCGCCAGCAGCCAATAAGGTTTGCCGCCGCGTTTGTCCGGGCCGAGATAGTAGGGCTTGTCGAGATAGAGCGGGTCGATCGCGCTCGCGGGCAGGAACGCGATGATGTCGACGGTGTGCTGCGCGGTGGCTTCGAGGGCTTCGAGTTCGTCTTTCTCGAACACGACGTAGCGGTCCTTCTCGAACTCGTAACCCTTGACCATGTCCTCGCGCGGCACCACGGTTTGATGCTGCGGACACACATACTGCTGTTTCAGGCGCGAGCCGCAGTCCTTGTGCAGCAGATTGAAGCTCACGCCCGCGTGACTTTCCGTGGCCGTGAACACCTTCACGGGAATCGAGACGAGTCCGAACGACAACGACAGCGATGCCAGGGAACGCGCGGCCATGGAACACCTCCAGAGCGGATCGGCGGTGATGCTTGAGCAAGCAGTCAACCGCACGCGAACAGCAAGCGGCTCGCCTGAAGGCCTCTCGTGGCGCATAAAAGCGGGGCCGGATAGAGGCGGCGCCGCATGAGCAAGCGAGTGCGGCGGCGAGTGCGCACTCCTGCGCGCATGGTAGCGCGCGCGCCTGATTGGCGCATGCAACGCGCATGGTCGGCTGCTCTTCCCCGTTTTTGACGATCGCCCGCAAGCCGCTGCCAGCGCGCGATGGCGCCGATCCGTTTAGGATAGGCACGCTCAAAACGACATGAAACATCACGAGGAGGCAGGCTGATGACGAAGGATCGGCAACTCGAAGTCCCCGGCTTCGCGACGCGGCGCGCGTGGCTCAAGAGCGTGAGCGCCATGGCGGCGGTCTCGGCCATGGGCTCGCTCGCGGGCGCGAACCCCGCAAGTGCGGCGCAGCCCGCGAAGCGCGCGGCCGCCGCGGCCGCGCAGAACGACAAAGCGTGGTTCGCGTTCGTCGGCACCTATACGCCGCACGGGCTCGGCATTCATCGTTTTCGCGTGGATCGCGCCACGGGCAAGCTCGACGCGCTCGACCCGGTGCAGGGCATCGAAAACCCGAGCGCGCTCGTCATCGACAAAACCCAGCGCTTTCTGTTCAGCACCAGCGAGGTGAAGAACTACAACGGCACCACCAACGGCTCCGTGAGTTCGTACGCGATCGAGGCGGGCACGGGCGCGCTGCATCCGGTCAGCACCGTGAACTCGCAGGGCGCGGGGCCGGTGTATCTGAGCCTGCATCCGAACGGGCGCTATCTGCTGGTGGCGAACTACAACAGCGGCAGCGTCGCGGTGCTGCCCGTGGGCGAGGACGGCACGCTGCGCGACGCCGTTTCGATGCAGGCGCCGCAAGCGCCCGCCGGCGCGGGGCACGCTGCCGAGGGCGTGCCGGGCAGCTTCGCGATCAGCGACCACGACGGCCCGCACGCGCACACGATCGTGCCGTCGCCGGACGGGCGTTTCGCGATCTCGACCGACCTGGGCGTGGATCGAACCTACCTGTGGAAATTCGACGAGACTTCGGGCGCGCTCGCGCCGAACGAACCGGCGTTCGTGGCCGCTTCGGCGGGCGCGGGGCCGCGTCACGTGGCGTTCCATCCGAACGGGCGCTGGCTCTACGAAGTGACCGAGGAAGCGTCCACGCTGGTCGCCTACGGCTACGATGCGCAGCACGGCACGCTCACGCAGATGCAGTCGGTGTCCACGTTGCCGCCCGGTTATCAGGGCACGAGCTTCGCCTCGGAAATCATGCTTTCGCACGACGCCCGCTTTATCTACGTGGCGAACCGGTTGCACGACACGATCGCGCAGTTCGGCATCGGGGCGAACGGGCAGGTGCACTGGATAGGGGAAACGCCCACGGGCGGTGATTACCCGCGCGTGATTCGCTTCGATCCTTCGGGGCGCTTTTTGTATTCGCTGAATCAGCGCAGCGATCACATTGCCATTTTCTCCGCTGACAAAGCCAGCGGGAAATTGCGCTTCACGGGCAATTACGTGGCCGTGGGCAGTCCTTCGGATATCGCGTTCGCGGCGGTCTAAACGCATTGCCGCGCGTCACGAGGCGCGCGGCAATTTCGTTTTGCGCGACGCCGCTCAGGCGCTGCGACGCACTTCCGCCTGCGCCCGGCGTTGTCGCGCCGGGTTCGTCTTGCGCGCCACCGCATTGCCGCTCACGCGCGCGACCTGCGAGGCCGGCGCGATCTGCCCTTGCGTGAGCGAGCGATAGAGGTCCAGATAGCGCGCCACCGGCACGCGCCAGCTCGAATCGCGCTTCATCGCGTTGCGCTGGAGCGCGCGCCAGAGCGTGGGTTGCGCGAAGGCGCCGAGCGCGCGGCCGAGCGCATGGAACACGTCGCTCGCGTGCTCGCCCGTGAACAGGAAACCGTTCGCGCGGGTCGTGTGCGTGCCGTCTTCCGAGGCCGGGCAATCGTCGATGGTGTCGGCGAGACCGCCCACGCGCGACGCCACCGGAATCGTGCCGTAACGCATGGCGTAAAGCTGCGTGAGACCGCAGGGCTCGAAGCGGCTGCCGTGCAGCAGAATGTCGGCGCCTGCGTGCAGGCGGTGCGCGCGATCTTCGTCGTAACCGATATGCACGCCGAGCCGGCCCGGCCATTCGCGCGCGAGCCGGCGCAACGCGTTTTCGATGCGTGCGTCGCCCTGGCCGAGGATCGCGAACTGCACGCGCGGCCAGCGCGCGAGCGCGGCGGGCAGGGCTTCGCACACCACGTCGGCGAGCTTCTGTTCCGTGAGGCGGCTGCCGATCGCCACGAGCGGCGCGAACGGATCGACGTGCAGGCCGTAGCTCTGCTGCAGCGCCTTTTTGCAGGCGTGCTTGCCCGCGAGATCGTCGATACCGTAGGGCTGCGCGAGTGCGGGATCGTCGGCGGGATTCCAGGTGTCGTCGTCGATCCCGTTGATGATGCCGCTGAGCTTGCCCGTGTGCGCGGCCAGCACGCCTTCCATGCGATTGCCGAAGCGCGGCGTGAGAATCTCGCGCGCATAGCGCTCGCTCACCGTCGTCACACGGTCCGCGTAGACGATGGCCGCTTTCATGAAGCTCAGCGTTTCGTAGAACTCAATGCTCTGCGCGTCGTCCGGCGAAGCGTTCAGCAATCCTGAAGGAATGCCCGCGTACGGGGCGAGCGCAGTGGGATAGTTGCCCTGGAACGCGAGGTTGTGGATCGTGAACACGCTTTTCGCCGAGGCGCCCGCGAGCTTCATGAAGAGCGGCGTGAGCCCGGCGTGCCAGTCGTGCGCATGCACCACGCGCGGCCGCACCACGCCGCGCACGCCGGTCGCGATACGCGCAGCGGCGGCCGAGAGCGAGACGAAACGCGCGAAATTGTCGATATATTCGCGGCCCGTCGCGTCCTGATAGAGACCGCTGCCTCGGCCCGCATAGAGATGATCCATTTGCAGGAGCAGCACCGGCACGTCGGAATCGGGCATCGCGGCGCGCCACAAACGCGCGTCGCCGCCGGGCAGATCGCGGATATAGCCGAGCGGCGTGGCGGCGCGGGCGCGATCGAAGGCGCACTCGTAGCCGGGCATGAGGATGGAAACATCGGCGCCGCGTTGACGCAGTGCCGCGGAGGAAGCACTAACCATGTCCCCGAGGCCGCCGCTCTTGGCGAGCGGCGCGGCTTCGGCGGCAACCATCAGGACGTTGAGCGACAAGGGTGACTCCCCGGATGTGCAGTGTGGATCGGCGATTCGCTGGATCGCTCGATGCGGCCGCATGTGCGTAATCGAGCAATTGGAAACCCTTTAAGCAAGCTCCGTTCCAGACATGCCGCAATGCAAAAACGCCTGCCGTATGACGAATTGAAGTCCGCCTGGTAAGGCGCGGCGCGTGGCGTGATGCGCAGTGCGTAGCCTCGGGGAAATTACGCATGGTCGTTCGTGTAGCTTTGGGCGTGACGTCAGTGCAGTTTTCACCCGTTGCTCCATTCGTGTGATTCGTTTCGGTGCCTTATTCGAGGCGTAAGGTCGTCGCAGTAGCGATCGATGGTCGGCCCGGCGGTGTATCGGCAAGTGAATTCGCTGCGCCGCACGCCGCCGCGAAGGCACGGCCGTTGCGTGATTCGAGCCTCAAGCGGCGCACCCAATTGTCGCGCTGCATTGTTGTCATCGAACCCTGGTTTTAGCCGTCTCTTTCACGTCTCTATATAGACAGGAGTCAGATCATGAGCGACCTTCAAGTGACGAATGTGAGCGTCAACCCCGCCCTCCATGCGAATGCCGGTGCGGCGAGCTGGATGGGCATCTGGGGCGGCGCGGCCACGCGTCTCGCCGATCTCACGGCGCAGGCGATCCGCACGAGTCTCGACGAGCAGCGCGCGATCGCGTTGGCGGCCGCCGAAGAGCGCTCGCCGCTGGGCGTGTGGCGTTTGCAAACGAGTTATTCGCTGGCGGGCACGGCCAAGACGGTCGCGTACTTCCGCCACGCCACGGAAATCGTGCTCGACACGTTGACCGACGCCGTAGCCGACGCCGAAGGCCGCATGAATCAGAACTTCATGGCGGTGACGGGCGCGCTGGAGCAATCCGCGGCACGCGGCGAGGCCACGATCCTTACGGCGGAAGTGCCCAGCCCGGCGCAGGCGGCCGAGGGCGCGGCGCAGATCGTCGACGCGGCGGGCAAGGCGGTGTCCTCGACGGCTGCGGCGGCTTCGAAGGCGGCGGGCGCGAGCGAGTGAACTGCGTCTAACGGGCCGCTGCGTGGCGGCTGAGCGCGACGCGGGGCGACTGAGGTCGATGCGCGCGATGCGGGCCGCGAGGAGGCGGCCGGCGTTGCGGCCCGTGCACGAATCGGCGTGATGCTGGCGCTGCGATGCGCTCGAACCGTTGCGTGCGCAACGGCGAGGCGCGAGCACGGGGCGCCTGGAAGACGCTGGCGCCCATCCGGCGCTCGACCCGCATCGCGCGCTGCGCAAGGGTTCCCGCCGCGCGCAGCCTGCAAAATGCCGCCGGCGCCATGCCAGCCGGTTTCGTCGCGCAAGGCCACCGCGCCGCCGCGCGTGGGCCGCTGGGCACGAACCATGCGTCCCGGTCTCGTCCACTTGTGCCACGAGGATCCCGCATGAAAGACGAAGATCGAATCCACCCCGCATGGCTCGCCCTCGGCGCGCTCGCGGTGGGCGCCGTGCTGGTCAAGAAGTCTGGTGCGTTCGCGGGCGGCCCGCGCGGTAATCGCCGGGTCCCGGAGCCGTTGAAGCCCGTCGATCTCGACCGGTATGCGGGCCGCTGGTTCGAATTCGCGCGCTACGACAATCGCTTCGAACGCGGCTGCGAAGGCGTGATGGCGCAATACGCCAAGCGTGGCGACGGTCTGATCGACGTGCTGAATCTGTGCCGCGAAGGCTCGGCGAGCGGGCCGATCCGCGCGGCGCGCGGGCGCGCGAAGGTCGTGGCCGGTAGCGGCAACGCCAAGCTCAAGGTGTCGTTTTTTGGCCCGTTTTACGTGGGCCATTACTGGGTGCTCGATCACGCCGACGACTACCGCTGGTCGATCGTCGGCGAACCCTCGGGGCGTTTTCTGTGGATCCTGACGCGCGACGCGGAACCGGATGCGAGAACCGCCAAGGAGCTCGTCGGGCGCGCGCGCGAACTCGGCTACGACACCTCGCTGCTGCGCTTCACCGCGCAGCGCCACGAGCACGAGGCGCACGAGCGGCTCGCGTCTTGAGCACAGCCGGGCCGCAGACTTGATCGCTCCGGGATGTAGCCGGAGCGGAAAAGACACTTAAAGCAGGCGCTTAAAGCAGGCGCTTAAAGCGGCTGGGCCGGGTCCGAAGTTTCGTGCGGGTCGGCCGATACCACGCGGTTGCGGCCGCCGCGTTTCGCGCGATAGAGCGCGGAGTCGGCGAGACCGTAGGCGGTGTCGAAGTCGGTGCCGGCCTCGTTCGCGCTGATGCCGAAGCTCGCCGTGATGCAGCGATGCACCGGCGCGGGAAACACGTGCGTGGCGATGGCGACACGCATGCGGTCGGCCATCTCCAGCGCTTCGGCAAGATCGTACTTCGGCAGCACGACCGTGAATTCCTCGCCGCCCACGCGGCCGATGAACCCCTCGTCGCCCACGATCCGGCGCAGGCAGCTCACGATCCCCATGATCACGGCGTCGCCAGCGGGATGGCCGAAGTCGTCGTTGACCTTCTTGAACTCGTCGATGTCGAGCAGGATCATGACCGCGCGGCCGGCGCGCAGCGCCTTCGCCGTGCGCTCGATGACGGCGCTGCGGTTGAACACGTCGGTGAGCGCGTCGTGCGTGGCGCGATACTGGAGCTGATTCGTGAGCGCCTGCATCTCGCGCTCGGCACGATCGCTGCGGCCGATCAGCCGCCGCGTTTCGCGCATCAGCCGCTCGAAATGCCCGATCAGGTCGCCTAGCGCGGCGCGGTATTGCTCGGCGCTGCCGTGGTCGTCCGCACGCGTGGCGCGCGCCTTTTCCAGCGCGTCGCTTTCATTGCGAAACAGATCCGGTGCGTCGCTCGACGACGCGTCCGCAGGGGTGTTCGGCACCTTGCTCTCCGTGTTCAAACCGAAACGGGACAATCGGTGAACTTGATCGCCGTGAAGTCGGTTTGCAATTCTTCGCCGAACTCGAGGATGGTTTCGTCCTCGTCGTCGCGATACCAGTTGACCTGGACGCGATTGCCCGCGGCGGCGGTTTCGTTGAGCGAATCGAAGATGCTGAACAGCATCTTCGTGCTGGAGCTATTGAAATACGTCAGGGTCACGTCGACGGTGATCGCCGCGTCCGAGCAGCTTTCGAGGTAGGCATTCAGACGCTCGATGATCGGCGAATAGAATGCGGCCGCGTTCTCCGGATACGACTCGCCCCTGAGCGAAAGCAGGTTCTGGTCGAACCGGAAATCGATCTCCGGCGACGTCGCCGTGGCGGCAATGAAGAGATTTTCCATGGCTGGTTCGCGTACTTTACTCAGATGATGGTCTTGAGGCAGAAAAGGACAGTGCCGGGATCGCCGGCGCGCGGATGAAACGCGAATTCGAGCGGTGCGCTCGCGTCGCGTGCCATCGTCAGGAAGCCCAGTCCCGCGCCCTTGCTTTCCGGCGGCGTTTCCGCGCGCAGCGAGGTCTTGTAGGCCGCCTTGATTTCCTCGAGCGTCATGTTGCGCAACGGCTCGAGCTTTTCGCGCAAATCGTCCACTGCGCCCGCAGCAACCGGATTCGCGCACATCATGAGGTGACGTTCGCCTTCCGTGCTGATGCAAACGGCGCCTTCACGCACGGCGCCGCCCTTATCCAGGCCGTCGACGAGCGAGTCGGCCGAATAATGCACGATATTCTGCGAAAGTTCGATAAACGACGAAAAGAGCTTGCGGCGCGTGGGCGTACTCACACCCGCCACTTCGAGTTGCAGCTTCACCACCTCGCTCATCGCCGCGACGATGTTATGCGAGAAATAGCCCTTGTGATAGAAGATCAGGTTGCGGCGCTGTGCGAGTTCGAAGAACGCACCGTCCTGATCGATGAAATCCGACATGTTCATGGACTACCTTAAACGCGGGTGAAGAATAGCGTCACGTCGTCGCGACGCGATTGTTTGTCGGCTTCCTTGTCCGACTGACCGCCTTGCCACGCGACGAGCGCTTCGCGCAGCGCGTCACACAGGAAGGCGGGCGCTTGCGCGCGGCGTTCGAGAATCAGGTCGAGCGCGCGGCGTTTGCCGAAAGCGATTTTCTTCGGGCCGCCGATCTGGTCGATCAGCCCGTCGGTCGAGATGAACAGCAGGCTGCCGGCGGGCAGGTCGATCGTGTGCAGCGCCCATTCGTGGTCGGCGAGGCTGTCCACGTAACCCACGCCCATGCGTTCGCCCGCCACGGTCTCGAAGTGCTCCGCCTCGGGGCGCAGCACGTGCAGCGCGATGCGCGCGCCCGCGAAATGGAGTTGCTGCTTCGCGCTGTCGAACCAGAAAAAGGCGGCGTCGAGGCCGTCGTTCGATTGCGGCGACTCACCCGCGCCGTGCACCTGGCCGAGCAGGCCCTTGACGTTGCGGTTGACTGCCGCGAGCAGCGCGCTCGGGTCGCGCGGGCCCAACTGTTCGAGCGCCTGCGTGAGCGAGGCGGAGGCGAGCAGCGTCATGAACGCGCCGGGCACGCCGTGCCCCGTGCAGTCCGCCACCGCGCCGAACCAGCCGTCCGCGAACGCGGCGAAGTGATAGAAGTCGCCGCCCACCACGTCGCGCGGTTCCCACAGCAGCGCCGCGCCGGGCAACTTTTCCGCGAGCGCGTCGCGCGAGGCACGCAGCATCGCCTGCTGGATCACGCTCGCGTATTCGATGCTCTGCATCACCTGCCGATTGCGCTCGGCCTGCATTTCCGCCACCGCGCCCAGCAGTTGCAGGCCGTTGCCGATGCCCGCGAAGCGGCCTTCCTTCGTCACGATGAAGCCGTCGACGAGTGCTTTCTCGCCCACTTCCACGGTCTTGAAGGTGAGCGCTTCCAGCGTCATGTCGGCGTCGACGATGAGCGGTTCCTTGTCCATGAACGCGATGCAGCTCTTCTTGTCGTAGAGCTCGCGATGGAACGGCTTGCTCATCTGCGAAAGAAAGATGTCGCGGTTGATGAGGCCGATGGGGCGGTCGCCTTCGATCACGGCGAGGCTCACCATGTCGCGTCGCGAATAGAAGATTTCCATCACGAGCGAATTCGAATCCGCCGAATCGACGGCCGGCACTTCCTGGGAAAGATCGCCTGCGCAACGGGGGCTCTGGGGAACACCGGGGCGACGAAACTGCGCAAGCGCTGGATGCATGACGTGGCGGCACATCGTATGAGGAAACCAGCACGCTAAAGCCCTTTTGTGTCGGTTTCGTTACATGCGACGATTCAAAATGAGTCAAACGTTTGCGTGTGGCAAACAGGCTTCATGCCCTGTCTATTTACCGGCATCGCAACGCTGGACACGGCTTTGCGCGAATTCCGGCGAGTTCGAAAGCGCGCCCCGGAATCGTTACCGCTCCGGGTGAGTGAAATGCAATCGAAAGGCATTTGAAATTGTGCCGATCCGTATTAAAGAAGTCGTGAAGCCGGTAACAATGCCCGTGAAATCAATTGGATAAAACGGTCGCTTCGCCGCGATCGGGAAGTCTCGACTCGAAGCGCTGGATAAAGCGCTTTCAAAGCGCATAGGTTCGCTATCGTTAATTCGCGCCTGGCCTTTATCGGCGCGCCTTCCGGATAGCGCCCCGCTTAATCGGGCGATTCGCCAGTACTGGACGTTTGCCGCATAATGACGTCGGCGGACTTATCCCCTCCGCGCGAGCTTTTCGATTCACACGGCACCGGAGCGCGTAGCGCCCGCGGTTCTTGCCGGGCTTCCGGTCCTTCTCCTCGCCGAATTTATGCACGCGATGCAACAGACCTTGATGCGCCTGAACAGCCATGTTCCCGGCCTCGATCCCATTCTCGGCGGCGGCCTGATCGCGGGTTCCGCCTACATTCTTCAGGGGCGGCCGGGCGCGGGCAAGACCATCCTCGCCAACCAGATCGCGTTCGCGCAGGCGAAGCAGGGCGGCAAGGTGCTCTACATCACGCTGCTTGCCGAAGCGCACGACCGGCTGTTCCAGTCGCTTTCGACGCTCGGCTTCTACGACCCGGACGTGGTCGGCAAGGAAGTCTCGTATCTGAGCCTGTTCCGCACCTTGCGCGTGGAAGGACTCACGGCGCTGGTCGAACTCCTGCGCAAGGAAATGGCGCGTCAGGGCACCACCATGCTCGTGCTCGACGGCCTGCTCAACGCGCGCGAGAGCACGCACAGTTCGCTGGACGTGAAGGCGTTCGTGGCGGAGCTGCAAGGCCATGCCGCCTTCAGCGGTTGCACGGTGCTGTTCCTCACGAGCGCGCGAATCGACGAATCGAGTCCCGAGCACACCATGGTCGACGGCGTGCTGCAACTGGAAGAAGAACTGTTCGGCTCGAAGACGGTGCGGCGCCTGCGCGTGTCGAAGTCGCGCGGGAGCAAGGCGCTCGGCGGCCTGCACCACTACCGCATCAGCGACGACGGCGTGACGGTGTATCCGCGTCTCGAAGCGCTGTACGCGCATCCGCTCGGGCGCGATCACGCGCCGCTCGAGCGCGTGTCGAGCGGCTTCGAGGAACTGGACAAGCGCATCAAGGGCGGCCTGCCGGCCGTCTCGGCCACGGCCGTGGTAGGGCCGGGCGGCAGCGGCAAGACCAGTTTCGGGCTCAACTTCCTGCGCCTCGCCACACCGGACGAACCGGGGCTGCATTTCGGCTTCTACGAAACGCCCGCGCGGCTCGCGAGCAAGGCGCGCGCGCTCGGCATCGACATGGAAGCGCTCGTGGAGTCGGGCGCGTTGACGGTGATGTGGAATCCGCTCACCGAGAACGTGATCGACAGTCTCGCGTATCAGTTGCTCGACGCCGTGCAGGCACGTGGTGTGCGCAGACTCGTGATTGACGGTCTCGCGGGTTTCGAGCGCGCGGCCGTCGATCGTCAGCGCTTTCCTGAGTTTCTCGCCGCGCTCACGAACCAGCTTCGCGTGATGGACGTGACGCTGCTATGCACGTGGGAAACGAAGGAGTCCAGTTCGGTGCCCACGAGTACCACGCTACCCGAGGCGCTCAGCCTCTTCGATAACGTCATCGGCATGCAGCTTGAAGAAACGGAAGACGCGCTGTACCAGGGGATCAAGGTAATCAAGGTTCGGGACAGTGCATTCGCGCCTTCCATTACGAAGCTCACGATTCCGGACGGCGCCCTGCGATCGGGCGCAGATATCAGCGTGACGGTTGCTGATAAACCGGCGTTGCGATAGTGGCGTCGTGTTTGGCGACGCCCGCGGCAGCGCACCAGAGTGAGCCGGAATGACGACCATCGTTGTAGTCGATGATGAAACCCTGATCACGGACTTCCTCACCTTCTTCCTCGAGGACGCGGGGTATATCGTGCATGCCGCGCGCAACGGCGTGGACGCGCTCGAACTGATCGGGCGCGTGCGGCCCGACGTCGTCATCACCGACTACATGATGCCGGCCATGTCGGGGCTGGACCTCGCGCGCGCCATGAAAGCCGACGGCGCGCTCGCTCACATTCCCGTGATCCTGTCGAGCGCGGCGCAAGGCGCTTCGGCGCGCGCGCATCCGAACCTGTTCGCGGCGATCCTCGACAAACCCTATGCGGCCGCGCGGCTGCTGCAAACCCTCGTGCTCGTCATGGCCGCGGGCGCCAGGGGCCACGAAGGCGGCGAAGCCTGAGTCGACGCGCTCGACGCGCGCCGCACGCCTCCTTGCTGGGCGCAGCGTTTGCTTGGGCGTTGCCGGTTGGTATCGGCACGCCGCCGGCTTCGGGCTTCCATGCGCACACTCGACTTCAGTTCCCTGACCAGTCTGCTTTCGACCCTGCTCGGTCTCGCCGTCATCACGTTGATCGGCGTGGGTATTCGCCTGCTCGTGATGCAGACGGTGCAGCAACGGCGCGAGCGCGAGAATCGTCAGATCAACGAACGCCTGCGTACGCTGATCGCCGCATATAAAACGCTGGGCGGCTCGTTCACGGGCAACCTGGCCGTCGATCCCACGCATCTGCGCGATCTCCGGCGCGCCTCGATGGCGGTGCCGCCGCAGGCGCAGGTCGCGCTCGATGCGAAAGACGCCGTTGTCGCCACGCCCGCGCCGCCGCCCGCCGAGTCGAGCGAAGCGGCCAGCACGGATCGCGCGCGGCGCATTCGGGACGCCGTGGAAGGCGCGCTCGCCGATATCGTGCTGCTCGGCACCGAGGAGCAGGTGCGGCTCGCCGTGAAGGCCGCGCAGGAAATGACGCAGGGACGGCCGGTGCATACGGCCGCGCTGGTGGTGTCGCTGCGCACCTTCATTCGCTCGGTGCTCGATCTCGACGCGGTGCCCGGCGATCTCGCGATTCCCGAGCAAGGGCCGGCGCGGCCATCGGGTTCAGGCTCGGGCTCGGGCGCGAAGGGCAAGGACGGCGGCGGCGAGGGAAAGGGCGGCGGCGGCGGCGGATTGGGAGCGATGGGCGCGGGCGGCGGAATGGGCGGCGGCATGGGCTCGATGAGCGCGCATCATGACGACGATGACGAGGCGCACCATGGGTGAGGGCGGCGGAGACGGCGCGCCAACGTGGATTAGCACTGCGCCCCGCCATCCTCCACGCCTCATCCTGTTAACCCCTTTCCTACGATAACGTCCCGGCTTCACGCACCGCGTCGCGCGCCGCATAGTGAACGCATCCCACTCAGGAGAGTTCACGATGCGTATTTTCGTTACTGGCGCGACCGGTTTTATCGGCTCGGCGCTCGTTCCCGAACTGATCGGCGCGGGTCACGAGGTGATCGGCGTCACGCGTTCCGAAGCCGGCGCGCAAGCGCTCGCCGTCGCGGGCGCGCAGGTGTATCGCGGCACGCTCGAAGACCCCGAAGGTTTGCGCGAAGGCGCGGCGCAAGCCGATGCCGTTATCCATCTCGCGTTCGATCACGACTTCTCGCGTTTCATCGACAACTGCCAGAAAGACCAGCGCGTGATCGCGGCGCTGGGCGCGGCGCTCGCGGGCTCCGCGCGGCCGCTCGTCATCACCTCGGGCACCGGCATTGGCAGCGGCGCGCACGGCGAACCGGCGCGCGAAGACGTGTTCAACACGAGCCATCCGAACCCGCGCATCGCTTCGGAGATCGCGGCGAACGCGCTGCTCGAACAGGGCGTCAACGTGTCCGTGGTGCGCCTGCCGCAAGTCCACAATCCGTATCGGCAAGGGCTGATTTCTCCGCTGGTCGAGATCGCGCGCGAGAAGGGCAAGGTCGCCTACGTGGGCGAAGGCGCGAACCGCTGGCCCGCCGGCCACTTGTCCGACGTGGTGCGCGTGTACCGGCTCGCGATCGAAAAGGGCGCACGCGGCGCGCGCTATCACGCGGTGGGCGAGGAAGGCATCACGAGCCGCGCCATCGCCGAGTCGCTGGGCCGCGGCCTGAAGTTGCCGGTCGTGTCGATTTCCGCCGACGAAGCCGCCGCGCATTTCGGCTGGATGGGCATGTTCGCCGGTCTCGACATGCCGGCCTCGAGCGCGCAGACGCAGGCGCAACTGGGCTGGCGGCCGGGCGGCCCGACGTTGCTCGACGATCTCGCCGAGGCGAAATTCGCGTGACGTTCGCGCGATGTCCAGTCGATGCCGCGCGGCGTGCGGTATCGGCTTACGGCATTAGCTTGCGACCCGCCACGTGGGCGTCGAAAGCCGCTCCGCGAAAAAATCGCTCAGCGCGCTCACCTTCGCGGGCCGCGCGCGTGCCGAAGGCGTGACGAAGTACAGGCCGCCGCGCGTGAGATGCCAGCCGGGCAGGATCGCTTCGAGGCGGCCGTCCGCGAGATAGTCGCCCGCGATGAATTCGGGCAACTCGGCGATCGCGAGGCCCGCGAGCAGCGTGGGCAGCAGCGCGTCGGAGTTGGTGACGCGCAGCGGCCCCACCGGCGTGACCGGCACTTCGTCGCCGGCGTCGTTGGTGAAACGCCAGACGTCGCTGCGCGCACGATACGCATACGAGAGACACGCGCGGCTCGTCAGTTCCGACGGATGCTGCGGCCGCCCGTGCCGCGCCAGATAGCCCGGCGAAGCCACCACCATTTGCGACACCGCGCACAGGCGCCGCGCCACCAGCGAGGAATCGGGCAGCGCCGCGATGCGCAGCGCGGCGTCGAAACCTTGCGCCACGAGGTCGATGGTGGCGTCGGCGAGATGCAGATCGATCTGCACTTCCGGATAGCGCTGCAGGAATTCCGGCAACAGCGGCGCGACCCAGCGCAAGCCGAACGACATCGGCACGGCCAGCCGCACCAGCCCGCGCGGTTGCACCGAAAGCTCGCGCGCGGCGTTTTCCGTTTCTTCCGCCTGCCGAAAAATCTCGCTCGCTTTTTCGGCGATCCCCGCGCCGAACTCCGTGAGCGCCAGCTGGCGCGACGTGCGGTTGAGCAGCCGCGCGCCGAGCCGCTCCTCCAGCCGCGCCACGCCGCGCGACACCGTTGCCACGGAAACGCCCAGCGCGCGCGCCGCCGCCGCGAATGAACCTTCTTCCGCGACCTTCGCGAACATCGCCAGACCTTCGAAATCGGGCAGTCTCGTCATTTCATTTTTGCAATGATGGTTTGCAACCAATTCTATTTCGAAAAGATGGGGCTGTCGATATTCTCCTTACATCGCACGACGCGATGCAAATCACCCCGACAAACCCGAAACCGAAGAACGAAGGAGCTTTCATCATGGCTAAGCAACTTGCAGGCAAGATCGCAGTCGTTACCGGCGCAACCAGCGGCATCGGCCTCGCCACCGCCACGCGCTTCGCCGCGGAAGGCGCGCACGTGTACATCACCGGCCGCCGCCAGGCCGAACTCGACGCGGCCGTTGCCGCGATCGGCCAGGTCGGCAGCGTGACGGGCCTGCGCGTGGATTCGTCGAAGCTCGACCAGCTCGACGCGCTCTACGCCCGCATCGCCGAAGAACAAGGCCATATCGACGTGCTGTTCGCCAACGCGGGCGGCGGCTCGATGGTGCCGCTCGGCGACATCACCGAAGCGCATTACTACGACACCTTCGACCGCAACGTGAAGGGCACGCTGTTCACGGTGCAAAAGGCGCTGCCGCTGCTCGCCGAGCGCGCCTCGGTGATCCTCACGGGCTCGACCGCCGGCAGCGAAGGCACGGCCGCGTTCAGCGTCTACGCCGCCTCGAAGGCCGCCGTGCGCTCGTTCGCCCGCAACTGGATTCTCGACCTCAAGGACCGTCACGTCCGCGTCAACACGATCGCGCCGGGCGCGACGCGCACGCCGGGTCTCGTCGATCTCGCGGGCCCCGACGCCGCGCAGCAGCAAGGTCTGCTCGACTTCCTCGCCTCGCGCATTCCGCTCGGCCGCGTGGGCGAAGCCAACGAGATCGCCAATGCCGCGCTGTTCCTTGCCTCCGACGAATCGAGCTTCGTGAACGGTATCGAACTGTTCGTCGATGGCGGTCAGGCGCAGGTGTGAGGCACGCGAAACAGGCGCGCGGCAGCGCCCACCGCCGCCGCGCGCCTGCGCGCAGGAGACCGACGATGATCGAACATCGACCTTTCGACGCGCTCGGCACGCTGGAGCGCGCATGGCTCCAGACGCGCCTGCATTGCCGCTATGGCGAGCTCGGGTGCCCGGATCACGCGCCGCAGCGCGCGCTGCTCGTGTGGAACGACGACGTGATCGCGCCGCACTCGGGCTTCGGCCTGCACGCGCATCGCAATGTCGAAATCCTCACAGTGGTGTTGCGCGGCGCGATCACGCACGAGGACAGCGCGGGGCATCGCGGCCGCATCGCGGCGGGCAGCGTGCAGGCGATGAGCGCGGGGCGCGGCATTCGCCACGCGGAGCGCAACGAGGAGGGCGTCGCCACGCAGCTGTTCCAGATCTGGCTGCGGCCGCGCGCGCTCGACGGCGAACCGCGCTGGGCCACGCGCGGCTTCGAACTCGCGCAGGACGACGAACGTTGTGTCGTGCTGGCGAGCGCGCGGCGCGACGAGATCGAGGCGGGCGCCTTGCCGATCGACGCGCCTGCGCGCCTGCTCGCCGCCGTTCTGCGCGAAGGCGTTACACTCACGCACGCCCTCGCGGCCGATACCGACGCGTATCTCGTGCCGGCCACCGGCCGTATCGACGTGAACGGCGTGCGGCTCGCGCCACGCGACGGCGCCGCGTTACGCGGCGAGCATGAAATTCGCATGACGGCACGCGACGCGACCGTGGTCGTGATCGTCGAATTGCCGCTTTCTCCCTGACCCGGCCGAGGTAATCGGCGCATAGCTGCTATGCGTGGCGCGCAAGGCTAAGGCTCGCGCTTGCCACGCATAATCGATGACGAATAAAGCACGAAAGCGCGGACCCAAACCCCGCGCTCCGTCGATAACAGATCAGTCAGCACATCGATCAGCACATTAATAAGGCGCCCACACGCCTCTCGGGAGATAGACCTCATGCAATCGTGGTACAGCGGCATGCCGCCCACCCAACGCCGCACCTTCTGGGCGTGTTTCCTCGGCTGGGTTCTCGACGCGATGGACGTTCAGTTCTTCGCTTTCACGATTCCCACTCTGCTTGCCGCGTGGCACATGACCAAAGGTCAGGCCGGCATCATCGGGACTTCGGCGCTCGTGGCTTCGGCGGTTGGCGGGGTGATCGCGGGCGTGCTCGCCGACCGCATCGGCCGCGTCCGGGTGCTCAAACTCGCGATTCTCTGGTTCTCGCTGTTCACGGGGCTTTCCGCCTTCACCAACGGTTTCCATCAACTGCTCATCACGCGCAGCCTGCAAGGGCTCGGGTTCGGCGGCGAATGGGCGGCGGGCGCGATCCTGATCGGCGAAGTGGTGGACAAGCGCATTCGCGGCCGCGCGGTGGGTTGCGTGCAAGCCGGCTGGCCGGTGGGCTATGCGCTCGCGGCGGCGTTCTATTGGGGGCTGTATAGCGTGCTGCCCGAGCATCTCGCGTGGCGCGTGCTGTTTCTCGTCGGCATCTTGCCGGGCCTGCTCGTGCTGTGGATGCGTCGCAATGTGGACGAGTCGGCGGCCTTCGAATCCGCCGCCGCCTTCCGCAAGGAAGCGGGCACGTTCCAGACCTTCGCGCGCATTTTCGCGCCCGGCGTGGTGTCGCGCACCTTGCTCGCCTCGGCGATGGCGGCGGGCGCGCTCGGCGGCAACTACACGATCCTCACATGGCTCGTGACGTATCTGCGCGAAACGCAAAGCCTCACGGTCAATCTCACGACGATGTATCTGGCCGTCAACATCTTCGGCTCGTTCTGCGGCTACGTGGGCATGGCGTATCTGAGCGACGCGATCGGCCGGCGCTGGACCTTCGCGTTGTCGGCGGCGGGCGCCACGCTCACCGTGCTGGCCTATACGCGCCTGCAATTGCCGATGTCGGCGCTGCTCGTGCTCGGCTTTCCGCTCGGGCTGTTCCAGTCGGGCATCGTCTCGGGCATGGGCGCGTGCTTCACGGAGTTGTTCCCCGTGCAGATTCGCGCCTCGGCAGGCGGTTTCTCGTACAACTTCGGCCGCGGCATCGGCTCGCTGGTGCCGGCCGCCGTGGGCATGACGAGCGCCTCGGTCGGCCTCGCTAAGTCGATTGGCGTCTGGGCGGCGGCGTCTTACGTGGTCGTGTTCATCGTTGCCGTGTTCCTGCCGGAAACGCGCAACCTCGAACTGGAAGAAGCAAAGGTTCAGGCGTAAGCCTGACCGAAGTCGCGCGAAAACAGCTGGCAACGCTTGTCACGCAGACGTTGCGGGATCGTTGCCAGCGCAACCGTCTCGATGCGCGCGCGATGTTCCTCGAAGGCCGCGAGACGGCTCGCGCGCGTGGGCCGCGCCCCGAAGTGATCTTCGAGCGCTTCGGGCGAGACTTCACACACCACTTCCTCGCCATCGACGAGCGCGCGAAACGCCACGGCGCCGTTGGCCATGTACAAAAGCGCGGCGTTGGGAAAGCGTATCTTCACGGCGAATCTCCTTGCGAAAAGTCGATTTCGTCTGTCGATTTCGTTTGGCCGTGCGCGCCGCTTTGTCCGCGTTTCGTCCGCGTTTCGTCTGCGGATTGCCTGCGCGGATGTCGAGCGCAGCGCGCACGGGGATGCTCGCGAAAAGCAAGCCGCGTACCGTGCGGGTATGAGGAATACGCGGCACGCGTGCTGCGCTCGGGTGGCCGCCCATCGACGCGCCCCGCATCGAAATACCCCTTGAAACTAGCGCCAAAACACGTTGCGCGCGCCTTCCGCAACCCGCCTTGAAACGTGCGCTGTCACGCATAAACGGCGCGCCCCTGCGTGTCACAATTCGCAGCCAGCCAACGTAGCGTGCACGACGTGCATTGCGCTGCGGATGCTGCCGCGCGGTCAACACACAGGGGAAGCGGAATGGAGTCGGTCACGTTCTGGCAGTGCGTGAAGGGCGCGTGGCGCGATGGCTGGCGCTTCGCGATGCATCGGCCGGTATTTACGCTCGCCGTGTTCGCGATGGCCTGGCTGGCGCCGTATGCCGAAACGGTGTTGCCGCCGGATTCGATTCCGCCGTTCCGCTTCATGACGTGGTTGCCGCTCGGCGCCTTCGAGTTGATTCGGGCTGCGATGTTTCCGGTGCTCGTCGTGCAGGCCGTGCATTATCTGCTGATCGAGCAACGTGACGCGCACGCCGAGTTGCCCGACCATCGCCACGCGTTGCGCTATGGCGTGCTGGCCTACGGCATGGTCGTGCTGTTCCTCGCGATCATTGCGGCGGGCATTAGCCTCGCCGTGGGCGCGGTGCTGGTGCAGGCGCACTTCTGGCCGGCCGTGTGGATCGACGTCACGCAGTTCATCGTGGCGAGCGCGATCATGGCGGTCGTCGTCGCGCTGTTCGTTTGCGGACGCTTGAGCCTGCTCACCACGCATGTGGCCGCGGGCGGCCGCCTGCGTTTGCGCGACGCGTGGATCGACACGCGCGGCCATTGCCTGAGCATCTGGTTCACGCAGATGGCGGCGCTGCTGCCGGTGATCGTCGTGGCCAGTCTCGCGATCTATTTCGCCGATACCGCGCGCCGCCACGGTTTCGCCGACGCCACGACGTGCGTGCTCGCGCTCGCCGCCGTGTGCGGCGTTTGCGTGAGCGCGGCGTGCTCGTGCTGGCTCTACACGCGCTATGCCGCCGTGCTGATGGGGCGCGCGGCGCCCGCGCAAGCGCCGGTCGAAGCGCATCGCGCCGCGTTCGAATTCGAGCGGGAAGCGGCGGCGTCGGCCTGAGCGTCCAGCCTCGTTCTGCACCTGCGCCTGATTACGCCGGCGTCGTCATCTCGCTGCTCCCACCTTCGCGCGGTTGCTCCGCATTCGGGCGTGCTTTGATCGTCCCGTGAGCCGTGGTCGCCCGTTGCGCGCTGCTCGCGTTCGACGTCGAGCGGGTTATCGTCCGTCGCCCTGAAACCGCGTCCGGGCGATCACGCATGTTCGCCCGCGAGCCGCCGCGCCGCGCGATTCAGATTCGACTGCACGACGAGCCGGTGAAACGGCATGATCGCCTTGAGATACGCGCGACCGAGCAGGTTGTGGCACATCACGGCGGTCGTGGCGACGAGTTCGGCGCGAGTGTCGGCGATATCGCCTGCGTGGCGGGTGTCGCCATGACCGCGCGCGCGGCGCAGCAAGGACAGCTGGAAGTCGAGGTGCAGGTCGTCTTCGCCGAGCAGGATCTCGTGCTCGCCGCGCGAGGTCACGCGAAAGAAGTCGATGTGATCGCCGCCGTCACGCTGCGCCGCCGCGCGCAATTCTCGGGAAGTCTTCACGCCGAAATTCGACATGGCGGAATCGCGGATGGCCAGCAGCGCGCGAAACCACTCGGGCGGATCGCGCAGCACGGCTTCGGCGAGCGTGTCGATATCCGTGGGCGCGCCGGTGGGCAACGCGATGGCGTAGGCATCGACAAAATGCGCGCGGGCGAAACTTGCGGCGAGCGCGCTTTCGGCCGGCGGCGCAACGGCGCGGGCGCGCATGAACGACGCTGATGCAGGGTCGCGGTCCAGCATGATTGAATCTCCCGGTGGCGCGTGGTGATGGCGCGTAAAACGAGTGTAGCAACGCGAGGTCGCGCGCGCATGCCAGCCCGGCAGCGGGCGAGGATGGCAGGATGAAGCAGGCGGGGAAATTGGTGGAAGCGAAAGCGCAGCGGTGCAATGCCGAATTCGGCTAAATGCGCCTGGCAAACAAAACCGAATGAAATGCCGGATGCAAAGCCAAACGCGAAGTGCAAACACGAAGCTCAAACGAAAAGCAAAAAAACAACGCAAAAAGGCGCCGAACGGGGGAGACCGGCGCAAGCTCCCGGGCGCAGGATGGTGCCGGGAGCGTAGGTGGGGCAATCAATCCTATGCCGCCATGACCGGTTGACTTGAACCGGCATGGCGTTGAGGCGGCTCAGGGGGTAGATGCTTCCGTTTCCGGCGAACTTTTTTGCGTACCAATAAGGGTTTTCGCCACGCAGGAAGCGCGGTGAAAAGTCGGTAACGTATGCATATATTTTCTCTCAGGTTCTACTTCACGCACGGCTCGGAAGTCCGTTTTTTAAAACCGGTCAGTTAATAACCCGTTTTCGTGATCGTGGCGGCGAGTTTCTCGGGCTTGCCGCCGAATCAGGCGAGATAGAATGCCGACCCAATTTCACGCGCTCATGCACGCAATAAGCGAATGGCGCCGAAATAAGACGAGCGTTCTGTACCACCTAATAGGTTGTTTAATTACATCTTGAAACGTCCTTCATGTCAAGCGGTGTGATCGCCACTATTCGGGTCCTGTAATCGCGGAGAATCAAGCATGAAAAAAAGCGAGAAAGCGGTCGCGCGCACGATCGGTAAAGCGATCGCGCGCCGCAGGACGATCGCCGGACTCACGCAGGAGCAGGTTGCGGAACGGCTGGGGGTGGGGCAGGAGGCCGTCTCGCGCATGGAGCGCGGCGTGGCGAGTCTCACGGTGGCGCGGCTCGCGACGCTGGCGGAGATTTATCAGTGCAATATCGCGCAGCTCGTGACCGAGAGCGCCGAGCGCGAGGACGATCAGGCGCGCGCGCTCTCCGCCGTGCTGAGCCGCTTGCCGCACGCCGACCGCGCGTTGCTGATCGAGTGGATGAACGTGTTCGCGGCGCGCTTGCGCAACGAGCCGCTGGCGGTTGGCGCGAGCCGTGTCGGCGAGCTTATCGATGGTCATGCGGATGGCTTTGCGGGCGCCATTGTGGACGGCCACGCCGACGGTCATGCGGGCGCCATTGTGGATGGCCACGCCGACGGTCATGCCGATGGTCGCCTCGACGGCCATCGCGACGGCCGGATCGACGGTCAGCTCGACGGCATGGCGCGCAAGGACGGCAAAGGCCGGCGCCGCGCCGACGAAGCCATCACCGTGTCGCGCAACCCCGACGAACCCGCGGCCGCCAGGCCGCGCGCCCGCAAACCCGACGCTTCGGCGAGTTGACTCGCGCGGCGCGTTCGTGCCCGCGCCACGACGCGCCGTGTCAGCGCGCGCACGAGGGGCTTTTACGCAACCGCCGCCGCCCCGGCTGTCACGGCTGCCCGGCGGCGCGCTCCGCCATATAACGTCCCGGCGAGTTGCCCAGCGCCTTGCGGAACATCGTCACGAAGCTCCCCGCGCTTTCGTAGCCGAGATCGATCGCCACCTGCTGGATCGACATGCCGCCCGCGAGCCATTGCAGCGCGTACATGATCTGGATCTGCTGACGCCAGCGGCCGAAGCTCATGCCGGTCTCGCGTACCACGAGGCGCGCCATCGTCCGTTCGCTCAAGCCCGCATGTTTCGCCCACGTTTCGAGCGTGCCGCGATCGGCGGGGTGGTCCATGAGCGCGGTCGCGACCTTGCGCAGGCGCGCGTCTTCGGGCATCGGCACGTGCTGCATGGTGTCGATGGGCGCGGCGGCGATCTCGTCGATCAGCAGCGTCGCGAGATGCGATTCGAGGCCGCCTTCGGGATAGCATGCCTCGAAGCTCGCCGAGCGGATCACCAGCTCGCGCAACAGTGGCGAAACGGGAATCGCGCAGCACGCGGCAGGCAACGGCGTGGCCAGCGCCGCGTCGACGAACGCGCTATAGCCTTCGAGCGTGCCCGACACCTTGATGCCGTGCACGACGTTCGCGGGTACCCACAGCGCACAGCGCGGCGGCACGATCCAAAGGCCGCCCGCCGCCTCGCAGGTCAGCACGCCACGCATCGACATCATCAGCTGCGCCTTGCGATGCGCGTGCGGTTCCAGCTCGAAACCCTTGGAGACGAAGGTTGCGCCGAAGGTCACCACGGGCCGCGGGACGTCGTCGGGTTCGACGAATTTGTCGCTGCTGGCGTCGTCGAGAATCGGCATGGCGTGCGGGCGGAAGGTGAAAAACGCGCTGGGCGTTGAAATTTGGCGAGATTGCGGAATCGATTGTCTCAATTAACAAATGCCGCCACAAGCGTCGCTCGCTATGCTGCTGCCTTCGTCGGAGGATTTCCGACCTCAACGAGAGGAGCAGCATGGACTGGAGCCGGACATTGATGCGCGCGTTCCTGAAGCCGGCGCGCGTGGCGGGCATCGAGACGATCGCCGCGAACTTTCGCCTGATCGCGCTGGAAAGCCCGGCGTTTCGCGAGCACGCGTGGGCGCCGGGCCAGAAAATCCAGATCGCGATGGGTTCCGCGTTCACGAATCGCACCTATACGCCGATCGAGTGGGATCGCGCCGAAGGCCGTACGCGCGTGCTCGCGTATGCGCACGGCGAAGGGCCGGGCAGCGCCTGGATCCGCGCGCTGCAAACCGGCGACTCCTGCGACGTGTTCGGGCCGCGCGCTTCGCTCGACGCGCCGCCCGCGAGCGCCCGCGCGGCGTTGTTCGGCGACGAAACCTCGCTCGGGCTGGCCCACGCGTTGCAGCGCCGCCACGCGCGCGGCGCGTTCGACGTGCTGCTCGAAGTGCGCGATCTCGCGGGCGCGGCGCGCGTCGTCGACCGGCTCGGCATGGAAGGCGTGACGTTGACGGCGGCGCAAGCCGATGGCACGCATCTCGCGGCGATCGAGGCGCGCCTGTGCGAGGTCGCGCGCGGCCACGCCCATCTCGTGCTGACCGGCAAGGCGCAGTCGATCAAGCCGCTGCGGCAGGCGTTGAGGGCCGGTGGCGTGCCTTCGTCGCGGATCGAAACGAAAGCGTACTGGGCCGTGGGAAAGCGCGGGCTCGACTGAGTGCTTGCGTGGGCTTTATTCGTCGATGGCGGCGCGGGTTTTGGCCGGCACGGGGCGAACGGCGGGGAAGCGCGCGTGCAGTTCGAACGCCGGGATGCGCCAAGGCGGCTAGCCGGCGCACGAGCGTGCCGTCGCGCAGGGCTTCGGCACGCCGGTTCTACTTTCTTACGCGCGACCGCGCCGCGCACTCACAGACCCGTGCGCGGATCGAAGGGCCGCGCCGCATGATGCGCGACGAACGCGAGTTGTGGGCGCAGCGCGTCGCTGAACACTTTCTTCTGGTCGTTGTTCAGACCGCTATAAAACACGAGCCATGTCTTCGACGATTGTTCCGGCAGCAGGGCGTCGGCTTGTGCGGCCTTCATGTGCGCGGCGTGGATCGCGTTGAGATCGAGAACGGGCTGGTCGATCAGCCGCTGCATGCTCACCTGCATCTGATCGGCGTTCATCTTCGCGGCCGCGTGGCTGTTGCGCATGGCGTCGAGCGCGGCTTGCCACTGCACTTCCTGGGTCGCCGTGAGATTGAGCGTGTCGTGCAACTGGCGAATGTCGATCGCCTGCGGGCGCGCCTCGCTCGCGCCGTTTGCGTTGCTCGTATCGCCGATGGGATTCGCGGGCAGCGCTTGCGCATTCGCGGGCGCCGAAGCCAGCACCAGCGACGCAGCCGCAACGGCGCTGACCAGGCTCATGACGGCGCTGCGGCGAAGGTTTCGAATCGTGTTGATCGTGTTGATCGTGTGGGGCGTGCGGATCGTAATAAGCGTGTTCATGTTGCGTTCTCTTTCATCGGTTGGATGGGCCGCATCGGTTGGTGCGACCGTGAACGCCAGTCTGAAGACGGTAAATTAGCGCAGAGTTAGAGCGCCTTCGCTCAGGACACTTCCGCGCCCACGGCCGCCACGAGCACGTCGCGCAGTTCCGCCGCCGCGCCGCCCGCCTGGGCGCGCTCATGCAAGCGCAGTTCCAGCGCGGGCAGGCGCGGCAAGCCCGCCTCGTGCAACGCCTGCACGCCGCGCGGCACCGCGTGCGCCGTGCGCACCGTCACGCCGTGGCCGAATCGCAGCGCGGCCCAGACGCCCGGCAGACTCGGCGTGGTGAGCGCGAGCCGCCACGCGCGGCGCTTCTGGTCGAGCGCGCGCAACGCCGTCTGGCGGAACAGGCACGGGTGATCGAACAGCACGAGCGGCACGTCCGTTGTGCGATCCGCGAGATCGGGCGCGCGCTTGCCCGCGTACCAGCCGAGCGGCAGCATGGCGAGCCGCGTGCCGGAGCGGCTTTGACCGGGCTGCGCGAAGGCGAGCGCGAGATCGAGCTTGCCCGCCTGCACTTCCTCTTCGAGCGCGTAGTTGCGGCCCGCGCGCACTTCCACGTGCACGTCGGGACGCAGCTTCGCGAAGCGCGTGACGGCGCGCGGCATCACGGTTTCGAAGAAGTCTTGCGGCAGCCCGAGCCGCAGCGTGGCCGCGACAGGACGCGCGTTGAGCGCGGCGGCCGCTTCATCGTGCAACGCGACGATCTGGCGTGCGTAGGCCAGCAGCGCGTCGCCGGCTTCGGTGAGCGCGAGGCCGCGCCCTTGCCGCTCGAACAGCGTTTGCCCCGCCTGTTCCTCCAGCCGCTTCAACTGCATGCTCACCGCCGATTGCGAGCGCCCGAGCTGCGTGGCCGCGCGCGCGAAGCTGCCCGCGTTGACGCCCGTCACCATGGTGCGCAGCGCGTCGATGTCGAATCGCGTACTCATGACCTATCCGTTCGAGTGAAGTATGGGTTCATCAATATTCGATAGTCGAAAGTCTCATGCAGCACTATAGTCCCAGACGTCACAGCGCATTCTCATATCGACGCGACTTCGCAACAGGACATTCGATCATGACGACCGGCGAGCCGATTGGCTTTATTGGACTGGGCACGATGGGCGAGCCGATGGCGCTGAACCTGCGCCGCGCGGGCAACGCGCTCGTGGTATGGAATCGCTCGCCGCAAAAGTGCGAGCGGCTCGTCGCAGCGGGCGCGTCGCTCGCGGCCAATTCCGGCGAGGTGTTCGCGCGCTGCGCGACCGTGATCCTGATGATGGCAGACGGCGCCGCCATGGACGCGGTGCTCGCGCGCCACACAGCCGCCTTCGCGGCGCGGGTACGCGGCCACACGATCGTGAGCATGGCGACCGTGGAGCCGGAATACTCGCAGGCGCTGGCCGCCGACATTCACGCGGCGGGCGGCCGCTATGTGGAAGCGCCCGTGTCCGGCTCGCGCAAACCAGCGGAGGCGGGCGAACTCGTCGCCATGCTCGCCGGTGCGCCCGATGCCATCGAAGCGGTGCGTGATCTGCTCGCGCCCCTGTGCCGCGAATGCGTGACATGCGGTGCGGTGCCCGGCGCGCTGCGCATGAAGCTTGCCGTCAACGTGTTTCTCATCACCATGGTCACGGGGCTCGCGGAAGCCGCGCACTTCGCCGCGCGTCACGATCTCGACATGGCGCGCTTCGCGGCCATTCTCAATGCGGGACCGATGGCGAGCGCGGTCTCGCGCATCAAGCTCGACAAGCTTTGCGCGCGCGACTTCACGCGTCAGGCGGGCATTGCCGATGTGCTGAAGAACAGCCGGCTCGTCGTGGAGGCCGCGCACGCGGCGCGCATTGCCGTGCCGCTTATGGAACGATGTCGCACGCTGTATGCGCGTACCGAGTCGCTGGGCTATGCCCACGACGACATGATCGCGGTCGTGCATGCTTTCGACGCCCTGTACCCCGAGGATCCCGAGTGATGATTTCCCCCCTGCGCCGTACCGTGATGTTCGGCGTACCGACATGGCTGGCGCTGAGCCCCTTGTCGATGCTGCGCGCGGCGGAAACCGCGCACGATGCGCTGGCCGCGATCGAGCGCCGGCACGGCGGCCGCCTTGGCGTATTCGCCCTGGACACCGGCACGGGCCGCACGCTCGCGCACCGCGCCGACGAACGCTTTCTCATGTGCAGCACCTTCAAGGGCCTGCTGGCGGCGCAAGTGCTCGCGCGCGTCGACGCAGGCCACGACGTGCCCGGCGATCTCGTGCATTACACGGCCAGCGACCTCATCTTCACGTCGCCGGTCACGAAGGCGAATCTCGCGCACGGCGCGATGACGGTCGGCGCGCTGTGCCGCGCAATACTCGAGGAAAGCGACAACACGGCCGCGATCCTGCTGATGAAGCGCGCGGGCGGACCGGCGGCGCTCACGCAATTTCTGCGCGATCTGGGCGATACGGTCACGCGCTCCGACCGCTACGAACTCGCTTCGAACGATTACGACGGCGAACTCGACACGACCACGCCGCGCGCGATCGCCACCACGGCGCGTACGATCCTGCTCGGCAATGTATTGAGCGCGGCATCGCGTGCGCAACTCGAAGCGGGCATGGTCGCGTGCAAGCCAGGGCGCAATCGTCTGCGTGCCGCGTTGCCCACGGGTTGGCATGCGGGTGACCGTCCCGGCACGAGCGTAGCGCGCGAAAGCAACGACTACGCACTGGTACGGCCGCCCGGCCGCGCGCCCTTGCTGGTGGCCGCGTACTACGACGCGCCCGGCACGAGCATGGACGCGCGCGAGGCCGTCTTGCGCGAAGCGGGCGGCGTGTTCGTGGCGTGGACGACGGCGGCTTAACGCGTTTCTTCCGGTACGTTATCGGCAAACCAGGGTAAACAGCAGGCCCGCACGAAGTGCTTTAAAATAGTTGGTGTACGGAGTATATTTCCCTTCACGTTGTCACAGACATGACTGGAGGAAGACACCATGCAGTTTCATCTCAACGGTTTTCGCGCGGGCGACCCGGCGATCCAACCCGCGGCGGAAGGCGCGCCGCGCACGGCATTGCCCGAGACCGTGGACGTACTCATTGCCGGCAGCGGCCCCGCCGGGCTCGTGCTGGCCGCGCAGCTCGCACAATTTCCGTCGCTCACCACGCGCGTGATCGAGCGCCGCGACGGCCCCTTGCTGATGGGCCAGGCCGACGGCATTGCGTGCCGCACCGTCGAGATGTTCAACGCATTCGGCCTGAGCGAACGCCTGCTGCGCGAAGCTTATTGGGTCAACGAAACCGTGTTCTGGCGGCCCGACGTGAACGACCGTGGCGCGATCAAGCGTACCGGTCGTGTTCAGGACACCGAAGCAGGTTTGTCGGAGTTTCCGCATGTGATCGTCAATCAGGCGCGCATTCAGGACTATCTGCTCGACGTGATGCAGCGTTCGGCGCAGCGCGTCGAACCCGACTACGGTCTCGAAGTGATCGACGTGCAGCGCGAAGATACCGGTGAGTATCCGGTTCGGGTCACGCTGCAACGCACGGACGCGGCACACGCCGGCGAAACGCAAACAGTGCGCGCGCGTTACGTGGTGGGTTGCGACGGCTCGCGCAGCCGTGTGCGTACGGCCATCGGGCAGACGCTGCGCGGCGACGCGGCCAATCACGCGTGGGGCGTGATGGACGTGCTCGCCGTCACCGACTTCCCCGACATCCGCCTCAAAGTGGCGTTGCAGTCGACGCAAGGCAACATCATCATCATTCCGCGCGAAGGCGGCTATCTCGTGCGTTTCTACGTCGATCTCGGCGAGGTCACGCCCGCGAATCGCGACCGCATCAAGCAGACCACGGCGGCGGGCATCATCGAAACGGCGCAGCGCATTCTGCAACCGTACACGCTCGACGTGAAGGAAGTCGCGTGGTTCTCGGTGTACGAAGTGGGCCAGCGCCTGACCGATCGTTTCGACGACGCCGTCGCCGCCGACGGCAGCTCGCGCGAGCCGCGCGTGTTCATCGCGGGCGACGCGTGCCACACGCATAGCGCGAAGGCCGGGCAGGGTATGAACGTGTCGATGCAGGACGGCTTCAACCTCGGCTGGAAACTGGGCGCGGTGTTGCAAGGCCGCAGTCCCGTGGATTTGCTGCGCACGTATTCGGACGAGCGCCAGCCCATTGCGCAGGAGCTGATCGACTTCGACAAGGAGTGGTCGGCGATGATGGCCGCGCCGCCGAAGGATCCGCAGCGGCCCGAGGCGGGCGGCGTCGACCCCGAGGAACTGCAAGCCTACTTCGTGCGCGCGGGCCGTTACACGGCGGGCGTGGCCACGCGTTACACGCCCGCCGTGCTCACCGCCGAACCCACGCATCAGGCGCTCGCACGCGGCTTCACGATCGGCACGCGTTTTCATTCGTCGCCGGTGGTGCGCGTGGCCGACGCCAAGCCCATGCATCTCGGCCACACGGCGAGCGCCGACGGCCGCTGGCGTCTCTACGCCTTCGCCGATGCACGCGAAATCGCGCTGCGCGCGTTCTGCGAGCATCTCGTGGCATCGCCCGATTCGGTGCTGCGCCGCGTGACGCCGAAGGACGCCGACATCGACAGCGTGCTCGACGTGCGCGCCGTGTTCCAGCGACCGCATCGCGAGATGCCACTGGAGGACTTGCCCGCGCTGTTGTTGCCGCGCAAAGGCCGGTTGGGTCTCGTGGACTACGAGAAGGCATTTACGTGCGACGCCGCGACTGATATCTTCGGCGAGCGCGGCATCGACCGCGAGCGGGGCGCGCTGGTCGTGGTCCGCCCGGACCAGTTCGTCGCGCACGTTCTTCCACTCGATGCCTATGCGGAACTCACTGACTTCTTCCGGCCGGTGTTCCGCATGGATTAAACGCTGCAAGTCGCCAAATTGCCGAACAAAAACGAATCCGCCGCGCTCTCCCGCTTCACCGGCAGCCTCGTGCGCCGCGCCCAGCAACGTCACGTGGCGATCTGGCTCGAAGTGGTGTCCACCGAGGTCACGAGCGTGCAGTACGCCGCGCTCGACGTGCTGCATGCGCAGCCCGGGGTGAATCAACGGCAACTTGGCGACGAACTCGACGTGGATCGCTCGACCATCGCCGATCTCGTGGCGCGCATGGTGCGCAATGGCCTGATCGAGCGCACCGACGATCCCGCCGACAAGCGCAGCTACGTGCTCTTTCTCACGCCCGCCGGCAAGAAGCAATGGGCGACCTTGCGGCCGCGCGTGGAGGAAGTCGAGCGCATTCTCACGGCCAGGCTCGCGCAGAAGGACACGCTCGAGCTGCGCCGTTTGCTGCTTGCACTGCTGCCCGAGCGGTGATTCAGCGCTGGCCTCGCTGCACAGGCGATCGCGACGCGATGGCCTGAATTCTTTTCTTGCCCCTTTCCACGCCCGTGTTTTCCCTGAGTTTTGACCGGTTGCAGTCAAAATTCGTCTGGTCTACGATCGATCAAATAGAAATTCAATTTAAAACGCGATCATGACCGAATGAGATCCAGTCGGATGCACGTTTAGCGCTGCCGATGGAACGTGGCGACCTCGCGCGTGGACGTTTCGTACACGCGTTCGAGTTGTTCGAGGCAGGCCGTCGCACGCGCGGCGGCCACCTTGATGCCCGCCGTTGCCTCGGCCATCTTGAGCAGCACGGCTTCGCGCAGTAGCGCGTATTGCTCGCACACGCGCGCGCCTTCGGTCGTGGTGGCGTAGTACACGCCCGTGCGCGCCGAGCCCGATTTGTCGATCAGGCCGGCCTTGATGAGCTTGCGCAGTTCGTACTGCATATTGGCCACGTCCTGCCGGTTGGTGAGCTGTAGCAGATCGCGAATCGTTTTGGGCTGTTCGTGCATGTGAATCACGTGCACGAGCGCGTTTTCCTGGCCGCTCATCGCGATGCCGGTCACGGCGGCCATACATTCGGATTGCCAGCGCTCGAACGACTGGTCGAGCCGCATGACGGCGTACTCGAGGTCGGTGATCTCGACGCCGAAGTCGCTTTGTGCCAGATGCCAGCGGTGCTTCGCGGCAGCGGTTTTTTTCGTGGCTTTGCGTGATGGCTCGGTCATTGCGCTTCGCATTGCGTGAAAGAGCGGGTCGCCGCGTGGCGGCCCATCGGGTGATGGAATTTTACTGCGCCAGGACTGACATGAGACGAATTCTACAAACCAAAGACTTCATTCTCGGCACGTTCGCAACGAACTGCTCGGGTGGCATGTCGGTGACGAAAGTCGCCGAGCGTTGGGACAATTCGTGGGACAACAACGAGAAGCTGGCGGTCATGCTCGACGAGGCGGGCATCGACTTCATGCTGCCCATCGCGCGCTGGATTGGGTACGGCGGGGAAACCGACTTTCACGGCGACGTGCTCGAAACCATGACGTGGGCGGCCGGCCTGCTCGCGAAAACGCGCGACCTTACTGTGTTCGCGACGATCCACACGGCGGCCAATCATCCCGTGGTGGTCGCGAAGCAGATCGCCACGCTCGACCAGATCGGCAAGGGCCGCGCGGGACTGAATATCGTCGCGGGCTGGAATCGTCCCGAGTACGAGGCGCTGGGCTTGCCGCTCGCAACAGGCCACGACAAGCGCTATGCGTACGCTCAGGAATGGTTCGACGTGGTGCAGAAGCTCTGGACTCACGAAGGCGCGTTCGACTGGCAAGGCGAGAATTTTCAGCTGAAGAATGTCTATGGCAAGCCGCATCCGTGGCAAGGCTCGCGGCCGCCCATTCTCAACGCGGCGGGCTCGGGCGAAGGACGCGACTTCGCCATTGGCAATGCGAATTTTCTGTTCACGCCCGCGATCGATCTCGAACGCTCGCGCACCGAGGTCGCGGAACTCAGGCAGAAGGCCGAAAAGGCCGGCAAGCACGTGAACGTGCTGACGTTCTCGCACGTGGTGTGCCGCCCGAACGAGGCGGAAGCGCGCCAGTATCTGGAATACTTCGGACAACAAAACGCCGACTGGCAGGCGGTGGACAATCTTGTTGCGTTGCAGTTCGCCAATGCGCGCTCGTTTCCGCACGACCTGCTCGCGCTGATACGCGACCGCATGGCGGCGGGGCACGGCGGTTTCCCGCTCGTCGGCACGCCGGAGCAGGTGGCGGCGGGCATCATCTCGCTCGCCGAGGCGGGCTTCAAGGGCACCACGCTGTCGTTCGTCGATTACGTGGCGGAGTTTCCGTACTTCCGCGATACCGTACTGCCTATTATCGAGGCGCATGGATTGCGCAGTCCGCGCGAGCATCGTCATGCAGCGTGAAGCGAGGAACGCCATCGAGGACGCGGCCGCGCTGAGCTGCAACTTCGTCAAGGCGATGCGCGGCTTTGCGGGCGCGGTGTGCGTCGTGACCGTTGCCGACGGCGAGCAACGCAGCGGCTTCACGGCCACGTCGGTGTCGTCGTTTTCGGCACAGCCGCCCATGGTGGTGGCCTCGATGAAGGCCACGAGTTCGTCGGCGGCGCTGCTCGAACGCACGCGGCGCTTCGGCGTGAATCTGCTGAGAGCCGATCAACGCGCGATCGCCGAGCGCTTCACGGGCTTTCGCGGCGAGGAAGGCGAGGCGCGTTACGGCGACGACGAATGGGTGCACATTTCCACGCAAGGGGCGCCGCTTCTCGTGGAAAGCGCCGTGGCGATGGACTGCGAGGTGGACGAACTCATCGTGCGCCACGGCCATTTACTTGTGATCGGGCGCGTGCGCGCCGTGTTGCGCGACGAATCGGTGCCGCGCCCACTCGTGTACTGGCAGGGGCGCTATACGGCACCGTCACACGGTTCGGAGCGCTAATCGTTGATCAAGGCGCGGAAGCCGGAGCGAGAGCCGAGGCGGGCGCGCCATTCTTGTATTGTCCGCTGAACGCGCTTTGCGGCGCGACCGTGCCGCTCTTGTGGCTTTGCGCGTCGTTCTTTTCGATACTTTGCAGCTCGGCGTTCTTTTTCGCGCGACGCGCCTTGCGTGCGGCCTTGCGTTCCGCGCGCCGGTTGGCGCGTTCGGCGGCGCGCTGCTTCGCGGGCGTGGTCGAGGCGCTATCGGCGCTTACGGCCGCCGGTGTGCTCGCGCCATCCTGGGCAAAGGCGCTATCGACAGGCACGCTCATCAACGCAAACATCGCAACGACACAACTCACACGTAAAGCAGCACGGGCTTGACGCTTCATGACGGCTCCGGTTTTGAAGGGTGGGAACGGCTCGAAGCGCATCGTAGGCACGCCGATTTTCCGCGGCCATTGGGGGCAGCGGGTAAGCGGATAAGTGTTACCACCTGGCGCGCGCCGCTAGGTGTTTGCCCGCATGGACCTAAGCCCTCGCACCAATAGGTGCATGCCGCGCCGCTCGCTACCATCGCCTCACGGCGCTCGCGCTTTGTGTTGCTGTGTGTCATTCACGCGCGCGCCGCAGAACCTGAACCAACGAGGACCGATGGATGAAGACTAGCGAACTGATCGCCGCTGGCGAGACGTACCTGTGCGAAGTGGCCGATGTGCCCGAAGGCGGCGCGAAGCGCGTCGAACTCGCAGGCCGCCCGCCGATCGGCGTGTTCAATCTCGACGGCGCGCTGCACGCCATCGACGACACCTGTTCGCATGGCAACGCCTCGCTCTGCGATGGCGAGATCGACACCGAAGACGGCATCGTCGCGTGCCCGTATCATGAAGGCTGCTTCGACATTCGCACCGGCGCGGCCGTGAGCGCGCCGTGCATTCTGCCGGTGCGCGTCTGGCCGATTTCGATCGTCGACGGCAAGGTCTATCTCGACGAGGAGTCGCGCTGATGCCCACCATCACCGTGAGCGGCACCTCGCTCAGCTTCGAAGCGGCGCCCGGCGATACCGTGCTGCAAGCGGCCCTGCGTGCGGGCGTGCCCTGGCCTTACGAATGTTCGGTAGGTTCGTGCGGCACGTGCCGCTTCACGATCGACGCGGGCGAGGCGCGCGTGCTGCGCGACGATCCTCCCGGTCTTTCGGCCATGGACAAGCGCAAGAACCGCAAACTCGCGTGCCAGTGCGTGGCCGCCGGCGATCTCAGCGTGAGCGCGAAAATCGGTGTGGACGGCGCCAGCGTGCCCATCGTGCCGCGGCGTGCGCCGGCCGTGTTCGTGGGCGCGCGCGCCGTCACGCACGACATGACCGAGTATCGCTTTCGCACTGCGAGCGCGGCGCAGTTTCTGCCGGGGCAATACGCGTTGCTCACGTTGCCGGGCCTTGGCGAAGCGCGCGCCTATTCGATGTCGAATGTCGCGAACGAGCAGGGCGAGTGGACCTTCGTGATTCGCAACGTGCCGAACGGTCTCGGGTCGCGTGCGCTCGGCACGCTCGAAACCGGCGCGACGATCGCACTCGATGGCCCCTATGGCGGCGCGTGGCTGCGCCACGACGTGCCGCGCGAAATCGTCTGCATTGCGGGCGGTTCGGGGCTCGCGCCAATGCTCTCCATTGCGCGCGCGGCCTCGGCCACCGACCATCGCCTGCACTTCTACTACGGCGCGCGCACGGCCGCCGACGCGTGCAGCCGCGCGTTCGTCGCGGAACTCGACGGCTTCGACGCACGCATGCGCTGCGTCGAAGCGATCTCGATCGAAAGCGAGCGTGACCCCGACGCCGCCGCGTGGCAAGGCGAAACCGGCCTGATACACGACGTGGTGGCGCGCGATCTCGCGGGACCGTTCGACGCCTATGAGTTCTACGTCTCGGGGCCGCCGCCGATGATCTCGGCCGTGCTCAATCTGCTCGCCATGGAGCGCGGCGTGCCGACGTCGCAGATTCACTTCGACCGCTTCTTCTAAGTCCCGAGCACCATGCGAACGAGATCGGCCACCGAGCCGATCTTGAGCTTTTCGCGGATGTTCGCGCGATGCACTTCCACGGTCTTGAAGCTGATGTCGAGTTCGCGTGCGATGAGCTTGCTCGACTTCCCTTCGACCATCTTGTTTACCACCTCGCGTTCGCGCGGCGAAAGAGTGGCGAGCAATTGATCGGCGTTGATGCGCGAATGGCGCGACTCGTAGGCGTCGAGACTCACGCGCAACGCCTCGTTGACCTTGTCGATCAGGGTTTGATCGTTGTACGGCTTCTCGAGGAATTCGTAAGCGCCGCTTTTGAGCGCGCGCACGGTCATGGGAATGTCGCCGTGCGCGGTGAGAAAGATGATCGGCAGCGAGAAGCGCATTTCGTTCAAACGCGCCTGCAATTCGAAGCCGCCGATCTGCGGCATGCGCACGTCGAGCAATAAACAGCCGGGCACATCCGCATTGATCGCGGCGAGAAAGTCGCGGCCGCTCGCGAAGCTCGCGGTGCGATAGCCGACCGACTGCAACAGCCATTCGAGCGAGCTGCGCACCGACTGGTCGTCGTCGACGATATAGACCGTGGGGTGAAGTTCTTCAGTCATGACAGTGAGTATTGTGGGCACGGTGATGAGCAGAACGTGCCTGATTATATGACTATGGAAACATCGCGTCGCGCATCGAATAAAAAAATGCCGGCAGAAATTTCTGCCGGCATGGTACGAGCCAATACAAACCAACGTGGAGACGATCGAAGTAGCCGCTTATTCGACGAGCGTGCCGTGATCGGCGATAAAACGACGCTCGTCGAAGCTGTGCGGCACTTTCGGGTCGCCGCGGTAGAGCTCGACGTGCGGCGCGATCTCGGCCATGCTCAGCATGAGGCGAAACAGCACCGCGCTTTCTTCAGGCAATTGCCCGAGCGGGAAGGCGTCCACATGCGCGAGCGCGCTTTCCATGTGGGGCAAGATGGCTTCGTAGAACGTGCGCAACTCGGCCGCGCTCGCATGCAGGCGCGTGGACTGGCGTTCGTCCTGGGTGGGGAGCGCCCATTTGGCCACGAACGGCGTGAGTGAGTCGAATTCGGTGGGTAACGTAGCAGTCATGGTGGAAGACGTAGAAGTTCGGTGCGGATTCAGGATTCGATGTATTGATCGAGCACGTGATAGCCGTGGCGCACGAGAATTTCCTCGTCTTGCAGCACCATGTACTTCTTCGAGCCGGAGGCCAGCGCTTCATGCGTGTCTTCCATCGTGCCCGTGTCTTCGAGCCACGCATTGCGTTGCAGGCATTGCGCGTACTCGATCGCCCAGCGCTCGCTGTTGGTCTTGGGCTCGCGCACGTAGTATTTGCCTTCCCACAGCGTGCGATCGTGCGAAAGCGGCCAGAACTGGTGCGTGAACCAGGTGCCTTCGGCTACGTGCACCAGAATGTTCGGGAAGCACACCGAAAGCTCGAACGCGAAGTCCTCGCGGCGCGACGGATTCACCATGGGAGGGAGCGCGGAGGCGCCGTGCGTGAACACGGTGGAAGCAATCGTGCGTTCCGCCGACATGCGAGCCACCGGCAACAGATTGGCCGTGCGCGTGAGGCATACGCCCGCGGTGCGGTGATCGCCCATCAGCTTGACGTCGGCGAGACCGGTCGTGAATGCGCCGGGGAACGAGCCCGCGTGGATGGTGGGCACGTGATACGCCTCGGCGAAGGCGTCGAGCGCGATCTTCCAGTTGCAGTTGAGCGTGGTGTGGTACGAGAACGTGCGCGTCATTTCGTTGAACGGAAAGCCCGCGAAATGTTCCGCGAATTCGCCCAGATAATCGGCGAGCGGCGCCGGGGTGCCGCTGTCGAAATTCACGAAGATAAAGCCTTCCCACACTTCCGTGTGCACGGGCGCGAGGCCATGGTCGTCGCGCGCGAAGCAGGGCGCGAAACGCTCGGCCTCGGGCACTTCCACGAGCGCGCCGCGCGCGTCGTAAACCCAGCCGTGAAAGCGGCATGACACCACGGCGGCCTTGCTGCGGCCGAAGGTTTCCTCGCCGGTTTCCACCACCACTTTATTGCCGCGATGCGAGCAGGTATTGTGAAAGCCGCGAATCTTGCCGTCCTTGCCGTGAATGAGAATGACCGAGGTTTTCGCCACGGCGATCTTCTTCACCTTGTAGTCGCCGGGATTGCCGATCTCTTCCACGCGGCCCACCTTGAGCCACGTTTTCATGAACACTTTTTCGCGTTCGAGTTCGAAATACGCGGGGTCGACGCAAGGCGAGGTCGGCAGCGGGTCCATGCCGAGTTCGGGATATTTGCTGGCCCAGCGCAGCGGGCGAATGTCGTCTTTCATCGGGTGGTCCGTGGTCGGAGTAAGCGGGTTTATTGGTCGATGCCGTATTGCTCGCGCGCGATCTGACCGAGGCCAATGCGGTCGAGCACCGCGAGCGGGCACATGAACGTCACGCGTACCACGCCGGGCAAGCGGCTGATTTCGATCGAGCCCGCGATGGTCGCGCGGTTGAGGATTTCGTCGTAGGGCAGACCGGTCACGTCGGCGGCGCGTTGCAGGCCCACCTTCGTCGCGTCGTTGAGCGTGGGGCCGCTGCCGATGAAGGTGATGGGCGCGTTGGCCTCGATGGTCTTCTGGCCGTATTTGGCCGCGAGCGCTTCCACGTGCGCGCGTTGCTCGCGCGTGAGGGGGCGCGCCATCGGCGGCAGGTCGTCGGGGCGCTGGAACAGGATCGGCCCGTCGATCGGCAAGTGCTTGAGCACGTTCACCTGCACTTCCACGATGCCGGAAATGTCGGTGGCGTGGCCGGCAATCTCGCCGTTGCCTTGCTGCGCGTGCATGTCGCCCATGTACACGCCCGCGCCGTCCACCTTCACGGGGCACACGAGAATGGCGCCTTCGCGCACCGTGTTGGTGTCCATGTGGCCGTCGGTCTTGGCGGCTTGCAAGGTTTCGGCGCTCATCGCAAAGCGGTGCGGCGCGTCCACCAGAAAGCCGCCGAAGTCGCCCGCGTTGTGCGAGTCGGGCATGTCGGCGGCGGGCATCGTGCCGATGTTGCCGAGGAACGGCTGCATGTGCGCGGCGAGTCCGGCGATGTCGGCGCGTGCGAGCGCGAGAATCGAATGCTGCTCGGAGTTCGGCGGAATCAACGCGTGCTCGTTGGGAATGCGGCCGAGCGTTTGCGCGATGGACGCGTCCACCGTCAACGAAACCTTGTTGGCCTTGTCGAGCACGATCACATAGCCGTTACTGAAGCGGAACGCGTTCACTTCGCTGCCGCACACGTCGCAGCGCACGGCTTCTTCGCCCACGCCGTCCAGATGGCTCAACGGGGCTTCCGTCCCGCATGCGGAGCATTTCTTGGCGACGAACGGGTCGCCGGTGTAGCGGCCTTCCACGAAGCTCATCACGCCGGATGAAGTGGCCAGCGAGGTCGGTTCGCAGCGTTTGATGCGCAGCGCCACGGCATCGCCCACTTGCGCGCCTGCCACGTACACGGGCTGCGAGCACTCGTGGCCGCCTTCGAAGCGCGGCGTGATCATCGGGCCCCAGCAGCCAGGCGGCGTGCCCGCGACGATCGTGCCGCCGTCGGCGAGCGGACCCGCCATCGGCGTGGACGGGCCGATCGTGCCGCGCGTGTAGTGGTCCACTTCCACGCGCGAGGCCGCCGAAGTCGCGAGCGCGGACGCGGGCGTGTCGAGCATCGTTTCCATGCAATGTCCTCACTGGAATTTTGTCGGCGCAGAATCGCCGGCAGGATGGAAGTCATCGTAGAAGAGCGCTGCCCGGCTGCGTATCCGGCGGGTTATCTACCGGCTAGGTACTACCACCTATCGCACGCGGCACACGTGCGATGCGATCCTCGGCGCACTTGAAGGAGCCACCATGCCCGTGCAACTCGACTATCGCGAAGTGTTCCGCTACGCCAACGACGCGATGATCCTGCACGCCGCCGACACGGGCGAAATACTCGAGGCCAACGACGCCGCATGCCGCCTTTACGGCCGCAGCGCGGAGGAATTGCGCGCGATGCCCGTGGGCGCGCTTTCCGTGAACACCGACAAGTATTGCCATGAAGTGGCGATCCGCTATATCCACATCGCGGCGCGCACGGGGCGTCTCTTCACGTTCGAGTGGGTGATCCGGCGCAGCGACGGCGTGGAATTGACCGTGGAAGGCAACTTGAAGCGCATGGTGGGCGGCGCGCGGCCAATGGTGCTGGCGATCACCCGCGACATTTCCGAACGCAAGCTCGCCGAATTGCGTTTGAAAGAACGCAGCCGCTATTTCAGTGAGTTGCTGCGTAATTCTTCCGACGGCGTGGCGCTGATCGCGGGCAACGGCGTGATCGAGTACGTGGGCGAATCGCTCGTGGGCATACTCGGCGTGCCGGCGCGCGTGGCGCACGGCGTGAATGTCTTCAACTACATGCACCCCGACGACGCGCGCCGCATGTCCACGGTGCTCGCCAAGGCGCGCCGCCGCAGCGTGGCCACGGGCACGTTCACGTATCGCATTCGCCATCGCGACGGTACGTGGCGGCATCACGAAGCCGTGTTCAAGAACTTGCTGCATGACCCCGTGTTCCGCGCGGTGCTGGTGAATTTCCGCGACGTGACGATCCGCGTGCGTCACGAAGAACAGATGCGCGAGCGCGAGCAGCAGCTCAATCACTATGCGCGTTTGTCGATTGCGGGCGAAACGGCCGCGGCGCTCGCGCACGAACTCAATCAGCCGCTGTGCGCCGCGGTGAATTTTTTCGCGGGTTGCCGCCGCCGCATCAACACGGGCAACGCCGCGCCCGCCGAGATCAGCGCGGCGCTCGATCTCGCGCAGCAGGAACTGGAACGTGCGGGCCGCATCATTCAATCGGTGCGGCAGTTCACGGCCAATCACGAAACGTCGCGCAAGGTGCATTCGCTCTGCAGCGTGCTCAACGGCATTTCGAGTTTTCTCGAGATTCGCGCGCGCCAGGACGCCGTGGATATTCGCATCGACGCCCAGGAAGACGCTTTGGTCGAATGCGACGAGATCCTGATTCAGCAGGTCATCAGCAATCTGGTGGTGAACGGCATCGAGTCGATGGACGATGTGCCCGAGCATGCGCGGCGGCTCGCCATCTCGACGAATCTCGTCGGCAAGCAGATCGAAATCGCGGTGGAGGACAACGGCGCGGGCTTTCCCGCCGAGAACCTGGAGTCGTTGCCCGCCTCGTTCTTCACGACGAAAAAGAATGGCGTGGGATTGGGCTTGTCGCTGTGCCGCGCGATCGTGGAATCGCACGGCAGCACGCTGCAGGTCGCGCGCGCCGCGCCGGGCGGCACACGCTTTTCGTTCGCGCTTTCCGTGATTGCGTGATCGATCAATGGGAAGGCGTGGCTAACGAGAGGGCGCGTTCGCGTGCGGCGAAAGCGTCCAGCCTTCCCGATACGGACTGATGAGCATCGGCCGCAATTCAACCCGCGAAAAGCGCCAGCCGTCTTCGGCCCGCACCGCGCGCGCCACGTAGTCGGCGGCGATCCAGTGGGAGAGCGGCGCGCCGTCGGTGTGAATCTGCGCCATTTCGAACAGATACCAATGACATTCGGCGCTGCGCGTGTCCGCCGAGAGCGTGAAGGTCGGACTCACCATGTAATGCACGGTCCAGACGATGCTCTCCTGCGCGAGCTTCGCCACATACGACGTGACCGTTTCCTTGCCTTCGTACGTGCCGAATCCTTCCGCGCTCCAAACAATATCGTCGGTGTAGATCGCCGACATCATCACGGGATCGTTGCGCCGGTCGGCCGCGGCCGCGTAGCGCGCGACCAGCGTGCGAAGTGCCTCGTGGGCTTCCAGCACGTCCAGCCGTTGGCGTAACGCGGCGAGTTCGGTGTCGATCGTCGTGGCTTCGAGTGATTCGGTCATGCGCGTGGGCTCCGTCGTTCGTGTCGGGATGGGTTGGCGTGAACGTCGAAACTAACGCGGTGTTCGTGCGAAAAAAATGCGTGCGCACACCTGGCCCGGGTAAGTGTTCACACCTGGCGCGCGTACCGGATGTGCCGGATGCCTGGGCGGCGCGCGTGTCCCTACCATCGACGAAGATTTGGCCGATGACAGGAGCACGAGATTGAACCTATCCGCAGGCAGCGATTTTTCCCGGCTCGGCGAAGCGAGCCGCGCATTTCTGACCGCATCGCACGCGTTGCGCATCGACGGCGAAGCGCGTGACGGCACGGGCGGCTGGCTCGATATCGTCGATCCGAGCAGCAACGAGGTGGTCGCGCGCGTACCCGATGCCACGCCCGCCGACGTGGACGCCGCCGTGGCGGCGGCGCGCCGTGCGCTCACCGACCCGGCATGGCGCAACCTGCGGCCCGCGCAACGCGCCGACGCCATGCTCAATCTCGCGTTGCTGATCGAAACGCATGGCCGCGAACTCGCCGAGCTGGAAACGATCAACAGCGGCCGCCTGATCGCGAACACGCAGTTATTCGACGTGGAATTTTCGGCCCACGTGTTGCGCTACATGTCGGGCTGGGCCACGCGGCTCGACGGCCGCACCGTCGACATTTCCGCGCCCTATCTGCCCGACGGCGAGTTCTTCTCGTTCACCACGCGCGAACCCATTGGCGTGGTCGCGGGCATCGTGCCGTGGAACGTGCCGCTGTGCCAGGCCGTGTGGAAACTGGCTCCCGCGCTCGCGGCGGGCTGCACGGTGGTGCTCAAGCCCGCGGAGCAAACGCCGCTCACCGCGCTGCGTCTCGCCGATCTCGCGCTCGAAGCGGGTTTCCCGCCGGGCGTCGTGAACGTGGTGACGGGCACGGGCGCGGTGGCCGGCGCGGCGCTCGCGGCGCACCCTGATGTCGCGCGCATTTCGTTCACGGGCTCGACCGCGGTGGGCCGCAAGATCGCGCAGCAAGCCGCGGGCAGCTTTCGCCAGTACAACCTCGAACTCGGTGGCAAGTCCCCCGTGATCGTGATGGACGACGCCGATCTCGACGCCGCGATTCCGGGCGCGGCCTTGGCCATCTTCGGCAATCACGGCCAGAACTGCTGCGCCGGGTCGCGTCTCTACGTGCACGAGCGCGTGTTCGACCGCGTGCTCGACGGCGTGTGCTCCATTGCCGCGTCGCTCAGGCTCGGTCCCGGCCTCGATCCCGCGAGCCAGATGGGGCCGCTCGTGAGCCGCGCGCAGCAGCGCCGCGTGCTTGCGTATATCGACGACGGCCGCGCGGCTGGCGCGCGCGTGCTCACCGGCGGCGGCGCGCCCGACAGCGCGGGCTGCTACGTGCAGCCGACCGTGCTCGCGAACGTCGACGAAAGCATGCGCGTGGTGCGCGAGGAGATCTTCGGCCCGGTGCTCGTGGCCATGCCGTTTCGCGACGAAGCCGAAGCGCTCGCGCGCGCGAACCGCAACGACTACGGTCTCGGCGCGAGCATCTGGACGCGCGACGTCTCTCGCGTGCATCGTTTCGTAAAAGGGCTGAACGTGGGCAACGTGTGGGTCAACGTGCACAACGTGCTCGACGTCGCGCTGCCGTTCGGCGGCGTGAAGGACTCGGGCGTGGGCCACGATCTCGGCGAGGAATCGGTGCTCGCGCATACGCGCATCAAGTCCGCGGTGATCCGCCTATGACGCTCGATGGCAAGACCTTCGATTACATCGTCGTGGGCGCGGGCGCGGCCGGTTGCGTGGTCGCGGCGCGGCTCTCGGAAGATCCGCGCACGAGTGTGCTGTTGATCGAGGCGGGCGGCGAGGACCGTTCGTTCTGGCTCAAGATTCCGGTGGGCTATGGGCGCACGATCGCGGACGCGCGCGTGAACTGGTGCTATCAGACCGATCCCGTTGAAGCGCTCGGCGGCCGGCGCATCTTCTGGCCACGCGGCAAGGTGCTGGGCGGCTCGACGGCGATCAACGGTCTCATCTACATACGCGGCCAGGCCGAGGATTACGACGCGTGGCGCGCGCAGGGCAACGCGGGTTGGGGTTACGACGACGTGTTGCCGTACTTCCGCCGCGCCGAGGATCATGCCGATGGCGAGAGCGACTATCACGGCGCGGGCGGCCCGCTGCACGTGAGTCATCTGGTGGAGCGCAATCCGCTCTGCGACGCCTTCATCGAAAGCGCGGGCGCCGTGGGTCTCGCGCGCAACGACGACTTCAACGGCGCGCGCCAGGCGGGTGCGGGCTACTACCAGGCGACGATCCGGCGCGGCGAACGCGTCTCGGCGGCGCGTGCGTATCTGCATCCGGCGATGTCGCGGCCCAATCTGCAGGTTGCGACGGGCGCGCTTGCGCAACGCGTGCTACTCGAAGGCGCCCGCGCGACGGGACTCGAATTCGCGCGCGCGGGTACGATCGAACGCGTGCAGGCGCGCGCCGAAGTCGTGCTCTGCGGCGGCACCGTGAATTCTCCGCAACTGCTGATGCTCTCCGGCATCGGCAATGCCAACGCGCTGCGTGAAGCGGGCGTGCAGCCGCACGTCGATTTGCCAGGCGTCGGGCAAAATCTGCAGGACCACTACGGCGGCCAGATCACGTGGCGCTGCCGTTATCCCATCACGATGAACGACATCATGGCGAGCCGCTGGCGTACCTACGCCACGGGCTTGCGCTGGCTATTGCGCCGCGACGGCCCGTTCTCGGTGCCCGCGGGGCAAGCGGGCGTGTTCGCGAGTCTCGGCGACGAAGCCGCTCGGCCCGACGCGGCCCGACCTGACGCGGCGCGACCCGACGTGCAATTCCTGTTTCAGACGTTCAGCGGCGGCTATTACGAAAACGGTTTGTACCGCTTCTCGGGCTTCGCGAACTTCATTTGTCCGGTCAGGCCGCGCAGCCGTGGCTGGCTTGGCTTGCGATCGCCCGATCCAGCCGCGCCGCCGCAAATTCATCCGAATTATTTCGCCGATCCGCACGACCGCGAACTGCTCGTTCGCGGCCTCAAGCTCGCGCGCAAGCTCGCTCGAGCGGAACCGCTCGCGGGTTTCATCGAGTCGGAACATTTGCCCGGCATCGACATCGACTCCGACCAGGAGATCGAACGGTACTTTCGCGAAAACGGCGGCTGCGTCTCGCATCAGGTCGGCACTTGCCGCATGGGCAACGACGCCCAAGCCGTGGTCGACGCGCAATTGCGCGTGCGCGGCGTGGCGGGACTGCGGGTGGCCGACGCCTCGATCATGCCGACGCTCGTCTCCGGCAACACGAATGCGGCGACGATCATGATCGGCGAAAAAGCGGCGGATCTGATTCGCGCCAGCCGTTGAGGCTGGTCCGACGTTTTCTTCTACGAGGCTTATCGCCATGACGCGTATCAAGATGATTCTTCCGGTGCCCTTGCCCGCGGCGGCGCTCGCGCACTTTGCGGCGCAGATCCCGCAAGGATTGCGGCGACCCGGCGTGCAGATCGACTTCGCCGGTTGCCGCGCGGGCGCGAGTCTGCTCGACAGCCCGTACGAATGGACGCTCGCCGACGCCTTCGTGCTCGACGCGGGCATTGCCGCGCAAGCGGAAGGCTACGACGGCGTATGCAGCTTTTCGATGAGCGATTCGGGCGTGCCCGCGCTGCGCTCGCGCCTCACGATTCCGGTGATGGGCGCGGCGCAGGCGGCGTTCGCGCAGGCGTGCCTGATCGGCAAGCGCTTTTCGATCGTGACGATGTGGGAACCGTGGCGCGCGCATATGCTGGAGATGGCGGCGCGATACGGCATGCGGGACCGGCTCGCTTCGGTGCGGCACATCGGCGTGCGGCCCGATACGAGCGAGTTGCTTTCCGGTAAGGAGGAGTTCGTGTTCGCGAGGCTCGAAGCGGCGGCGCGGCGCTGTATCGACGAAGATGGCGCGGATACGATCGTGCTCGGCTCGACGACGATGTACCAGGCGCACGCGCATCTCGCTTCGACGCTGCCGTGTCCGGTGCTGAATCCGGGCTGGTGCGCGTTCAAGGCGCTCGAGAACTGGCTCGATATGGGACTGGTGCAGAGCGCACTGGCGTATGCGCGGCCGGAGCGCGGCAACGATGCGGTATTTGAGGGAGTGCGGGCGGTGTATTGAATGGAATCGTTGTTAAATAGTTGGGATGACGAAATAAAAACGCCGCATACCGCGGCGTTTTTATTTCGGTGGTGCGAGCCGGCAATCAGAACAAATGCCGGATCGCCAGCCGCACGATCGACTGTGTGCCATTACTCGACGCCCCCGACGATCCCGAAATCGACGCGAACACATTTTCATTCCCGCTCGCGTGCTGATAGATGTAGTTCAAATACACGTCGGTGCGTTTCGAGAGCAGATAATCGAGCGTCACACCGCCTTGATTCACGTGATTGTTGGTCACGGCCTGGTTGCCGTTCGCGTAGATGTATTGCGCGTACACGAAAAAATCCGGCGCGAAGGTCACGAGGCCGCCGAGTTCATACGTATCCACGTGCGCACCGTTGAACGTGTTGTGCGTGTTGGTGTAGAGCGCGTCCAGCGCGAAACGCCCGAAGTCGTAACGCCCGCCAAAACCGAAGTTGCGGATGCCGTCCGCGCCGTTGTTGATCGAGGGATCGCGCGCGAACGTGTAGGCCGCATTCAGGCGCAGCGGGCCGTGCTCGTAGTTCGCGCCGAAGCTCGACATGTTGCTGTTGCCGCCCGCGCCCGCGATGTTGGAGAAGCCGTACATCGCGCCGAAATTCAGCCCGTTGAAGTCCTTCGAGACGAACTTGGCTGTGTTGGGCGTAGCGGCGCCGCCCGCAATGCGGCTGTAATCGAAGGTGCCGAGCGGCGAGCCGAGCGCGGAGAACGGGCCGTCGGGCAACTGGTAAAGACTGACGTACGGAATCTGATGACCCCAGCGCGCGAGCGAGAGGTTGTCGTACATGAAGTCGAACTGATGCCCGAACGTGAGCGCGCCCCACGGCGAGGACAGCCCCACGTACGATTCGCGCCCGAACACGCCGCCGCCACTCATCGCGCCCGTGTTGATCGAGTAAGAGCCGTCCATGAGGAAGATCGCGGCATAACCGCCACCGAGGTCTTCGGTGCCGCGCACGCCAATCAGATCGGGCGCCTGAATCCCGCTTTGTTCGGCCACCTGGCTATGGCCGCCAACGTTGCTCGTGTACGTGATACCCGCATCCAGCAGGCCGAACAGCGTGACCGAGCTTTGCGCGAACACCGGATAGGAAAGGCCCATGAGGGCGAGGGCTAAGGCGGTTTTTTTCATGTGTGGACGAAGAGTCGGCAAAAACTGCGCAGAATAAAAACGACGTGACTTTTAGGCGTCAGGCGCGCGCGTCCCCCCGCGAAGCGCCGCGTGACAAGGCGGCGCTTCGTTATCGAAAGGAACAGCGGACGAGGCTGCGAGCGAGACAGCCAGCCATGCGGCACGCGAACCCGGGGCGGCACCCGCCGCGCCGGGCGCGTGTGCTCAGGACTGCGCCTGCAGATCGAGCTGGCGGCGCGGCATGAGGCGGCAGAACAACGGGTAGAGCACGAGCGCGCCGATCAGCGAAGTGAAGAATTCGATCGGCACGAGCGTGTTGAGCACGTAGTGCGCGAGCACGAAACTCACCACCGTGGCGCTCACGCCGGGCCAGTTGACGGCGGGCGTGCTCGTGGTGCGGCCGCGCGAGACGATGAAGTAATCGGCGAGAATGATGCCCGCGTAGCAGGTCATGAGTACGCCCAGCACGGTGATGAAGGCGTTGAACCAGTCGAGGATCGAGCCGATCAGGAACAGCGCCGAAATCACGTTGCCGAGCACCACGAAGGTGAAGCGGCCCGGGCGCCAGTTGACGGTCGAGTCGAAGAAACTCGTGAGCGAGAGCGAGGAGCTATAGGTGTTGAGCACCTGCGCCTTGGACTGCGCGAGCACCATCAGCACGCCGCCCAGCACGCCGCCGAACACGATGAACGCGGAAGCCACGCTGTCCGGGCTGTGCAGCACGGCGGCGCTCGCGGCGGCCTGGCTCATGCCGTTGGCCACGTAGTGCGCGACCAGCTGGCCCGTGCCCGCATACATGACGATGCCGCCCACCGCAATCATGATGAAGTCGAGGAACAGATTGCCGATCAGCGCCGAAATGCCCACGTCGCGCGAGGAAATCGCGTAGCGTCCGAGGTCGGCGTCGATCATGGCGAGCGCGCCCGCCGTGCCGATCAGCACGTTCACGCAGAACGTGAACTTGCCGAAGTCGCTCACGGCACCCATCGACTTGAGCACGTCGGCGGGCATTTGCGAGCCGAAGCTCATGGCTTGCGCCCAGCTCATGCCCGAACCGTCCACCACCCGGAACACGATGAAGGCGAGCAGCGCGAGCATGGCGACGAGCGTGACGCTCGACACTTTCGACACGAGTTTGAAGCCGAACGCCGTGAGCAGGATCCACGCGAGGCTCAGCACGCCGTAGACGAGCGTGCGGTTCGTGAGCGTGTCGTCGAAGTTGAACCAGAAGCGAAAGCCTTTGTAGAGCAGCACGTTTTCGAGCGCGGCGAGGCCCGTGATCATGAACGCGAACGAGAACGCGGTGATGGCCGAGCCGCGCGTGCCGAAGCCGTGCTTGCGCGTGAGCACGGTGCTGGAGAGGCCCGTGCGATACGCCACGTGACCCACGCCCCAACCGAGCAGCGAGCCGACGATGGTCACGAACGCGCCTGCGAGCAGCGCGATCTTCAGCCCCGCGACGAAGCTGATGAGCGCGCCGATGAACATCTGCACGAGCGTCGTGACGATACCCGCCGTGTTCCACGACAGCTTCACCCAGCCCTGGCGCGCGCCTTCCGGCACGGATTCGAGCGCGTGGTCTTCCATCTGGGTGGACAAGTCTTCGCTTTCTTTCACTCTCTTGCTCCTGGTACGGTTCGGGGGATGGGTTTTCGCGCGCCGTTTTGCGTTCGATCGTCGTTGTATCGACGTTTTTGTGGCATGTGAGCAAGCGTATTGCGGAAAAAAAAAGCAGCGAACTGGGTTGGCTATCTAAGTAGCTAGATGCAAATACCTAGCGAGCCCCAGGCGGGTTTTCCCGCAGCGTTCCGGGTAACAAAATAGATCGGAATCCTGATGATTGAAAGCCAAACGGAAACCACGCGAAATGCCCGTCCGCGCCACGGTACAGCGTGGCGGGACGGGCTCGGGATGGTCGTGAAGCGCGCGTCGCGCGCGGGCGGTGTCAGCCCCGCGCGGACGCGCTCGCGGCGGGGGGCAGCGTGACGAGCGCACCGTCGAAATGGAGCAGCGGCGCGCGACCCGTATCCACGTGAATGCGCGTGACGGCGGCCACGAAAATGCCGTGCGTGCCCACCTCGCTGAGCGAGCGCGTTTCGCACTCGAACGTGGCCGTCGCGGCATGCAGGCGCGGCGCGCCGTTGTCGCCGGCGTGCCACACGCCGTGCGCGAATTTCGCCTCGCCGTGCAGGGCGGCATCGGCGAAACGCGCGGCCACGTCGCTGTGTTCGGCGGCGAGCAGATTCACGCTGAAGCGGCCCGCCGCGCGCATCAGCGGGAAGGTTTGGCTCGACCGGTTCACGCAGACGAGCAAGGTGGGCGGGTCGGCGCATACCGAGGTGACCGCGGTGGCCGTGAGTCCGGCGCGCTGGCCCGCGTGGTGCGCGGTGATGATGCTCACCGAGGCCGCGAGCTGACGCATGCCGCGCTTGAATTCGGCAGCGGCGAGGCCGGGAGCGGCAATGGCTTCCGGCGCGTTCATGCCGCCACCTCCAGCGCCTCGCGCACGCCGAGCCGGGCGAGGCGCGGCAGCACTTCAGCGGCGAAATAGGGCAGTTCGGCAAGGTAGTCGACGAAGGACAGCGTGACGCCGTCGAAGCCCGCCGCGCTGATGCGCGCGAGTTCGGCGGCCACGTCGTCGGGCGAGCCGATCAGCGGATACACGCCCGAACCGCCCGCGAAGCGAATGCGAAACCGCTCGTACACGTCGGGCGGAAACGACTGCGAATGCACACCTTGCAGCGCCATCAGGCGCTCGACGGCGGCGTGGTCCGCGTGGGTATCGGCGTAATGGCGGTGATACGCCTCGGCCTCGGCGCGCGTGGGGCGGCACACCACGTAGCACGGCGTGAATACGCCCAGCTCGCGCTGCGCGGCCGTGCCCGCCTGCTTGATCGCGGCCACGTCGGCGCGGCCCTTTTCGAGTTCGGTGAGTACGGTGAACAGCACGTCGGCATTGCGCACGGCGAACTCGCGGCCCTGCGCCGAAGACGCCGCGTTGAGCACGCGCACGGGCTTGTCGGCGGCCGGGCGCGGCAATCCTGCCACGCCGCGCAAGGTGTAGTGCGGGCCAGCGTGGTCGAAGTGGGACTCGCTCGACCAGAGGTTCGAGATCACGTCCCACCATTCCTGGCCGAGCCCGTAGCGCGTGCCGTGGTCGTCGGGCAGCGTGATGCCGAACATCTCGTATTCCTGCTTGTTCCAGCCGCACACGATGTTCAGGCCCGCGCGGCCCGCGCCGATTTCCTGCAGCGTGGCGATCTGCTTGGCGACCGCCACGGGATGATGAAACGCCGTGTGGATCGTCGAAAACACGGAAATGTCGCGCGTGGCCGCGAGCACGCCCGCCGCCCACGTGACCGGATCGAGCACGGACTGCGCGTAGTGTCCCGCGCCACCGTAACCGGTCCAGCGCGCGACCGGCAGCAGAAAGTCGAGGCCCGCCTGATCGGCGAGGCGCGCGAGCGCGAGGTTGTCGGCCCAGTTGCCCGACCAGCTTTCGGGCACGGTCGTCACGGCGAGGCCGCCGGAAAGATTGCTGGAAAAAAGGCCGATCTTGAGCCGGTGCGGACTGTCGATGCCCGTGCGGCGTGGCGTACCGGTGGCGGCAAACTCGGGTGCGTTCATGGTGATGAGCTAAGTCCGGGTTGAGAAGCGATGTCGATGGGCGGGTCGGGCGGGCGGCGCGCGCCGACCGGTGCGGCGAAACGCGTGCCGACGAGCGGTCACACGGCGTGCGCGGCGGCGAGCGTCTCGAGCGTGTCCCAGAGCGCGTCGTTCACGTCGATGCCGTGCGCGAGCGCGTGCTCGCGGCTCGCGGCGGCGCGGTCGCCCGGCACGCTCACGGGGCGCTGCGCGTTGGCGGGTTCGCACGCGCGCACGGCGCGCAGATACGCGGCCACGCGGGCGTGCAACGCCGGATCGCGTTGCGGCGCGATCACCACGAACACGTCGCCCTTGTTGCACGGCGTGTGCGAGTCGAGTGTGCCGGTGACGTCCGTGCCGATCGCGCTGCCTGTGAGCGCCGTGACCAGCACTTCGAACGCGAGGCCGAGTGCGTAGCCTTTCGCGCCGCCGAACGGCGCAATCGCGCCGTGTTTCGCGGCCTGGGCGTCGAGCGTGGGTTCGCCATCGGCATCGAGCGCCCAGCCCGCTTCGAGCGGCGCGCCGCGGCTAGCGTAGTCGTGGATCTTGCCCATGGCCACGAGACTTGTCGCCATGTCCATCACGAGCGGGCGCGGCGCGTGCGGGCCGCCGGCCGGCACGCCAATGGCGATGGGGTTCGTGCCGAGCATCGCGCGCCGTCCGCCCCAGGGATGCACGAGCGCCTCGCTGGTCGAAAGCGCGATGAGCGTATAGCCGCGTTCGGCCACGGTTTGCGCGTACCACGCGAGCATGCCCAGATGATTGTTGTTGCGAATGCAGGCGACGGCCACGCCGCCCTCGGCCGCGCGTTCGCATACGGCGTCGAGCGCGCGCATGGCGACCACGGGACCGAGACCCTGCTGGCCGTCCACGTCGAGCACGTGCGAAGCGCGCCACGTGTGCGCGCCTTCGGCGTTGGGCGCGCACACGCCGTTGCGAATGCGCTCGACGACACGCGGCAGGCGCAGCAAACCGTGCGAAGCGAGACCGCGCATTTCCGCTTCGATCAGCAGCGCCGCCTGCAGCGCCGCGTGCGGGGCGCTCGCGCCCGCATGACGCAGCGCGGCTTCGAGCGTGGCGCGCACGGTGTCGACCGATACGATCATTCCGACCTCTGGGTGGCAGTTCGATTTGAATCCGAGTCTACGGGCGTCAAATTGCCCGCCGACATCGAATAGGTGTTTGCACTGAACGTCATAGTTTCTTGTCCCGATGCCATGCGGCGGCGCGCGCCGCTGCGCTCACCAGTTCGTCGAGATGTATTTGGCTTCCATGAATTCGAGCAGCCCGTGATGCGCGCCTTCGCGCCCGAGGCCGCTCTGCTTCACGCCGCCGAACGGCGCGGCCGGATCGGACACGAGGCCGCGATTGAGCGCGATCATGCCGCTTTCGATACGCTCGGATACGCGCAGACCGCGCGCGAGATCGCGCGTGTAGACGTAGGCGACGAGGCCGTATTCCGTGTCGTTGGCGAGGCGCACGGCTTCGTCTTCGCGATCGAACGCGACGATCGGCGCGACCGGCCCGAAGATTTCCTCGCACAGCAACGCGGCGTTCGCGGGCACGTCGGCGAGCACGGTGGGCGCGTAGAAGTAGCCCGCGCGATCGAGTCTTGCGCCGCCCGTGAGCACGCGCGCGCCTTTCTCGCGCGCGTCGTCCACGAGCGCGGCGACCTTGTTCAGCGAGGCGCGATTCACGAGCGGCCCGCATTGCGTGGTCGCGTGCGCGCCGTCGCCCACCACCAGCGCGCTCATGCGTTGCGCGAGCCTCGCGCTGAATTCGCCGATCACGTTTCGATGCACGTACAGGCGGTTCGCCGCCGTGCACGCCTCGCCGCCGTTGCGCATCTTGGCGATCATCGCGCCGTCCACGGCGGCGTCGAGATCGGCGTCTTCGAACACCACGAAGGGCGCATTGCCGCCCAGTTCCATCGAGCAATGCACGATCGAGTCGGCGGCCTTGCGCAGCAGCACGCGGCCCACTTCGGTCGAGCCCGTGAACGAGAGTTTGCGCACGCGCGGGTCGTCGAGCATCGCGTTGGTGAGTTTGCCCGCCGTGGACGTGGTGAGCACGTTAACGACGCCGTCGGGCACGCCCGCCTCGGCGAGCAGTTGCGCGATCAAGAACGCCGTGAGCGGCGTTTCCGTGGCCGGTTTGAGCACGCAGGTGCAGCCCGCCGCGAGCGCCGGGCCGATCTTGCGCGTGGCCATCGCCGCGGGGAAATTCCACGGCGTGATGAGGAGCGCAATGCCGATCGGCTGATACTGCACCAGCGTGCGGGCCTGGCCGCTCGGCGCGACGCTGATCTCGCCGTTGATGCGCACGGCTTCTTCCGCATACCAGCGGAAAAACTCGGCGGCGTAGGCCACTTCGCCGCGTGCGTCGGCGAGCGCCTTGCCGTTTTCGCGCGAGATCAGCACGGCGATAGCTTCGGCGTCGCGCAGCATCAGCTCGTAGGCGCGGCGCAGGATGTCGCTGCGTTTGCGCGGCGGCGTGGCGGCCCAGGACGCGGCGGCGGCGTGAGCCGCGTCGAGCGCGGCGGCAGCGTCTTCGAGCGTGGCGTCGGGCACCGTGGCGATCAGCTTTTCCATGGACGGGTCGAATACGTCGATACGGTTGCCGGACGTGGACGGCAGCCATTTTCCGCCGATAAACAGCTCGTTCGGCACTTCGTGAGGTTCGCGGGTTGGGGTCAGCACGAGAGTCGATCTCCGTTGATAAACGAATCAGGCAAGGGCGCGCGTGTCGGTCGCCACGCCTTCGAAGGCGTCGCGCACGAGCGTTTTTACGTGGTCGAGCGTGAGCGGGCGCGGATTGTTGTTGATGAGGCGCGCGGCCAGCATCGACTGTTCCGCGACCCAGTCGAGCTGATCGCGGCGCAGACCGAGATCGGCCAGCGTGCGCGGAATGCCGATGCTCGCGCACAACGCTTGCGTGCGCTCGATCGCAGCGTGCGCGCGCGCCTGCGGCGATCCGGCCACGCCGATCGTTGCGCCGATGCGCGCGAGCTCCGCCTCGCACGCGCTCGCGTTGAAGCGCATGACGTAGGGCAGCAGCGCCGCCACGCCGAGCCCGTGCGGCGTGTGCGTGAGCGCGCCCACGGGATACTGGATCGCGTGCGCGGCCGCCGTGCCCGCCGCGCCGAACGCGAGGCCCGCGCACACCGAGCCGTACATCAGCTGGCTGCGGGCCTGCGCGTCGCCGGGTTCGGCAACGGCGCGTTCGAGATAGCCGAAGATCGCGCGGATCGCTTCGAGCGCGTGGTGATCGCTGAATACATTGCGGCCGACGAAGACGCGTTGGTGCGCGATCAGCGGATCGGCGGGATGACGGATCGCGGTGAACGCTTCAATGGCGTGCGTGAGCGCGTCGGCGCCCGACAGTGCGGTGAGCGCGGGCGGGCACGTGTGCGTGAGTTCGGGGTCGCAGATCGCGGCATAGGGAATCAGCCACGGCGAGGAAATGCCGACCTTGAGATCGCGCGCGCTGTCGGCGAGCACGGCCACGGGCGTGACTTCGGAGCCGGTGCCGGCGGTCGTGGGCAGGGCGATCACGGGCAGCACGGGGCCCGGCACCTTGAATTCGCCGTAGTAGCGCTCGAGCGGGCCGCCGTGCGTGAGCAGCAGCGCGACCAGCTTGGCCATGTCCATGCAACTGCCGCCGCCCACGCCGATCACCATGTCGGGTGCGAAGCCGCGGCATTGCTCCACGCAGGCGTGAATGCTGTCCGAAGGCAGTTCGGCGAGCGTGCCGTCGAACACGCGCGCCTCGATGCCTTTTTCCGCCAGATTCGCGCGCATGCCGTCCATGGCGGCCGAAGCCGCGAAGCGCCGGTCGGTGCAGACGAGCGCCTTGCGTCCGAGCGGCGCGACGACCTCGCCGAGCACGGCGCGGTGGCCATCGCCGAAGATCAGCTCGCGTGGCGCACGCATGACGCCGAAGGGATGGTCGAGCGGCTGTGGTGTTCTCATCATTTCGGGATCCTGATGAATAGTCATGCAAGGTCATGCCTGCGCCAGCGGGCCAGGCGGGTGAGGGTGCCAAAACGAGGCCGCGCACGGACGGTGCGGCACGCGCGGGTGCAGGCAACGCGTGTGCGAAGCGTGGGCGAAACGTGTGCTAGGCGGTGCGCGATGACGCTCGCGGTTCGCGAGGCGTGTCAACGCCGGCGCTCACGGGTGCGGAGTGCCGGCTCTCGCCGTCCATCGGCGCGTATTTGTAAAATCCGATACGATCTGATATCCGATTGGATCGATACTAGCTTGACGGTATGATTCACGTCAACCACGACTTAGGCAGAACTACGGCAGATGGCCACTCCGGAATCCACCAGCGAAACGCTTTTCTCAATGCCCGCGCAGGCGGCGCCGGCCGAATTCGTGCGCGCGGCGTCGATGGGCGACCGCGTCTACGACACGCTGCTTTCGCAACTGATCTCGTTGAAAATCGCGCCCGGCACGCGCATTGCCGTGGACGCGGTGGTGCGCGAACTGGGCGTGTCGCAAACGCCCATCCGCGCGGCGCTCATTCGCCTCGAAAGCGAAGGGCTGGTGGTGAAGACGCACAACGTGGGCTTTAGCGCGGCGCCCATGCCGAGCCGCCGCCGCTTCGAAGACACTTACGACATGCGCCTGATGCTTGAGCCGTACATGGCCGAGCGCGCCGCGAAGCATCTCGCCCCCGCAATGCGCGAGGAACTGGCGCGCCTCGCCGCGGGCATGACGGCGCTCGCGAAGGACCACTCGAAGCTCGCGTACGGCAAATTCGCCGTGCAGGACGCGAATTTCCACGCGTGGATCGCGAAGCAGAGCGGCAACGAGCTGGCCGCCGACGCGCTCGCGCGCCTCTACGCACACACGCATCTGTTTCGTCTGCGTTATCACACCACGGTGACCGACGAGGCGATCAAGGAACACGCGGCCATCGTCAAGGCGCTCTCGGACGGCAACGGCAAAAAAGCCGCCACGGCAATGGCATTTCACATCGAGCAATCGCGCGCGCGCATGGCGCCGTTTTTCGAGCTGATGGAGTAGAGCGGCTCCTTCGCGCGTTTTTTTGCGGCCTTATTCCTGCGTTTGCTGGAACATTTCGTAGATCGTCGCGCGCAGCCACGCCACGCCGGGATCGGACGCGAAATGCACGTGCCAGTGCACCTGAATGTCGATGGGCGGCAGCGCGAACGGCAGCGGCAAAATGCGAAACGCCTTGCCGCGGTTGAAGCGCTTCGCAATGCTCTTCGGAAAGATCACGGCCAGATCGGTATGGGCGACGATCTCGGGCGCGACCACGAAATGCGGCACGCGCAGCGCCACGTCGCGCTTGAGGTTCAGGTCGTCGAGCCAGCGCTCGACCATGCGATGGCCCGTGGCATTGGTGCTCGCGTACACGTAGCGCAGCGCCGCGAGGTCGTCGCGCGTGGGTTTCGCCGCGCGAAACGGATGCCCCGCGCGTATCACGCACACGTGCTCGTCCACGAACAGCTTCTGCGCGAAGCAGTCGGCGTCGAGGCCGGGCACGTAGCCGAGCGCGAGATCGACTTCGCCCGCGCGCATGGCCGCGCTCACCGAATCCACGGGCAGGTTCGCCACTTCGATGCGCACGCCGCGCGCTTCCTTGTCCAGCTTCGCGAGCAGCGGCGGCAAGAAGTAAAACTCCGACATGTCCGACATCGACAGACGAAACACGCGCTGCGCCGTGGCCGGATCGAACTGGCCGAGTTGCTGCACCGCTTCGTGGATCATCGCGAACGCCTGCGCGAGCGGCGGATACAGGCGGTACGCGGCGTCGGTGGGCACCATGCCGGCGGGCGTGCGCACGAACAGCGGGTCGTCGAAGCGCGTGCGCAGGCGGCGCAGCGCGTGGCTCACGGCGGGCTGCGTGAGGCCGAGCCGCTCGCCCGCGGCGGTCAGGCTGCGCAAATCCCAGATGGCGATGAACACGCGCAGCAGGTTGAGGTCGGCAACGGCGAGATTGGGATGGCTCATGCGCTTCGTGTCGGGCGGCGGCCGCGCGCCCCGAAACGGTGCGGCGGATCAGGGCGTGCGATGCGGGGGAATCTCTGGCGAACGTACACGCGAATGTACACGTGAAAAGCGGCGCGAAGCTACTCGTGAAAGCATGGGGAACCCGCCGTGCGAATCGCGCTGCGAATATACACGCGCGCTCCGACGACGTGGTGCGATGCGCGCGCGGACGTTCACGCGTGGCAACTGCGCATGGGGAAATGCGGCGCGGCGCCCTGAAACGGCGGCAGCGCGTGAAAGTGCTCACGCATGGCGTCGCGTACCGGCGAGGCGAGGGCACGCGCGAGCGCGGCCGCGTCGTCGAACACGACCTTGTTGCGCTGCATGAAGCCGTCGAACGCGTAAGGCAAGCCGCTGCGCACGTCGAGCCGCGTGCAGATTTCCAGTTCGCGCAGGCCGGGCAATTGCAGCATCAAGGGCGGATGATGCTGCAGATAATGCGTGAGCCACGCGTTGAAGTCGTCGGCGGGACCTGCGTAGCCTACGAGATACGTGCAGCGTTCGCGTTCGGCGTCGAGCGCTCGTGCGTGCAACGGCGCATAGCGGCGCACGGCCATGGTTTGCTGCGTGAACGGAGACACGCCCGCCGGTGCGGCTGGCGCCGCGCGCTGCAAGGCGCGGTGTAGCGCGCCATCGCATTCCAGCGCCGCTTCCAGCGCGCACAGGTCGCTGAAATACGCCTGCACCACGCAGGGCGGCGCACCGTGCGTCGTGTCGTGATTCGCGGCGATGTGCGGGTCGGGCGCGAGCGGCATTGCCGTGTGCACGATCAACTGCGTCAATCCGGCGATGTCGCGTGCGTCTCGCAGCAGCGCCGCCGTATCGGCGTCATTCGCAACACGGGCCCCGGGCGCGGCCGTGAAATAGCAGCAGGCCTGCATCGTCATGGTGCCTCGCAGAGCAGTTCGCCGGGCGACACCCGATGAAACCGGCGGCGGAAATACACGAGGCTATCGGCTTCGTCGCGCAAGACGATCTGCGCGATGCGCACGAAAAACACCGAGTGCGAGCCCACTTCCTTGCTTTCGCACATAGTGCCTTCGAGGTTCGCGATGGCTCCGGCGAGGAGGGGCACGTCGAGCGCGCCACGCGTCCACGCGCAGCGTGCGAAACGCTCGTCCATGGTGCAGCCCGTCATGCCCGCGAACACGCGCGCGAGTTCCTGATCGCGCGCGCCGAGCACGTTGATGCACACGTTCTCGTTCTCGCGCAGCACGTCGTGGGCGTGGCTCGCGCGATTGATGCACACGAGCATGGTGGGCGGCGAGTCGGTCACCGGGCACACGGCGCTCGCGGTAATGCCGCAGCGCCCGCGCGGCCCGTCGGTCGTGATCACGTTGACGGCGGCCGCGAGCGAGGCCATCGCTTCGCGAAAGCGCAAACGGTCTTCGTCGTGAGTCATGGCGGCCTCGCGCATTACGGATACGGCGTGACCACCGGCGCGATGCCCGCGAACACCGCGCCCGCGGCATCGTAGGTGCCTTCGCCGAGAAAGCCGTGCTGCGTGACCACGATTGAATCGCGCACGAGCCGCTGCATGCGGCCTTCGCGATAGATCGCGCCGATGCCCGCCATCTTGTACGCGTTCATCACGACCTCGGCGCAGGCATGCGCGGCGTGCGTGGCGCTCAGGCGCAGCAGGTTCGCCTGTTCGATCGACACGGCGTCGCCCGCGAGTATGGCGTCCCACGCGGCTTCCACCGACTCGAAGAAGAATGCCCGCGCGCTGCGCAGGCTCGCTTCGGCTTGTGCGAGTCCCGCACGGTAATAGGCGCGGTCGGCGAGGCGCGGCGCGCCCGTGGTCGTGGCCGTGACGCCGGAAAGACCCGTGAGCACGTCGAGCGCCGCGCGCGCGAGCCCGAGATTGACGGCCGCGTGCACCTGCGCCTGATACGACACGGCGGGATAGCGATAAAGCGGTTCGTCGATCACGGCGGTGCTGCCGCGCAAAAAGGTCCAGCGTTCGTCGACGAATTTGTCCTTCAGGCGCAGATCGTGGCTGCCCGTGCCCTGCATGCCGACCACGTTCCAGTTTTCGACGATCTCCACTTCGCGCGCGGGAAACACGGCCGTGAACGGCTTGCCCGCGTTCGGCTCGCCGGGTGCGCCGGGCGCGCCGCCGATACCCACGCCGATCCAGTCCGCGCCCTTGCAGCCGCTCGCGAAGTGCCATTGACCGCTCACGCGGAAGCCGCCCGGCGCGCGCTCGCCTCTTTGCGGCGGATAAAGGCCGCCCGCGAACACCTGGTCGGGGCCGCTCGCGTAGATCTGCGCCTGGGTTTCCACGGGCAGTGCGGCGAGATAGGTGTTGGCGCTGCCGAACGCGGCGACCCACGCGGTCGAGCCGTCGGCGATGGCGATGCGTTCGAGGATCGCGAGAAAGCGGTGCGGCGCGAGCGCGTCGCCGCCGAAGCGTTGGGGCGTGCCCGCGCGGAAGATGCCGGCGCGTTTCATTTGCGCGATCATGTCGCGCGGAATGTGCGAGAGCGTGTCGAATTCGTCGCGGCGGCGCTCGATTTCGGCGATCAAGGCGTCGAGCGAGAGCGGCGCGGCGCACGCTTGCGGCGTGTCGGCGGCGCGAATATCGGTGCGAATGTCGGTGCGATTATTGGTGCCGATGTCGACATTCTTGTCGACGTCATGATCTTCGCCGGTCTCGGCGTGAACGGAATGCAGGGCATGCATGCGGACTATCTCCTGACGTGTTTCTAATGAGTGCGGGGGTGCGATCCGCCAATCATTGGGATTGCTGAAGATCGTGTTGGCGTGCGGCGAGGCGTGCCGCGCGCGGGAAGGTTTCGCGCGCGCAGATCGTGGCGATCACGGTGACAAGACCGAGCCCGCCGAGATACACGGCCACGGGTCCCGCGCCGCGATAGTGCGCGAGCAGGCCCGTGGCGACCATCGGCGCGAGACCGCCGCCGAGCACGGAGGCGAGTTCTCGCCCGATGCCGAGGCCCGAGTAACGCAGATGCACCGGCAGCATTTCGCTGATGAACGCGGGTTGCGCGCCTTCGAGAATGCCGAGCGTGACGCTGTTCGCGAGCACGAGCGCCGCCATCACTTTCCAGTATTCGCCCGAGCCGAGCAGCACGAAATACGGCCACGCGATGGCGACGATGGCGAGCGCGCCCACGAGATACACGGGCTTGCGGCCCACCTTGTCCGTGAGATGCCCGACGAACAGCGAGACGGGAATCAGCAGCAGCATGGAGACGGTGAGACCGCCCAGAATCCACGCGGACTTCACATGCAGAAACTGGCCATACGCGATCGAGAACGCGAAGAAAATATACGAGGCGCCGCCTTCGCCGAAGCGCAGGCCGAACACGGTGAGCACTTCGCGCGGATGCTGGCGCAGCACGTCGAGAACCGGCATGTGGCTTTCGTGCTTCGTCGCCTTGACCTCGGCGAACGCGGCGCTTTCCCCCACCGAGCGGCGAATCCACAGGCCGAGCACGATCAGCGCGGCGCTGCCGAGAAACGGCAAGCGCCAGCCCCAGCTCAGGAAGTCGGCGGCAGGCAGGTTCTGCGCAAGCAGGAATGCCGCCGAAGACAGCACGAAGCCGAACGCCGCGCCGCTCGGGCTCCACGCGGCGAGCGCGCCGCGCTTCGAGGCCGGGGCGTTTTCGTGGATCAGCAGAATGCTGCCGCTCCATTCGCCGCCCGCCGCGAGCCCTTGCAGAATGCGCAGCAAGACGAGCAGCACGGGCGCGGCAATGCCGATCTGCACGTAGGTGGGTAGCGCGCCCATCAGCACGGTGGACACGCCCATGGTGAGCAGCGTGAGCATCATCGTGACCTTGCGGCCGTAGCGGTCGCCCAGATGGCCGCACAGCACGCCGCCGATGGGCCGCGCGATGAAGCCCACGGTGAAGCCGCCGAACGCGGCGATGGTGCCCGTTAGCGGGTCGGTGCCCACGGGAAAGAACAGCTTGCCGAACACGAGCGCGGCGGCCGTGCCGTAGAGAAAGAAGTCGTACCACTCGAGAATCTGGCCGAGCACCGCAGTGGTGACGGCGCGCTTCACGACGCTCGCACTGGCAGAACGGGTGGCTTGCGGCGCAGGGAATGCCTCAGGGAATGCATCGCGGCGCGGCGCGCTCAAATCCGGATTGACGGCGTTGGGGTTCATGGCGATCACGGGCTGAAGTTGAATGCCGCGCTGCACGCGCAACGCGGGGCGAACCACACCGGACGACTGGACCTCACGATAAAAGTGGCGCAAACGCGGGTCAAATGACGAACAAAAATGGCGGATATGAATGCGATGCATGTTGCGGCGCAGTGCATTCGCGTGGGCGGGGTGCGTTTCATGGATTTCGAGGCACGCATTTTCGTGCGCGCTTTCGTACGCTTTTCGTGCGCTTTTCGTGCGCTTTTTCGTGTATAGTCACGCCCTTGGAGATGGCGTTCCTCCCTTAACCACCGCACGTTCGTTCGCGGTTAATGACGCCTACAGTTACTGACCTTCGTCGGAGCTGTGGGCGCTCGTCTGAAGCCTCCACTTGTCAGCGCTTCGTTGGTCAGCCCGTCGTTTCACAGGCTCCGGACCAATGAACTCTATTCGCCGCTCATCTCGCCGCTCGTTTCGTCATATCGAGCAACTCGAACTGCTGCCGTATTTCGGCAAGTGGCTGCTGATCGCCAGTCTCGTCGCGACGCTCGCGGGCAGCGCGTCGGCGTTTTTCCTCGTCGTGCTGGACGGCGCGACCGCGTGGCGCGAAACGCATCGCTGGGCGATCTGGCTGCTGCCGTTCGCCGGTTTCGCCGTCGGCTGGGTCTATCACCGGCTCGGCAAACCCGTCGACGCGGGCAACAATCTGCTCATCGACGAAATTCATGACCCGAAGAAAGTCGTGCCGCTGCGCATGGCGCCGCTGGTGCTGGGCGGCACCATCGTCTCGCATCTGTTTGGCGCTTCGGTGGGGCGCGAAGGCACGGCCGTGCAGATGGGCGGCGCGCTCGCCGATCAGCTCACGCACGTGTTTCGTCTGAACCACGAAGACCGCCGCATTCTGCTGATGGCGGGCATGAGCGCGGGCTTCGCTTCGGTGTTCGGCACGCCGCTCGCCGGTGCGGTGTTCGGCCTCGAAGTGCTGGCGATCGGGCGCATGCGCTACGACGCGATCTTTCCGTGCGTGGTGGCGGGCATCGTCGCCGACCAAGTGTGTCTCGCATGGGGCGCGCATCACGTGCATTACGCCATCGGGCACGTCGTGGCCGTGGGCGTGGGCAGCGTGATTGCCGTGGCGCTGGCGGGCATCGTGTTCGGACTCGTGGGCATGGCGTTCGCCACCGCCGCGCATCGGCTCGGCGCCTTCGTCAAGGCGCGCATCGCGTATGCGCCGCTGCGTCCGCTGCTGGGCGGCGCCGTGATCGCAACGGCCGTGTGGGCGCTCGACGCGTATCGCTACATCGGCCTCGGCGTGCCCGACATCGTGCTCTCGTTCCAGATGCCGATGCAGCCGTGGGACAGCCTCGCCAAGTTCGTGTTCACGATCGCGTCGCTCGGCACCGGCTTCAAGGGCGGCGAAGTCACGCCGCTGTTCTATATCGGTGCGACGCTCGGCAACGCGCTCGCGCCGCTGCTGCATATGCCGTTCGCGATGATGGCGGGCATCGGCTTCGTCGCCGTGTTCTCGGGCGCGGCCAATACGCCCATCGCCACCACGCTCATGGCGATCGAACTGTTCGGCGCGGAGATCGGGCCGCTCGCCGCCATCGGCTGCGTGACCGCTTATCTGTTCTCCGGGCACACGGGCATCTATCGCGCGCAACGCGTGGGCCACGGCAAGCCGCGCAAGGCGCGCGAGCGTTTGGCCGCCGCGCCAACCGGGCCAGTCGCGGAGTCGACCGCCACGGCGTCGGACCTGACGCGCGAAGCGGCGACGGAAGCGGGTTGAACGCCATGCCGGGTCTGAGCGCGATCGCTGCGGTTGGCATCGGTTCCCTCATCGGCGCGTTGGCGCGCGATGGGCTGAGCGCGGCGATGAACGCGCTGCCGCCCATTCCCATGGGCACGCGAGCCATCTGATTGCCGATCACGCGTGCCGCTTTCATTCGGCGTACCGCTTCGAAATGGCCGATAACGCTGCGCTTGACGGCACAGGCGGCCGGCGCTTCACGCGTATCGCTCGTCGAGCAACTGCTTCACGAGATCGATGTACTTCGAATTGTCGTTCACGCGATGATTGAAGATCACCGGCGAGGTGGCGCGGTCGCTGTCGATCAACCGGCAATGCACGTCCTGGCGAATCTGCCGCGCCGAAGCCGGAATCACGCACACGCCGAATGCGGCCGCAACCAGCCCGAGCGCGGTCTGGATCTCGCGCACTTCGAGCACTTCGCCGAGTTCCACGCCGTGGCCGTGCAGCACGTTGAGCACCTGGTCGGCGTAACCGGGCCGCGGCTCCTTCGGGTAGACGATCAGCTTTTGCCCGGCCAACTGCTTGATGGGCAGCGGCGTGGACTCGCGTGCCATCGGTGAATCGACGGGCACCACGGCCGCAAGGCGTTCCTCTTGCAGCACGATGCTGACCACGGCGGGATCGGTGTGATGCACGCGCCCGAAACTCACGTCGATCCGGCCTTCCTTCAACGCCTCGATCTGCTGCATCGACATCAATTCGACCATCTGGATGTCGAGTTCAGGCGCGCGCTCGCGCAACTGGCGCATCACGTCGGGCAGCCCCGCATAGAGCGTGGACGCCACGAAGCCGATCGAAAACACCGTGCGCTGATGCTGCCCCACGTGCTGCGCGGCGGCGCGCATCTGGTCGATGCGGCCGAGCACCTGAATGGCCTGCTCGTAGAGCAGGCGGCCCGCGTCGGTCATGCGCACGGGGCGCGTGTTGCGGATCAGGAGCGGCACGCCGATCTCCTGTTCGAGCAACTGGATCTGGCGGCTCAGCGGCGGCTGCGCAATATGCAGTTGCTCGGCGGCGCGCGTGAAATTGCGCTCGCGCGCGACGGTGACGAAATAGCGAAGCTGGCGCAGATCCATGGTCGTGGGCGAATGTCGTCGATGAAAAGTCGATACCGAACCGATATGTTGCGGTGCGGAAAGCCCATATTTTATTGGGCTTGCGCGAATTCCATATCTTAAAGGTATTGAAGCCGATGCGAATGGTATTGGACGTCGCGCGGGCGCGGCTTGTATAAAACAGGTCAGTGAACTCTCTCAAGCCGCATTCCTCATGACTTCAGCGACTATCGAACGCGTCGAAACCTGCCTCGTCGATCTGCCGACCATTCGTCCGCACAAGCTCTCCGTCGCGACCATGCACGGCCAGACGCTGATGCTCGTGAAGGTCTACGCCAGCGACGGCGTGGTGGGCATCGGCGAAGGCACGACCATCGCCGGCCTGGCCTACGGCCCGGAAAGCCCGGAGTCGATGAAACTCGCGATCGACGCGTACTTCGCGCCCGCCATGATCGGCCGCGACGCCACGCGTATTCAGGCGTTGATGGCGCATCTCGGCAAACTCGTGAAGGTCAATCACTTCGCGAAGAGCGCGCTGGAAACGGCGCTGCTCGACGCGCAGGGCAAGCGCCTCGGCGTGCCCGTGAGCGAGTTGCTCGGCGGGCGGCGGCGCGACCGCTTGCCGGTGGCCTGGACGCTCGCCTCGGGCGACACGGCGAAAGACATCGCCGAAGCCGAGCGCATGCTCGAAGCGCGGCGTCACAAGGTGTTCAAGCTGAAGATCGGCGCGAAGCCGCTCAAGGACGATATCGCGCACGTGGCCGCCATCAAGCGGCAACTGGGCGATCGCGGCGCGGTGCGCGTGGACGTGAACATGGCATGGAGCGAGACGCAGGCGGCGTGGGCGATTCCGGCGCTTGCCGACGCGGGTTGCGAACTCGTGGAGCAGCCGGTGGCTTCGGCGGCGGCGCTGGCGCGGCTCGTGCGCCGCTTTCCCGTGGCGCTGATGGCCGACGAAGTGCTGCAAGGCCCGGAAAGCGCGTTCGAGATCGCGAAGCAGCAGGGCGCGGACGTCTTCGCGATCAAGATCGAGCAGAGCGGCGGCCTGTTCGCGGCGCAACGCGTGGCAGCCATTGCCGACGCGGCGGGCATCGAACTGTATGGCGGCACGATGCTCGAAGGCGCGTTCAGCACGGTGGCCTCGGCGCATCTGTTCGCGAGCTTCGCCAATCTGCAGTGGGGCACCGAATTGTTCGGCCCGCTCCTCATTACCGAGGAAATCCTCGCCACGCCGCTCGACTACAGCGATTTCGAATTGACCGTGCCGGCCGGACCGGGTCTCGGCATCGAACTCGACGAAGCCAGGGTCAAGCGTTTCGTGCGCGATGGTCTGATGAAAGTCACCCGATAAATCGCCTGAATATCCGGCGCAAGCAAAAGGACGTCAAGCATGCTGTTTCACGTGAGAATGGATGTGCATTTGCCGGCCGACATGCCGGCCGCGATCGGCGACGAAATCAAGGCGCGCGAGAAAGCGTATTCGCAGGAATTGCAGCGCAGCGGCAAATGGCGGCATATCTGGCGCATCGTGGGCGAATACGCGAATTACAGTATTTTCGACGTGGCGAGCAACGCGGAATTGCACGACATTCTCACGGCGCTGCCTTTGTTTCCGTATATGAAGATCGAAGTGACGCCGCTGTGCCGGCATCCTTCGTCGATCCGCGAGAGCGACGAGTGAGTTTGCATCGCGTCGAACGACATGAATGACAGGGCTTGCCACGCAGCAAGAAAAGCCCGGCCGTGAATCCCCGAAAACCAGATGGAGACAGTAATCATGAGCGCGAAGGTATTCGAGACCCAGGAAGTGCAGGATCTGCTGAAGTCCGCGGCGAATGTCGATGGCGACGGCGGCAATGTCCGCTTCAAGCAGATCGTGCATCGCCTGCTGAGCGATCTGTTCAAGGCAGTCGACGATCTCGACATCACGCCCGATGAAATCTGGGCAGGCGTGAACTATCTGAACAAGCTGGGCCAGGATGGCGAAGCCGCGCTGCTCGCGGCGGGCCTCGGCCTGGAGAAGTATCTCGACATTCGCATGGACGCCGAGGATAAGGCGATCGGGCTCGCGGGCGGCACGCCGCGCACCATCGAAGGTCCGCTCTACGTGAGCGGCGCACCGCTGCGCGACGGCATGACGAAGATGGACATCAACCCCGACGAAGACGCGGGCCCGCTCGTGATTCGCGGCACTGTCACGGACGTAGACGGCAAGCCCGTGGCGAACGCGGTGGTGGAATGCTGGCACGCCAATTCGAAGGGCTTTTATTCGCACTTCGACCCGACCGGCGCGCAAAGCGACTTCAACCTGCGCGGCGCGGTGAAAACGGGCGCCGACGGCCAGTACGAATTCCGCACGCTTATGCCCGTGGGTTACGGTTGCCCGCCGCACGGCTCGACGCAGCAATTGCTCAACGCGCTCGCGCGCCACGGCAATCGTCCCGCGCACGTGCACTTCTTCGTGAGCAGCGACGACCACCGCAAACTCACGACGCAATTCAATATCGAAGGCGATCCGCTGATCTGGGACGACTTCGCGTATGCGACGCGCGAAGAACTCATTCCTCCCGTGACCGAAAAGACCGGCGGCGCGGCGCTCGGCCTCAAGGACGACGCGTACAAGGACATCGAGTTCAACTTCGTGCTCACGCCGCTCGTGCAGGGCAAGGACAATCAGGTCGTGCACCGTCTGCGCGCGGCTGCCGCTGCCTGAGTGGGCTTCAAGGCGCGGGCTTTAAAGCGTGAGTTTTAGTGCTTGAGTTTTAGTGCATGAGCGGGCGGCGGTGTGCGAACACCGCCGCGTTGCATTCGAGCGTGAAGGAGACAGCGGTGTCGAGTGAATGGCGAGAACAAGCCGCGCGCGACGTGCTGCCGGTGCTGCCGGCGCGCGCGCACGATCTGGCGCGTTTGCATCGGCTCGTGAGTTGCGGCGAGCCGGTCGTGACCGTCATCGGTAAATACAATCACGGCAAGAGCAGCCTGCTCAACGAGTTGATCGGCCGCGATACCTTTGCCGTATCGGACAAGCGCGAGACCGTTGCGCTGGCGGACCGTCTGCACGAAGGGGTGCGCTGGCTCGACGCGCCCGGACTCGACGCCGACGTGGGCGCCGAAGACGACCGCCACGCATTGCAGGCCACGTGGCTGCAATCGGATATCCGCCTGTTCGTGCATGCCGCGAAAGAAGGCGAGCTCGACGCCAGAGAACTCGCGCTATTGCATGCGTTGCGCGAGGACGGCGCGCGCACGGCACGCCAGACGCTGTTCGTGCTCTCGCAAGTGGATCAGCTCGCCAGCGAGCACGAGCGCGAGAAAATCGAACAGGCCGTGAGTGCGCAGGCGAACGGCCTGGCGCTGAACGTGGTGTCGTCCACGCGGCATCGCAAAGGCCGTGAAGGCGGCAAAGCCTTGTTGCTCGAAAAGAGCGGCTTTCCTGCTTTGAATGCCGCATTGCGCGCGGCGCTCGCGCGTATTCCTCAAGCGCGCGCGCAGGAAACGGCATTGCTGTTCGGCGAAATGAACGGCGAGTTGCGCGAGCTGCGCGCCGTGCAGGCGCAAACGCTCGAACGCTTGCACGAAACGCGGGAACGCGAAGCCGAGAACTTCAGCCGCGGCTTGCGAGCGGTGATCGACAAAGTGAGTGCCGATCTCGAAGCGATGTTGAATGCACTCGGCGAAGACCATGCCGCGGTTCCCGATCACGCGAAAGATCACTACGGCATTACGGCGGGCAAGCGCGAACGCGCGCATATTCAGATTGCGTATTCGCGCGCGTGCATCGAAATCGACAGTTTTCTCGCGGGTCACGGCGTGATCGGCTTGCCGGCCGAGCAGCAGACCGCCGCGAGCAGTTTGAATTCGGTGATGATCGCGGTCATGGGCGTTTCGGTGAAATTCCGCAAGGACTTGCGGCGCATGTTCGGCGAGGCGGCGGGGCGCGAGCGCTTGCATCGCGACTTCACGCATTATTTCGAACGCTCCGACGACCGCCGCGCACAGGCGGCGCGTATCGGCGAAATCGAAGCGGCGCTCAGTGCGGCTGAGAAAGCGTCGAACGCCTTGCGCGAACTCGAAACGCGGGAACGCGCGGCATGACGACAGCGGCGAGCCACGAAGCCCGCTTCCTGCGCGAAGTGGACGCGTTCGAATTCGTCGCGCGCGATCTGGACGCAATCCTGCACGCGCTGGAAACGTGGCGTACGCAACTCGCGGCGGATCTGCTCGCGCACCGTCTGGAACCCGCCGGCTTGCCAACTCACTCGCCGTTGGCGCAGCGCACGAACGGTATCCATACCTTATTGAGTGAAAGCGCTTCTCGCTGGACGCAGCAGCGTGTGAGTCTGCTGCCCGCGCAATCGTTGGCCCAGGCATTCGACGATTGCGCGTTGCTCTTGGTGTTCGGCAAATTCAACGCGGGTAAGAGTGCTTTCTGCAATTTCCTCGCGGACCGCTTTCTCGCGCTCGGCAAGACGGTGCAGTACTTTCATGCGGAAGCGGGCGATCTGGTCGAGACGGTGGAACGCTTTTGCGAAGGCTCGACCGAAACCACGGCGCGGCTGCAAGGCGTGCGCCTCGGCGAGAAACTCGTGCTGCTCGACACGCCCGGCTTGCATTCGGTGACGCAGGAGAACGCGGCGCTCACTCGACGATTCATGGAGAGTGCTGACGCCGTGCTGTGGCTCACGAGTTCCACCTCGCCGGGGCAAGTGCAGGAACTCGACGAACTGGGCAACGAACTGCGGCGCGGCAAGGTGCTGATGCCCGTGGTCACGCGCAGCGACATGTACGAGGAAGACGAAGTCGACGGCGCGATCTGCAAAGTCCTGCGCAACAAATCCACGGCAACGCGCGTCGAGCAGGAAGCCGATGTCGAAGCGCGCGCGCAAGAAAAATTGCGCAGCCTGGGCGTGGACGTCGCGCGGCTCGAATCGCCCGTGTCCGTTTCCGCTTATATGGCGCGCGCAGCGGGACATACGCCCGAGGCCATGGACGAGGCGGGCTTCGAACGGCTGTACGAGGCGTTGTTGACGATCACCGCTTCGACGCTCGATTACAAGCGGCGCAAGTACGCGGAGCTGGTGCTGCATCATCTCGAAGAGGACGTGCTGGGCGCGTTGCAGCGGGACGTGCTGCCCGCGCTAGGCGGCTTGCGCGCGGCGGCGCAAGCGGCGTTGCTCGCGCTCGACGAATGCGAAACGCGCCTCGTCAATGCGGCGTGGCGGCGTAGCGTGCCCATGCTGCCCGCGCTGCTCGACGCCTTCATGGAAGCGCGCGATGTCGATGCATTGAGCGCGAGTCTTGCGCGTGCCGTCGACGAAAACTTCGCGCAGGAAGCGCAGGCGCAACTCACTGACTATGCCGATGCAATCGCGCAAGATCACTCGGCTTCGCTGCCATTCACTGAAGCCACGCACTTCAATGGCGAGACGATCGATTATCAGCCGCTATACAGTGCGTTGCAAAACGCCATTCGTGACGACCTGATGCGGCGTTCGAAAGCAGCTTGTGATGCGTGCCGCGCGACAGTCGAGCGATTGTCGGAACAAGCAGCCGCGCTCACGGCTTCGATCGACTCGCAAGGCAGCGCGTTGATCGCGTTGAAAACGCCCTTGCGCGAGGGCGTTTCCTCGTAACGCTCGCGCGCCATCGCAAGCAAACTTCAAGATTGCGCGAGCGGCGTGACCGCGTTGCGCATGGCCTGGACGTAGCTCAGGAAGCGTCCCGCGAAAATGCCCGCTACGACTCCGGAAACCGCCGCGCCGAGCGTGGCGTACTGCGCGTGCGCGGCGGCATCCGTGACCGTGGCGTGCGCCACGCCTAGCCAGAATTTCGCGGCGAAGATCACGACGATCAGCACGAGCGGCACGGCGGAACCCGGCAGCGTCACCGTACGCGCGACGGGATCGACGCTGAAGCCGCTGCGGCGTGCCAGATGCAGGCCGCCCGCGATGCCCGCGCATACTGCCGCCAGCCACGCGAGCGCGGCGGCCCAACTCGCGAACGGATCGGTCAGCAGATGCGTTGCGCCCCACACCGCGAAGATGGCCGGCACGAGCGCGAGACGCGAAAGCGGCGCGGTGCCGCCTTTCAGCGCTTTCACGCCGCGCGAGAGCAGGAAGACGAGCAGCACCCACACCCATGTGGGCGTGCCTTGCAGAATGGCTTGAAACGACATGGCGACCTCCTCGGTTTCAGCGTTCACGGGTTCATCGGTTCGATGCTGGGTATCGTGCGCCGGCAAAGTTAGCGTGAAATGAGTCGTGTGAAAGATTCAGTACGACACAAGGCGCATGTCCGCAAACATTGCACTACGAGGTATCGCGCATATTCGCGGGAATGGCGCGGCTTCGTCACTCGATAAAGCCAGCAAACATTTAATTCCTTACTCAATGCAATGCGCAAACGATTGCGTCAGCCGGGAAAACGCGCCAATCACACGATAGTCATTTCGGCCACGCATTCCTGAGATACGATACGCATTAGGGCAGGATTGCATTTATTGCTTTATCTTTCGAATGCCTTTCTGTTGCTGTTTCTTTTTTGCCGATTCCGATCTTTATAGCCAATACCATCACGCGCCAACGTTCGCATGCTTAGCCCACTTTCCCTGTTCGGGATCCTGATTGTGTCGTGCCTGACGAGCGTCGCCATTCTGGGCTCGCTCCATCGCACGACCGTGCCGGGGCTCGTGCGCTGGTGTGCGGCATACTCGCTGGTCGCGGCGGCTTCGCTGCTGGTGTTGCTCGTGGGGCTGCCGTTGAGCCGCGAAGTGATCGTCGTCACGGCGCTGTTCACGGTGCTGGCGGTGCTGCTGCTCGTGCAGGGCACGCGCGAGTTCTTCGGCATGAAACCCGTGCGCAATCGCGAACTGGCGGCGGCTATCATCGTGTTCGCGGAACTCGTCTGGTTCACGTGGATGTCGCCGAACGCCGACGCGCGCGTCGTGCTGTTCTCGCTCGTTTCCGCGTACGGCCGCATTGCCGTGGGCACACTGGCTCTGCGTTATGCGCCGCGCGAAGGCGCGCGTTATCCGTATCGTTTCGTCGGCGTGGCCGCGTATCTGGGCGCGCTCATTCACGTCGCGCGCATCGTGGCCATTGCGTTCGGCATCGCGCCGCATGCCACGCTGCTGCAACCCACGCCGTGGAATACGCTGTTTCTCGGGCTGGCGATCGTCACGCTGCCGTGCATGTCGATCGGCATGGTGATGCTCACGCACGATCAACTGATTCGCCGCATGGAGTGGCTCGCGACCGTCGACGAACTGACCGGTATTCTCATGCGCCGCGCCTTCATTGCGCAGGCCAATCTCATGCTCCTCGACGGCGCGCTGGCGCGCAAATCGGTTTCGGTCGCGCTGCTCGACATCGACAATTTCAAGTCGATCAACGACGGCTTCGGCCACGCCGTGGGCGACCGCGTGCTGCGTCACGTGGCGTCGGTGGTGGCAACGCAGTTGCGGCCGAGCGACGTGTTCGGGCGGCTGGGCGGCGAGGAGTTCGCCATTGTTTTCTCCGATGCGCGCGAGGCCGAGGCCGAGGCGCTCACGAACGCGCTGCGGCTCGCTGTCGAGCAAACGCCCAGCAGCGGCGTGTGCTGCACGCTCAGCGCGGGCGTGAGCCGCGTGGCGCTGGGCGAAAAGCTCGAAGACGTGATGGCGCGCGCCGACGCCGCGCTTTACATGGCCAAGGCCACGGGCCGCAACCGCGTGGTCACGGCGCCTTGGGACGATATGCGCGAAGTGCAGGGGCTGCCGGTACAGGTGTGATCGGTATGGCGTTTCGGCGCGCGATTGGCGGCCTTTGTCATGCCGCAAGTTGCAACTAACCGCCTAGCCCGCACCCCAGCTATGAACGCGCCCGAACGGCGCGGCAACTTCGAGGCGCCGGCAGGGCGTCAGCGTCACATCCGTACCGACATCGACATCGACATCGACATCGACATCGACATCGACATCGACATCGACATCGACATCGACATCGACATCCGGTCGCCACCGTATCGAACCCGTTACCAGAGCCTCCCGCAAGCGGCCAAACACTATCCCGCGAACACCGCCACCGCATCTTCCAGCCGCTGCGCCCGCGCGCTCAGCGCCTCGGCTTCGGCGGCCGCGTCCTGCACCATGCGCGCGTTCTTTTGCGTCACGCCGTCGAGTTGCGTCATGGCCACGTTGACCTGGCCAATGCCATCGGCCTGTTCGCGCGTTGCGAGGCTGATCTCGTGGATGAGATCGACGACCTGGGTGACCTGCTTCACGATATCGCCCATTGCATGCCCGGCCTTGCCGACAAGATCGCTGCCCGCGCTCGTGCGCGTCACGCTGTCGTTGATGAGCGTCGCGATCTGCCGCGCGGCCGTGGCGCTGCGTTGCGCGAGCGTGCGCACCTCGCCCGCGACCACGGCGAAACCGCGGCCGTGTTCGCCCGCGCGCGCCGCTTCCACGGCCGCGTTGAGCGCGAGAATGTTGGTCTGAAACGCAATGCCGTCGATCACGTCGATGATCTCGCGAATCTTGCGGCTCGACGCGGTGATCTCGCTCATTGTCGCGACCACTTCGTGCACGGTCTTGCTGCCCGCGCTGGCGGCCGAACTCGTGGCTTTCGCGAGTTCGCCGGCCTGGTCGGCGGTGTCGGCGTTGTTCTTCACCGTGGCCGTGATCTGCTCCATCGTCGCGGCGGTTTCCTCGAGGCTCGCGGCGGCTTCTTCGCTGCGTTGCGAGATGTCGCCATTGCGCGTGACGATGTCGTCGCTCGCGCCGTGCAGTGCCTTGAGCTGGGCGCTCACGTCGTCCACGAGCGAGCGTAGGTTCAGTCCACTCTGATGAATCGCGCGCTCGATCATGCCGATTTCATCCACGCGATTCAGGCGTGCGTCGCCCATCGCCTGACCCGCGGCAATGGCTTGCGCCTGCGTGAGCAGACCTCGCAGCGGCCGGCCGATCTGCGCTTCGAGCCACCACGCGAGCAACACGGCAATGCCCGCACTCGCAACGATCGACACCAACCCGGCGCCGGGCAGGATACGGCTCGACGCCATCAGCAGGAACGCGACGCCTACGGCGCTGCGAATACGCCAACGCACGGGCATCGTGCGCCGCCACGCGGTCCACGCAAGCCAGCCTTTGCGCACGACGAGCCCATGATGAAAACGCAGCCCGCGCGCATTGCCGCTGAGAAAGTCGCTATACAGTCTGGCCGCCGCGTCGACTTCTTCTCGCGCGGGTTTGGTACGCACGGAAAGAAAGCCTGCGAGATTGCCGTCACGATAAACCGGCGTGGCATTCGCGCGAACCCAATAATGATCGCCGTCTTTACGCCGGTTTTTTACCAGCGCGGTCCAGGATAATCCCGCTTTCAACGTGCTCCACATATCCGCAAACGCTTGCGGCGGCATATCGGGATGTCGAACGATATTGTGTGAAGAATGATGCAGTTCGCTGGCGCTAAAACCACTCGCCTTGATGAAGGCGTCGTTGGCGTAAGTGATATTGCCGTGGATATCGGTTTGAGAAAGCAGGGTGGCGTCGTCGTCGAGCTCGTACTCGCGTTGAGTGACGGGGAGATTCGTGCGCACATCGTTCCTTCGTTGGGATTGCGAAATTCACTGCGAAATTTATCGCGAGAATAAGTCACCCAACGATTCACGAGGAAGGAATCCGGCAGTGAATCGCGCATCGCGACAGTCGGTCGCAGCGCGCAAACGTTGCCGTTCGATTAGCGCAATCAAACGCGAAATAGCATGGCGCCGAAGCGTTATCAAGATTGATTTGTAGCTGGCTTTATGGTGTCGGCCAGCCATTCGCGATGACGCGTTTCGGTCTCGTCGTCGGCGGGAAAAAGGCATTCGAGTCGTAACTCTTGCGCGCTCGCGTTTTGCGGCGCGCCCACCGTCGTCACCATCGAGAAATAACGCAGCACGGTGCCTTCGTGGCGAAAGCCGAGCGGCACGAACGGCATCGCGGCCGCGGACGACGATGAAGCCGGCGCTTGCCAGTTGCGCCAGTCGCGCGGCACGTCGGGCCACGCGAGCAAGGCGTCGAGCAGGCGTTGCGTGCCCGCGTCGATGGCGCGTCCGATCGACTCGCGATGCACGCGTTGCAGCAGGCTGCGCGCCACGGTGGGCCAGTCGTCCACGAACGGCCGCATGCCGTGCGGATCGAACATCAGATGCAGCATGTTGCGCGGCCCCTTGCGCGCGGCCATGTCGATGAAGCGATTGAAAAAACGCGGCGCGGCGTCGTTGGTCATCAGCACGTTCCAGTGCCGGTCCATCACGATCGCGGGAAACGGCTCGTGCTGGCGCACCACGCGCTCGAGCGCGCGCGCGACGGCCTGCATCTCCTGCGCGTCCCACGGCGCTTCGGAATACACGGGCGCATAGCCCGCGGCGAGCAACAGCGCGTTGCGCTCGCGCAGCGGCACGTCCAGCGTTTGCGCGAGCGTGAGCAGCGTGTCGCGGCCGGGCACGCTGCGTCCGCTTTCGATGAAGCTGATCTGCCGCTGCGAGACGCCGGCCTCCAGCGACAGATCGAGCTGACTCACGCCGCGCAAGTCACGCCAGTAGCGCAACAGGTCACCCAGATCGCCGGAATCGTTCGTGGCGGGTGGGGGCGCGCGGCGGCTCGTGTTCATCGGACTTCCTTGAATTGGACGTTGGAAACTCAGGCGGCCCGAGCATGCCACGCAAACGGCTGGAACGGCGTTTCGAGCGCCGGTTCGGTCACGCTGCTCACGTAGTTCGTGATCGTGGAGGCGGCCACGACCGCGATCACTTCAAGCACTTGCTCCGCGTTGAAGCCGGCGTCGAGAAAGTGTTGCTTGTCGGCTTCGCTCGCGCGGCCACGTTTTTCGATCAGCGTGCGCGCGAGTTGCGAAAGCGCCGCGAGTTGCGCGTCGGCGGGCAGCGCGCCGTGACGGATCGCCTCGACATCGGCGGAGCTCACGCCTTGCTGCAAGGCGAGCGCGCTATGAAATGCCACGGGCCATTCGCTCGCGTTCGTTACGGCGTTGGTGAGCAGCAGCGTCTGAATCTGCGGTTCCGTGAGGCTGCTCGCGTGAACGCGCTCGAACAAACCGATGAAGCCGTTGATGAGCACGGGCGAGTTGGCCATCGCGGCCGCGATATTCGGCACGGCGCCGAACGCCTGCTGAAGTTGGCGCAGCACGGGCTTCGAGGCCTCGGGCGCGGAGTCGATCGTATGGGCGGGATAGCGGGACATGGTGTGCTCCTGGCGTTGAGCGCCGCCCGAATGGCGACGCGACACGCCAAGAGTAGGGAGCTTCGCGCTTGCCGCCAATTACATGCGATGTAATCGCCGCGCGGCGCGCGAAGTGCAATCGACGGCCGATACCGCGCTCAATCCAGCGCAAAGCCGCGTTCGGCCAGGCTCCAGTAGAGCGCGCGCACGCCGAAGGTCCACGGTTCGATTTCGGTGCTCAGGCGCACGGTGTTGACGAGGCCCCCGAGCGGCGGCGCGCTGATCGTCACGCGGTCGCCGAGGTGATGCGTGAAGCCGCCGCCGGGCGCGTCGCGGTCCTGGATCGGCGAGAACATGGTGCCGAGAAATAGCATGAAACCGTCGGGATACTGATGATGGCGGCCCCACGCCTGCGCGACGAGATCGAGCGGGTCGCGGCTGATTTCACGCATGTGGCTCACGCCTTCGAGCAGGAAGTCGTCTTCGCCTTCCACGCGCAGCGCGACGCTGGTAGCGCGCACCGAGTCGAGTGTGAACGTCTCGTCGAACAGGCGGATGAACGGCCCGATCGCGCACGAGCCGTTGTTGTCCTTGCATTTGCCGAGCAGCAGCGCGGAACGGCCTTCGATGTCGCGCAGGTTCACGTCGTTGCCGAGCGTTGCGCCCACCACGTCGCCGCGGCTGTTCACGGCGAGCACGATTTCCGGCTCGGGGTTGTTCCAGGCCGAGGCGGGATGCAGACCGACGTCGGCGCCGAATCCCACCGAGGACATCGGCTGCGATTTCGAAAATACTTCGGCGTCCGGACCAATGCCCACCTCCATGTATTGCGACCACGCACCGCGCCGTTGCAGTTCCGCCTTGAGCTTGAGCGCGGCTTCGGAACCCGGCTCGATCTTCGAGAGGTCCGCGCCGATGAGCTGCGTGATTTCCGCGCGCACGGCCTGCGCTTTGGCGGGATCGCCGCCGGCCTGTTCTTCGATCACGCGTTCGAGCAGGCTCACCGCGAAGGTCACGCCGCACGCCTTGATCGCCTGCAGGTCGCACGGCGCGAGCAGATGCGGCCGGCCCGCTTCGCGATGCGGCGGCAGGCTCGCGTCCACGAGCGCGTGCACGATGCCGAGCGGGTCGCCCTGCGCCTCGCGCACGAGTTCGAGCAGGTCTTCGCGGTCGAACAGGTCGGCGGTGGTGGGCGCGAGATGCGTGATGTCGAACACCTGTCCATGACGCACCACGACGACGCACGGACCGTCGCCTTCGGGCGTGGCGCGCCAGACCCGGCCGACCAGCAGCGCATCGTCGAGATCGTCGGGGAGATAGGCGGAAATCGAATCCATGAAGTCGGTCCAGTGTGAGGAATGGCGCCCATCGTAGGGCGGAAGCGCGAATGCGTCCAAGGGAATGACATGAAATCCAGCCGATTGGACGGCAGGCCACGCTCGCCTGGCCGCGCGCACCGTGCCTTATCTGTGACACGGTGATGGCAGGCGCGCACACGCTTCGCGCGTGCCGGGGCCGCATTGGCGAAACCCGGCGGCAAAACTCATCAGCGAAACCCGGCGGCGAAAGCGTAATGTGCCCGAATTGCGGAAAATACGCTTTCCGGCGCTTCGCGAAGCGATTCGAAAGACTGCCCGAATCCCGCCACGGATAAGGCCGGCGGCGCTTTTGCCCTGCGCCGGCGCTGAGCGAAAGCTCCTCGCCGAATGCGATTTTGCTCTACCATTTGCGGATGCGGTAAAGCATCCGGGCATCGGCACCGCTGTAGCGCAAGCGTTTCGCCCCTGCGTCGCCCGTCTTTCGCGTCGTTTGCGGCATTCGCTTGTTTCCACGAGGACACGTACTGAAGGTGATTTATGACGTCTAACACGTACCAGGACACGCAACTCTTTATCAACGGCGAATGGCTCGACGGCGAAGGCGGCGCGAGCATCGACGTGGTCAGCCCGGCCACCGGCGAGAAGATCGGCAAGGTTGCGCGCGCCAGCGTCAACGACCTCGAGCGCGCCGTGCAGGCCGCGCAGGCAGGCTTCGCGAAGTGGCGCAAGGTCCCGGCCAACGAGCGCGCGGCGCTCATGCGCAAGGCGGCGGGCATCATTCGCGAGCGCGTCGAACCGATCGCGCGCCTGATGACGCAAGAGCAAGGCAAGCCGCTCGCCGAAGCGAAGATCGAAGTGGCCTCGGCCGCCGACATCATCGAATGGTTCGCCGACGAAGGCCGCCGCGTCTACGGCCGTATCGTGCCGCCGCGCAACATCAACGCGCAGCAAACGGTCGTGAAGGAGCCGGTCGGTCCGGTCGCCGCGTTCACGCCGTGGAACTTCCCGGTCAACCAGGTCGTGCGCAAGCTTTCGGCCGCGCTCACCACGGGTTGCTCGTTCATCGTCAAGGCACCGGAAGAAACGCCGGCTTCGCCCGCCGAACTGATTCGCGCGTTCGCAGACGCGGGCATTCCCGCCGGCGTGCTCGGCCTCGTGTACGGCAACCCGCCGGAAGTGTCGAACTTCCTGATCTCGCATCCGGCCATCCGCAAGGTCACGTTCACGGGCTCCACGCCGGTCGGCAAGGAACTCGCCGCACTCGCGGGCCGCCACATGAAGCGCGCCACGATGGAACTGGGCGGCCACGCACCGGTGATCGTCGCGGAAGACGCCGACGTCGAACTCGCCGTGAAGGCAGCGGGCGCGGCCAAGTTCCGCAACGCGGGCCAGGTCTGCATTTCGCCCACGCGCTTCCTCGTGCACAACAGCCTGCGCGAAGCGTTCGCGCAAGCGCTGGTCAAGCACGCGGAAGGCCTCAAGGTCGGCGACGGTCTGGCCGAAGGCACGACGCTCGGGCCGCTCGCCAACGCTCGCCGCATCACGGCCATGGCCAGCGTGATCGACAACGCGCGCAAGAGCGGCGCGACCATCGCCACGGGCGGTGAGCGCATTGGCTCGGCGGGCAACTTCTTCGCGCCCACGGTGCTGACCGACGTGCCGCTCGAAGCCGACGTGTTCAACAACGAACCGTTCGGCCCGATCGCGGCCATTCGCGGCTTCGACAAGCTCGAAGACGCCATTGCGGAAGCCAACCGTCTGCCGTACGGCCTCGCGGGCTACGCGTTCACGAAGTCGTTCAAGAACGTGCACCTGCTCACGCAGTCGCTCGAAGTGGGCATGCTGTGGATCAACCAGCCCGCCACGCCCTGGCCGGAAATGCCGTTCGGCGGCGTGAAGGATTCGGGCTACGGTTCGGAAGGCGGTCCGGAAGCGCTCGAGCCGTACCTCGTGACGAAGTCGGTCACGGTAATGTCGTAAGCCTCGGCGCCCGGCGCTCGAGCCGGTCATGCGCGGTTGGCATGGCCGGCGCGAGGGCTGCGATCGTCGTGCCACGCGCGGTGATGCTCTCCAGCATCGCCGCGCGTTTTTTATGGCGCGTGCGTTTCAGCGTGCCACTTTTTCCATCGGCTCGCCCAGCACGAACGGGCCGCCCTGGAATAACTGCGCGGGGTCGGCGAGATCGGCGTTGGGCGCCGTGGCCGGGAAACGCGCCGCATAAGGTGCGGAGCTGTCGCGTGGACGATAGCCGAGAAACCCCGCCTTCGCGTTGTTCCACCAGCTGGCCGGGTTATCCGAGACACCGTACACGACCGCGTGCCCCACGCGATTCGCAAACAGCGAGCAGCGCACGAGTTCGATGAAGTCGCCGTAGCTCAGGAACGTGACGAGCATGCGCGCGTTCTTCGGCTCCTCGAACGACGAACCGATGCGCAGGCACACGGTTTCGATGCCGAAGCGATCGTAGTAGTAGCGCGAGAGCGATTCGCCGAAACTCTTGGTCACGCCATAGAGGCTGTCCGGACGATGGTCCGCTTCGGCGTCGAGCACGCTCGTGACCGGATGAAAGCCCGTGACGTGGTTCGAACTGGCGAACACCACGCGCTTCACGCTATGCTTGCGCGCCGCCTCGTAGAGGTTGTAGGTGCCGCGAATGTTCGCTTCGATCAGATCGTCGAAGGGCGCGTCGATCGAGATGCCGCCCAGGTGCACGATGGCGTCCACGCCTTCCACCATGTGCGTGACCGCCGCGCGATCGGCGAGATCGGCGGGGCACAGTTCCTCGTGCGGCGCCGCCTCGCCCAGCGCCGCGATGTCGCTCACGCGCACGTGGTCGGCCCAGTGCGCGAGCGCGCCGCGCAATTGACGGCCCAGATTGCCGCTCGCGCCCGTGAGGAGCAGGCGCCCGAACGGTTTGCTGGAAGGGCTGCCTGAGGTGGAGTGCTGGGGCATCGAAGTTTCCCGATGGTTGGTATGAAGGAAATTTGAGAGAAAACGTTTTCCAATATATCGACCGGCCGGGACAGCGTCAATGGAGGAATACGACCGGTCGAGCGCGTGGCCGGAGCCGCCGCCGTTTCTGCGACAATGCACGCCGTCGCCCTGATAAACGTGCCGTGCCATGAAAAGTGTTTCCCCGACGATTCGCGATGTCGCCGCCATGGCTGGCGTTTCGGTCGCGACCGTTTCGAAGTACGTCAACGGCACCCAGCGCTTCACGCCCGCGGTCGAGGCGAAGCTGAAAGAGGCGATCGAACGGCTCGGCTACCGCTCGAATCCGCTCGCGCGATCGATGATCACGGGGCGCACGCGCACCATCGGCGTGGCGGTCCTCGACATCACCAATCCGCATTTCACCAACGTGGTCAAGGGCGCGAACCGCGTCGCGCTGCAGCACGACTACACGCTGTTGTTCGTCGATACGGAAGAAAACCCGGCGCGCGAACGCTCGCTGATCGAGGCGCTCGCGCCGCGCGTGGACGGGCTGCTGATCAGCTCGCGCATTTCCACGGAAATCGGCAAATGGCTGCTCGAACTCGGCAAACCGGCCGTGATGCTGCGGCGCGTGCCGGAGGTGGCCATTCCCAGCGTGGGCTTCGACAACCGGCTCGCCACCTATATGCTCGTGCGCCATCTGCTCAACCTCGGGCACCGGCGCCTGGCATATCTGGGCTTCGACGCGGAAACGATCAATAACGAGCGCATCGAAGGCGCGCGCGCGGCGCTCGCCGAAGCGGGCCTCGCGCTCGACGTGTACGACACGCACGCGCCCACGGCGCAGGGCGGCGAGGCCGCGTGCTCGCGCGTAATGCTGGGTCCGAAGCGCCCGCAGGCGGTGATCTGCTACAACGACCTGATCGCGCTCGGCTTCATGAAGGAGGCGAAGACGCTCGGCTTTTCGCTACCGCGTGACGTGTCCGTGGCCGGCATCGACAACGTGCCTTACGGCGAATACGTCGAGCCGCGCCTGACCACCATCGAAGGCCAAAGCGAACGCATGGGCGAAGTGGCGATGCAAAAGCTCATCGACACGCTCTCGGGCCGCACCGACATCGACAACGTCATGCTCGAACCGCGCCTCGTCGTGCGCGACTCCACCGCCGCCGCGTCCCACGGCTGAAGTCTCCCTCGGTTTTGATGGCTTGCGCCGCTGCGAAAGCGTGCGCGGCTTTGTCGCGTCCGATCTCCGTGTAGGAATTCGCGTAACTACCTACTAGCCAATCTGAAAGGAAGCGTTTAGATTTCTGGAAAACGTTTTCCAAAGCGGCGATTCGTCCGCGGCAGGCGCAAAACAACAAAGGAGATCGGAGATGTCGAGGCAACACAGCCGTCTGAAGTCCGTCGTGGTGGGGGTGGCGATCACGGGCGCCGCGCCCGCGTTCGCGCAGAGCAGCGTCACGCTGTACGGGATCATCGACACCGGCATTGGCTGGCAATCGAGCCAGACCTCGCTCGGTTCGACCACCGGTGGGCAGTCGGCGGTCAAGATGATCAACGGCGTGTGGGCCGGCAGCCGCTTCGGCCTCAAAGGCGCGGAAGACCTGGGCGGCGGCACCAAAGCCGTGTTCCAGCTCGAAGAAGGCTTCAACAGCGCAACCGGCGCGCAATCCACGAGCGGCCTGATGTTCAATCGCCAGTCGTACGTGGGCGTGACCAACGCGAGCTACGGTTCGCTCACGGCGGGCCGCCAGTACGCCTCGTACTACCAGATGCTTTCGCCCTACAGCCCGACCACGTGGCTCACTGGCTTCTACGGCGCGCATCCGGGCGACCTCGACGGCCTCGACACCATCTATCGCGCGAACAACACGCTGCTCTACACCTCGCCGAAGATCGCGGGCTTCACATTCAGCGGCTCGTATTCGCTGGGCGGCGTGGCAGGCAGTTTCAATCGCGGCTCCACGTGGTCGGCGGCGGGGCAGTACGCCATGGGCCCGGTCGGCCTCGCGGTGGGCTTCTCGCGCATCAACAACTCCACGCTCGGCGGCGGCGCGTTCGGCGCGGATTCCACCACCTCGAGTGCGGGCGGCCAGGCCGGCATCTCGGCCGTGACCAACGGCTATCAGTCGGCCCAGGCGCAGCAGCGTCTCGCGGTGGGCGCGGGCTACACGTTCAACAGCCAGTTCGACATCTCGGCCACGTATTCGAACGTGCAGTACCTGCCCGGCACGGGTTCGGCGTTCCGCGACACGGCCATCTTCAACACGGGCGGCGTGGTGCTGCACTGGAAGCCGGCCACCACGTGGGACTTCGCGGCAGGCTACAGCTACACGCGCGCGACCAAAGCCAACGGCATCACGAGCAGCGCCCAGTATCAGCAGTTCAATCTCTCGCAGTACTACACGCTCTCGAAGCGCACGGGCCTGTATGCGCTCGAAGCGTATCAGCGCGCGAACGGCCAGACGCTCGCGCCTTCCACGAGCGGCGGCACGCATGTCATTGGCGCGACGGCCACGCTCGGCGACGGCTTCAACAGCACGCCGTCGTCGTCGCGCAGCATGGTTGGCGTGGGCGCGGGCATCATCCACCGCTTCTAGGAAACGCCCGCAACAAGAAACGAATCGATCCGCACGCGTGCGTGCCCGAGCGCGGCACGCAGCGCCATAACGACAGCAACGATAGAGACACGACTTCTCCCTGAGGTAGCGATGACAAAGACCGTTCGCAATTCCCGTACTGCAATGACCGTGCTGGCCGCTTCGCTGGCGCTGATGGCCGGCGCCGCGCACGCGCGCGTGTTCCGCGTGGCCGACGTGCATAGCGACACCTTCCCGACCAACATGGCCGTCAAGTTCATGGGCGAGGAAATCAACAAGGCGACCAATGGTAAGGATTCCGTAAAAGTGTTCGGCAATAGCGCACTCGGCTCGGAAAACGACACGATCGATCAGGTGCGCATTGGCGCGCTCGACATGGTGCGGGCGAACGGCGCGGCGTTCAACGAGATCGTGCCCGAGTCGATGATTCCCTCGCTGCCGTTCCTGTTTCGCGACATCAACCATTTCCGCAAGGTGATGTACGGCCCCGAAGGCCAGAAGATTCTCGACGCGTTCAAGGCCAAGGGCATGATCGCGCTGACCTTCTACGAAAGCGGCGCGCGCTCGATCTACGCGAAGCGTCCGATCAAGTCGCCGGCCGACATGAAAGGACTGAAGGTGCGCGTGCAGCCTTCCGACCTGATGGTCGACGAGATCAAGGCCATGGGCGGCACGCCTACGCCCATGCCGTTCGCCGAGGTCTACACGGGCCTCAAGACCGGTCTGGTCGATGCCGCGGAAAACAATTTGCCGTCGTACGAAGAAACCAAGCACTACGAAGTCGCGCCCGACTTCTCCGAAACCGAACACGCGATGACGCCCGAAGTGCTGGTGTTCTCGAAGAAGGTCTGGGACACGCTCACGCCGCAAGAGCAGGACGCGATCAGGAAGGCCGCCGCCGATTCAGTGCCGTACTACGTGAAGCTCTGGACCGCGCGCGAGGACAACGCGGGCAAGGCGGTGCAGAAGGGCGGCGCGACCCTCATTCCGGCTTCGCAAGTCGATCGCGCGGCGTTCGTGAAGGCGATGCAGCCGGTGTGGACGAAGTACGAGAAGACGCCGGAGATGAAGAAGATCGTCGACGAAATTCAGGCCATCCAGTAACCGCCGTCACGCCACGCCATTCCGCCATGATCGAACCGAAAAAGGCGCTCAAGGCAACGACGTCCGCCGCCGCTTCCCGTGCCCACGGCGAAGCGGCGGGGCCGTCGCGCGGCCTCGACGGCGCACGCGCGAAAGCGCCCGGCCTGCGCGTGCTCACGCGCGCGAACGACTTTCTTTTCCACCTGCTGACGATCCTCGCGTCCGTCGCGCTGGCCGTGCTCACGGTGCTGGTGTTCTACGGCGTCGTCATGCGCTACGTGTTCGCGAACGCGCCGGACTTCGTCGAGCCGGTCGCGCTCCTGCTCGTGATCGTCATCGCCATGTTCGGCGCGGCGCTCAAGGTGCGCGAACGCGGGCATATCGGCCTCGATTCGCTCGTGAAGAACCTCGGGCCCAACGGGCAGCGTATCGCCGAAGCGTTCCAGCATGCGTGCCTGATCGTGCTGGGCGCGGCGATCTTCTACGGCTGCTGGGAAATGGCCGACACCACCATGGACGACCGCATCGCGATTCTCGGCGTGCCCGAGGCGCTGCGCTATTTCATTCCCATCGTGGCCAGCATCTGCATCATGTCGTTCTCGCTCGAACATCTGCTGATGCTGTTCGTGGGCAAAACACGCGAAAGCGCTTGAAACAGGCGCTCGATCGCAGCGCAAAACCCCGCGCGATACTCGCGTGAACAAGGCAAGGTAATCATGGAACTCGCCATTCTTTCCGGTAGTTTTCTGGTGCTGCTCGCGGTGGGCGTGCCGGTGTCGTTTTCGCTCGGCCTCGCATGCGTGCTCACGTATCTCTACGAGGGCTTGCCCGCGGCCACGGCAATGCAGTCGATGATCTCGGGCATGAACGCGTTCTCGTTTCTCGCGGTGCCGTTCTTCATCTTCTCGGGCGAACTGATGCTGCACGGTGGCATCGCCGACCGCATCCTGCGCTTCGCGCAAGCGGCCGTGGGGCATTTTCGCGGTGGCCTCGGCATGGCCAACGTCGTCGCGTGCACGCTGTTCGGCGGCGTTTCGGGTTCGCCTTCGGCCGATACCTCGGCCATGGGCGGCGTGGTCATTCCGTTGATGAAGCGCGAAGGCTACAGCGCCGCGTATGCGGTGAACGTGACCACGCATTCTTCGCTGGCGGGCGCGCTCATGCCCACGTCGACCAACATGATCATCTACGCGTTTGCCGCGCAGGGCATCACGGGCACGCTTAACGGCATGCCGATGAGCGGCGTGTCGATCGGCGACCTGCTGTTTTCGGGCTTGTTGCCGGTGCTGTGGGTGATGGGTTTCGTACTGGTCGCGGCTTACTGGCAGGCGCGCCGCTTCGGCTATCCGATGAGCGCCGACGGCAGCACGCGCATTCAGGCTTTCCCCGGCTGGCTCGCGGTGGTGCGCGCGTTTCTCGGCGCGCTGCCGGGCCTGCTCGTGATCGCGATCATCCTGTTCTGCGTGGCGCGCGGCATTGCCACGGCCACGGAGGCCGCCGCCATCGCCGTGGTGTATTCGCTCGCGCTGACCGTGCTGGTGTATCGCTCGATGACGCGCAAGCTGCTCTTCACGGCGCTCTCGCGCGCCGCGAAAACCACGGGCGTGGTGCTGCTGCTGATTGCCGTGTCGAACATGCTGCGCTACCAGATGGCGTATCTGGAGATTCCCGAGTCGATCGAGCACGTGCTCGAACACGCGACCACGGTGCCCTGGCTGATGCTGCTGTACATCAACATCATTCAGGTGTTTCTCGGCACGTTCATCGACATGGCCGCGCACATCCTGATCACGACGCCGCTGTTCCTGCCGCTCGCGATGCATAGCGGCGTGGGGCCGGTGCAGTTCGGCATCATGATCCTGCTGAATTGCGCGCTGGGGCTCGTGCATCCGCCCATCGGCTCGGTGCAGTTCATTGGTTGCGCGATCGGCGACGTGTCGATCGGCGATACGACCAAGGTGGCGTGGCCGTACTATCTCGCCATCTTCAGCGCGATCAATCTCGTCACCTACGTGCCGTTCTTCTCCACCTGGCTGCCGAGTCTGATCAACGGGCATCCGGTGTTCTGAGCGCGCGCGTCTTCAGCGCAACCCGTTCCCTTCGCGCGTTCCCGGAAGTGGCTGTTCGTGCTGCCGCAAGGCATCACGGCAGCCACTTTCTCGCATTCTGCTCCCACGCGGGCTCGCCGCAATCGCGCGGATTCTCCGGCCCGAGGATCGTGAGATAGCCTTTCGTTTTCATGCACGCCTCGTAGGCGCGTACCTGCGTGCAGTGCCCGCTGCCCGCTGCACGCGCGGCGCTTTTGCATTGCGCGATGCTTTGATCCATGGGCCCGAAATCGAGGTCGTCGGCGCGCGTGAGCGAGGGTGCGTTGGCGGGGTTCGCGGAAAACTCGACCGGTTGCGCGCACGCCGCGAGCAGGGCGCAGGCGGCGAGCGGGAGCAAGGCGCTGGAAAGGTTTTTGTACGGCATGGCGGTCCCCGTGGCGATATAGGGACGAGTGTAGCCAATGCCCGCGCTTCAGGTCGCCGCGGTGTCGCCGTGCGCCATCCGGGTTGGGCGATGCGGGGCGTGCGCGCCGGCTTCGCCCCCGGGCCCGTCGTGCAGCGCCGCGAATTCGATTACCACGCCAAGGCCGCGTCCGTCGTTGCCGGGGCCGAGCGTCATCGCGCCATTGAAGTAATTGGCGATGCGTTCGACGATCGACAATCCCAGCCCGCTGCCCGGCGATTGTGCGCCGCTCGCACGATAGAAGCGGTCGGTGAGGCGCGCGAGATCGGCGGCGGCCACGCCCGGCCCGTCGTCGCGCACGGCGAGGCATTGCATCTCGCCGCGCTCGCACAGCGACACTTCCACATGGCCCTGGTGCACGCCGTACTTGATGGCGTTGTCGACGAGGTTGTCGAGCAGGATGCCGATCAGGACCGGGTCCGCGTCGATGGCGCGTTCGGACTGCACGTGCGCGCGCAACGCGATGCCCTTGTCGTGCGCATGCGCGGCGTGCCGCGCGATGGCGTCGTCGATCGATTCACGAAGGTCCACGGCGCGCGCGGGAATGCGCTCGTGCTCGTCGAGCCGCGCGAGCAACAGCAGTTGTTCGGCGAGGCGCGCGCTGCGGTCGACGCCTTGCACCACGCGCTGCATGGCGAGGCGCTGCATGGCGGGATCGTCGACGGAAAGCGCGACTTGCGCCTGCACCTTGATCGCGGCGAGCGGCGTTTTGAGTTCGTGCGCGGCGTCGGCGGTGAAGGCGCGCTCGCGCACGAGCGACTGGCGTAATTGCGCGAGCAACTGGTCGATGGCGTCCACGAGCGCTTTCACTTCCACGGGCACGGCGGCAATGCCAAGCGGCGTGAGCGACTTCGCGTCGCGCGCGCGGATGGTTGCGGAGAGCGTGCGCAGCGGCACGAGACTGCGGCCAATGGCGAGCCACAGCACGACCGCGAGCACGGGCAACGCGACGAGCAGCGGCCAGACGATCTGCCACGCCGTGCCCGTGACGAGATCGCTGCGCGTGTTGGCGGTTTCCATCACACGCACGATGCGGCCGCTCGTCTCGTCGCGATACGCATAGAAGCGCCACGCCACGCCCTGGATTTCCACGTTGCGCGGCGGCGCGCCGAGCACGGGTGTCGTGAACGCGGCAGCGGCGGCGGGCAGGCTCGATGCAATGCTCTTGCCGCTGCGGTCGAGCACCTGAAAGAGGATGTCGCGCGGCGAGGCGTCTTCGTCCCATTGCGACTGCACGGCGGCGGGCGCGTTCGGCGTGGACACCTCGAATTGCGCGCTCGGCGGCGTTTGCGTGAAGCGCGCGAGGTCGGTGGTGTCGAGCGCGGCGATGAAGCTCGCGTATTCCACGAGCCGGCCGTCGCCCCATTCCTGCACTTCGCGCGACGCATGGCGAAAGCAGCCGTACAGCGCCGCGAGCCAGACCACGACCACGCACGCGAGCACCACGAGCGAGAGCCGATGACGAATGGCGTGGCCGTTCATGGTTTTTCGATCACGTAGCCGACGCCGCGCACGGTGCGGATGAGGTCCGCGCCGAGCTTCTTGCGCAGGCTCGACACGTGCACTTCGATGGTGTTGCTCTCGACGCCGTCGTTCCAGCCGTAGAGCCGGTCCTGCAGGCGCGTCCTGGTTTGCGGCACGCCTTGATGCGTGACGAGCTGCGTGAGGATCGCCCACTCCTTGCCGGTGAGCGCGACGGCTTCCGTGTGGCGCGTGACCACGCGCGCCGTGACGTCCACTTCGATGTCGCGCCAGACGATGGTTTCCTGAATGCGGCCTTGCGAGCGCCGCACCAATGCGCGGCAGCGCGCGAGGACTTCGGTCAGCTCGAACGGCTTGGCGAGGTAGTCGTCGGCGCCGGCGTCGAGTCCGCGCACGCGGTCGGCGACCGTGCCGCGCGCCGTGAGCACGAGCACGGGAATGTCGTCGCCTTCTTCGCGCAGCGAGCGCAGGAGGTCGGTGCCCGAACGGCCAGGCAGGCCAAGGTCGAGGATCAGGAGCGCGTAGTTGTCGGTGGCGAGCGCCATGGACGCGTCATAACCGTCGCGTTTCCAGTCGACGCTATAACCGGCCTGAATCAGGCTCATTTCGAGCCCGCTTCCGATCAGGTCATCGTCTTCAACGAGAAGAATGCGCATGGGCAGAGAGTTCTTGACGGCGGCAATGCCCGCCATTGCGCTTCAATTGTATGCGAGCCCTGCGCTGAAACACGCTGCGCCCGGGAACAGGCTTGGGGCGTGCGGGACTTCAGCGTCTCTTAAGCTAATCTGGTTAGCATCGGCGCGCCTTCGCTGTCTTTAATCACGTTTAAAGCGGCGTTGGCCAGCGCATTGCGCAGGGTTTTATCCTGCGCATTGAAACGCATGGGGGACGCCTTCGTGGTTTTCCATTACCGCCGTATTGCTGACATTAAGATTACAGCGCGACGGCCGTTAGAGAAGCCATAACCCCTGCAAAAAGAATTTCTCCAGATGTTTAAAAAACGCCTTGATTCTGACTAAAAACGTTTGTAATCGATGGTAATATGCGCGATTGTCGGAGGAGCACAGGCGTACTTCCCCGTTCATTGATTCGGAATTCAGCCGGCTAACCGGTATCTAATGCGAATTCCGGTAATTCATTACGAGGATGGCGTTACGTTAGCCATGGAAATCCGCAATGCCCGTCACTGGGCGCCGCGCGGTGCGCAACGCTGGTACATCGCAGCGGGCGTGCTGATTGTCGCGAGCGCCATTCGCCTTGCGCTGCATCCGGTGCTCGGCCCCGTCATGCCGGCCACGGTGTTCTATATCGCGGCCGCACTCGTCGAATATTTTTGCGGTCTGGCCCCGGCTTTGGCGGTGATGTGCATGGGGCTCGGGATCGCCGATTATCTGTTCGTACCCCCGTACGTAAATTTTACTCATTTCGATCGGCGCGACGCCATTCTGCTCGTGTCGTATCCGCTCGTCACGATCATCGTCATCACGCTGATCGAGCGCTTGCGGCGCGAACAGTTTCGCGCGTTGCTGCTCGCCTCGGTGGCGCAGTCGCGCTACGAAATGCTGCTGCGTCACGACAACGAGCGCGCACTCGCGCGCCGCGCCGGCGACGAAACGCACCGGCTGTTGCGTCATCTCGCGCAATATCACAGCGGCTTCATTCTCATCAAGGCGCTCGAACGCAATGCGGTGCAGCGCTCGGCCGTGAGCAAGGGCGGCGCCGCCGTGTTGCTGCAGGCGAGCGAAGTGGAACCGGGCCCGTTGTTCGATGCCGTGCATCCCGAAGACGTGCAGCGGCTGAACAACGCGTTGTGGCCCGGCAGCCATCGTGTGCGCCTGCGCGACGCGAACGACAGCGAGCATCGCTTGATCAATTGCATCTGCGAGCGATTCACGACTCACGCGGGCGATTTCCTCGTCCTGCGCACGGAGAGCTGACATGGCGACGATCGAACTCGACGCCGCGAGCGCCACGACGCAGGCCGCGCCGCCCGCGCATTCCGCGCGCTTTTTCAGCGAAGGCGACGGCCACGCCGTGTTGCTGCTGCACGGGCTTTCCAGCTCGCCGCTGGAACTGCGCTATCTCGCGCGCTATCTGCAGAAAGAAGGCTTTACGGTGTGTGCGCCCGTGATCGAGGGCTATAGCGCCGGTTCGCCCGTGCAGACCATGGAGCAGTGGGTCGAAGGCGCGGTGCGCGAATACGACGCGCTGGCGGCGCGCTACGAGCGCGTTTCCGTGTGCGGGCTGTCGATCGGTGGCGCGCTCGCGCTGCGCGTGATTCGCGAGCGCCCCAGCGCGCAGTCGCTCGTGTTGCTCTCGCTCACGCTCGCGTACGACGGCTGGGCGATTCCGTGGTACCGCTTCGTGCTCGATCTCGCCTATTACACGCCGCTGCGGCACCGCTATTCGTATCGCGAGGCTGAACCGTTCGGATTGCGAAACGAAGCGCTGCGCTCGAAAATCGCCCGCGCGATGCAGCGCAATGCCTTCAGCGAAGTGGGACCCTCCACGATCTCGCTGCCTGCGTTGCACGAAGCGCTGCGGCTCGGGCGTTCGGCGCGCAAGCACCTCGACGCGGTCGAAAACGACGCGCTCATCGTTCACGCTATCGACGACGAAACCTCGAGCCCGCGCAATCCGCGCTACGTGATCGACCATCTGGGCTCGGCGTTTTTGCGTACGGTGTGGCTCGACGACTCCTATCACATGATTACCTCCGACAACGAACGCGAGATCGTCGCGCGCGAAACCGCGCTGTTCCTGCGCGAAAGCGAAGTCGCGCGCGGCAGCCAGGATGCCCAGAGCCAACCCGTGGTGTCGAAGGCGCTCGCGCGCCGTTTGCGACAACTGGCCAGCGTGGGGCGAAGCAAGACGTGAAGCGCATGACTAGTTTGTTCACCGTGCCTGCCGCTTCGTGCTGGAGCGCGCGCGTGCCTAAATCCAGCGTGATCGCGGGCGCGATGCTGCTCGCGGCGTTTCAATCCGCCTACGCCGACTCCACGGATTCCGCCGATTCGACCGGCGCGACGAGTTCGGCGAGTTCGACCACCGCGAGCAGTACGAGCGGCTCGGGCAGTACCGCGTCGGACTGGAAAGTGGCGATTGGCCCGGGCGTGTATCTCGCGCCGCAGTATCCGGGCGCGCGGCGTCTCAAGGCGTATCCGTTTCCGGCGCTCGATATTTCCTGGCGCGACCGCATCTTCTCGCAAGGCCCGGACGTGCTCGGCATCAACGTGCTGACGAACGAGAACTATCACGTGGGTGCCTCGCTGAGCTTTGACTTCCAGTCGCGCAAGGCGTCGGACGACCCGCATCTGCGCGGTCTCGGCGATGTGGACGACGGCCCGAAGCTACGCCTGTTCGCCGATTACACCTGGTGGGCGTTCACGGGCGCCGCGGCGGTCTATCAGGACATCAGTTCGAACGGTCAGGGCATGACGGCGAGCGTCGACCTGTATGCGTCCTTGCCGCTCACGGGCTGGCTGTTTTCGGTGGGGCCGGGTCTCACGTGGGCGAACGCGGTCTACACGCGCACGCTGTTCGGCGTCTCGCCGAACCAGAGCGCGGCCTCGGGCTTGCCGCAGTATTCGACCGGCTCGGGCGTGCGCGACCTGCATCTCACGTTCTACGCAACGCACGACTTCTCGAAGCACTGGGTGGGCACCGTCAACGCCACGCTCGGGCGCTTGCAGCACTACGCGGCGGGCAGCCCGATCACCGAGCGCCGGCGCGAATTGACCACCTTCGCGTCGCTCGATTACCGCTTCTGAACTCGACTTCCGAGCGCACGCTGCGCGGGTTTTGCTAGCCGCGCAACGTGCGATTCACCTTCAGGCCGCGGCCACCGGCTTCATCACCCATTGCTTCTGATGCGAACCGTCGACGGACCCGTCGAAGCCCGCGTCGAGCACCCATTGCCAGTCCGGTTGCGGCATGGCGCCGGTCGCTTGCAATGCGGCCACCTGCGCGTGCACCTGCTCTTCGCTGGCGAGAAAACGCAGCGTGCCGTGCACGACGTTATACAGAGGCAGCGTCGCGTCGATCATGAAGAGATGCACGGCTTTGCCGCTCGCGTCGACGAAGCGCGTGGTGGAGCCAATGGAGCGGGGAAACGTGATGTTGAGGGTGGTCACAATCGAAACTCACAGAGTTGAGTAATTCTCGGCACTTCAAAAATACCGCCTGATCGACGAGCTGACGCGGCGAACCTGCGCTCATCCCCACGTTAACGGTCATATTTGCCGCGGCTTTAAGTCTCATGCCGAGATTCGCCAGCGGCGCGGTGTTATGGGATTGCTGAGTTACGCCGAACGGGCGTGCGATTGCATGGCGCGCCGGTCCGCGCGATAGGGAGATCGTTGTGTCCGCAACTTTTTGTAATGAGGAGAAAAGCTTTCAGGAACCGGCCTTGCAACCACGAATCACTGATTCAACGCGGCGATACGCGACCCCTTCAAGGCATGGCTTGCAGAAGGCTGTCGCGTGCGCCACTTCTGTCACCGCGCATTCATCTCATGCGCGTAACCGGAGGAGTTTTCGTGCGTACTGCAAGGTCCATGGTTTCCATTCTGCTTACGCTGCCCGTGCTGTTGTCGGGCTGCGCCACTTATCGCATGCACGAGGCGCGCGAGAAGTCGGGCGAACTGGTCGGCGCAAACATACAGGATCTCGTGCAATCGGTGGGTATTCCCGACAAGACGATGAAAGTCGTCAACACCGGCGGCGACAGCGACCGCATGGTCGCGCAATGGAATTTCAGCAATTCCGATTCGGCGCTCGACATGACGCTCATCCTGCTCGATATCAAGGTGGGCGGCGCGGGCAAATGCAGCATGACGGCCACCGTCGACCGCTGGGGCGGCAAGGTGGAAGCAATCAACTTTCCGCAGGCGCACGCGGACAGCATCGGCTCCGACTACAACGCGTGCGAGCCGCTCGTGTCCGAGGCCATCACGCATATGCCGCGCACCCCGATCGACCCGAAGTTCGACGCGTTTACGCTCGTGGGCGCGGCGAAATAAGCGGATCTCAAAGCGGTCGAAAAACGGACCGCAGTGAGGCGGCGAGCCGCAGTGCCGCCTCATACCGCTTCATACCGCTTCATGTAGATCACGCCGCCTTGCCGTACAGCGGCAGGATCTGCGATTCGAGCATCGCGATCGCCTCGGTGGCGAGTTGCGAGGGAATGTGCTTGCTGCTGGTCGCGATCGCCAGCTTCGAGAACAGCGTGGGCTCGGTAATGCGCAGCACCTGGAAGCGGCGCTTGAGGGCGTCGGTGGCGGTCGCGTGCATGGAGAGCACCGCATAGCCGATGCCTTCGCTCACGAGGTCGAGAATGGACGCCACCGCGTCGACTTCCAGCTCGATGCGCAAGCGCACGCCTTGCTCGGCCGCCGCCGATTCGACCATGCGCCGGATCGCGTGCATGCGGCCGGGAATCACGAGCGGATAACGGCCGATATCGCGCAACCGCACCGAAGCCGGCAGCGTGGCCGCACTGCCGCCCGGGTCGGGGCCGATCAGAAACAGTTCCTCGGTGAACACCGTGCGCTTGTCGACCAGTGGCGTTTCGAACGCGTCGTACAGCACGGCCACGTCGATACGTCCCTGCATCAGCCATTCCACGAGGTGAGTCGACAAACCCTGCGCGACCGAGATCGTCGCTTGCGGAAAGGTCGCACGAAACGCGCGCACGAGACCATGCGTGGCGACCTTGGCGAAGCTCGGCGTCACGCCGATGGCGAAGTGGCCGCCCGAGGCGCCATGCAGCGCGTCGAGGTCCTGGGTGGCGCGCTGCACCTGCTGAAGAATGCCCTTGGCGTGCGCGAGCATGCGCTGGCCCGCGGGCGTTGCGCTCACGCCGCGCCCGTTGCGTTCGAGCAGCGTGTGGCGCAATTCCACCTCGAGCTGGCGCACGAGGCGGCTCAACGCGGGCTGATTGGTGTCGAGGGCAATGGCGGCGCGCGTGAAACTGCCGAGTTCGGCGACATGCACGAAGGCTTCGAGTTGCTTCAGATCCATGCTGGGCGGGGCATTGGCCGGGGCGGAGCGCGCTATGTGAAATTCACATAGCAGCTAGTTGGGTATGGCGATTGTAGCCAGTCGAGTGCTTATACACAATGCACTTACACCAAGGTCCCGCGCGCCAGGCGTGCGGACCCAAGATACCCGTGAGACACAGAGACAACGCTCGATGAAATCCTGCCTGCCGCCCGATCCCCACCCCGTCAAACCCGCTCACGCGTTGCCCGCGCTGGCCTGCGACGCGCATTGCCACGTCTTCGGCCCCGCCGCCGTGTTTCCCTATGCCGACGACCGCAGCTACACGCCGCCCGACGCGCCGTACGAAGGTCTCGTCGCGCTGCACGACTTCCTGGGCCTTGAGCGCGGCGTGATCGTGCAGGCGAGCTGCCACGGCAGCGACAATACGGCGATGCTCGACGCCATTGCGCGCGGCAACGGCCGCTATCGCGGCGTGGCGATCGTCGACGGCGACGTGACCGACGCCCAACTCGTCGAACTCAATGCGAAGGGCGTGCGCGGCGTGCGCTTCAACTTCGTCGCGCATCTCGGCGGCGCGCCCGACCTCGACGTGTTCGACCGCGTGCTCGAACGCATCCAGGATCTCGGCTGGCACGTCGTGCTGCATCTGGATGCGCAGGACATCGTGCAATACGCCGACCGCATCGCGCGCATCAAGGTGCCGTTCGTGCTCGACCATATGGGCCGCGTGCGCGCCGAAGCCGGCGTCGAACAGGAACCGTTCAAGCAGTTGTGCGAACTCATGCGCAATCCGCTCGCGTGGGTGAAAGTGTGCGGGTCGGAGCGCGTTTCGGCGGGCAAGCGTCCGTTCGACGACGCGATTCCGTTCGCCCAAACGCTGATCGAAATCGCCCCTGATCGCGTGCTGTGGGGCACCGACTGGCCGCATCCGAACATCAGCAAGGACATGCCCAACGACGGCGAACTCGTGGACCTGCTGTTCCGCTTTTGCCCCGACGCGAGCCTGCGCGAAAAACTGCTCGTGACGAACCCGGCGCGCCTTTACGGGTTCTAAGCGAACCGGGCGGCGCGCAGCCAGCGCGCCACCCGTGCAACACACCTGCGAGCCGCCGCGACAAGGCGGCCGCCTTTGACAGAAAACTCAGGAGACGACATCGATGCAAGCCAACCGCCATTTCTTTTCTTCGCGAGCGGCGTCATGAACGAAAGCGCTGTCATGACCGCCCGCCCGCAACCCACGAAAACGCCGTTCTATCGCAAGCTTTACGTCCACGTGTTCGTCGCGATTCTGCTGGGCGTGCTGCTCGGCCATTTCGCGCCGGGTCTCGCCGTGAAGATGAAGCCGCTCGGCGACGCGTTCATCAAGCTCATCAAGATGGTGATTGGCCCGATCATTTTCTGCACGGTCGTGGCCGGCATAGCGGGCATGGGCGACATGAAGAAAGTGGGGCGCGTGGGCGGCAAGGCGCTGCTGTACTTCGAAATCGTCTCGACGCTCTCGCTCGTGATCGGTTTGATCGCCGGTCACGCGTTTCATCCGGGCAGCGGCTTCAACCTGAATCCCGCCACCATCGACACGAAAGCGCTCGCGGGCTACACCACGGCCGCGCATGAAATGAGCACGGTCGAGTTTCTCATGCACATCATTCCGGACACGGTGATCGGCGCGTTCACTTCCGGCAACGTGCTGCAGATCCTGCTGGTTTCGGTGTTGTTCGGCGCGGCGCTGGCGGCCACGGGCGAGCACGGTAAGCCGCTCGTCACGCTGATCGACCGCATCGCGCAGACGTTCTTCGGCATCGTTCATATCATCATGAAGGTGGCGGCGATCGGCGCGTTCGGCTCGATCGCGTTCACGATCGGCACTTACGGTATTGGCGCGGTGGTGCCGCTGCTCAAGCTGATCGGCGCGTTCTACGCCACGCTCGTGATTTTCGTGCTGGTGGTACTCGGCGTGATTTCGCGGTTGCTTGGCTTCAGCATCCTGCGTTTCATGAGCTATATCCGCGAAGAAATCCTCATCGTGCTCGGCACGAGTTCTTCCGAAGCCGCGTTGCCGCAAATGCTCGAAAAGCTCGAACGTCTGGGCTGCTCGAAGTCGGTCGTGGGTCTCGTGATTCCGGCGGGCTACTCGTTCAATCTCGACGGCACCAACATCTATTTGACGATGGCCGTGCTGTTCATCGCGCAGGCGTTCAATGTGGACCTGACGCTCACGCAGCAACTCACGCTCGTGGGCGTGGCCATGCTCACGTCGAAGGGCGCGAGCGGCGTGGCGGGCGCGGCGTTCGTCATGCTCACCTCCACGCTGCTGGTGTTCCCGATCATTCCGGTTTCGGGGATGGTGCTGATTCTCGGCATTCACCGCTTCATGGGCACCGGCCTCGCAATCGTCAACACGATCGGCAATGGCGTGGCGACGCTCGTGGTTTCCGCGTGGGAACACGAACTCGATCGCTCGAAACTCAATGGAGAGATGTCGCGCCGACGCACGCGATAACTCACTGACGTTTCGTTTCACCTGACCGGTTTTCTCCTGCACGCGCGCCTTTCGCGAGGCGCGCGGCGGGACCGGCTACGCATTAAAAAATCACTTCTCGCTCGCTGTACATAAGAAAGTCTGGAGACCCAGCCCATGTATCAAACCCCGTTCCGCCTGACCCGCATCGCGCGCGGCGCATTGCTTTCCCTCACGCTCGCCGCCGGTGCGGCGCATGCCGCCGATCCCTCGCAAATCAACGCGGGTGCGGCGCAATTGTCGTCGAGTTCGGTGCAGTTGTACGGCCTGATCGGCATGTATATCGACAGCTCGAAACTGAGCACCACGCGCCAGAGCACCGTGCAGGAAGGCGGCGGCGGCATGACGACCTCGTACTGGGGCATTCGCGGGCGTGAAGATATCGGCGGCGGCAATGCCGTGATCTTCAGCCTGGAAAGTTTCTTCCGCCCGAACACGGGGCAAATGGGCCGCAACACCACGGACGGGCTGTTTTCGCGTAATGCCTACGTGGGCCTCACGGGCTCGTACGGCACGGTCAAGTTCGGCGAGCAAACCAATCCGACTTATATCAACCAGCAACTGGTGAATCCGTTTGGATCTTCGGTGGTGTTCTCGCCGCTGATCGTGCAGTCGTACACGGCGAGCTACAGCAATACGCAGATTGGCGACACGGTCTGGCAGAACGCGGCCGAGTATGTCTCGCCGAGCTTCAACGGGCTCACGGGCACGGTCATTTATAGCGTGAGCAGCACGACGGGGCATCAGGGCAAGGACAATATCGGCCTGCATCTGACCTATGTGAAGGGGCCGGTCACGGCGGTGTTCTCCGCGCAACGCGATCGCACGGCGGCCGTCGCGCCTTCGTCGGGACAATATCTCTATCTCGCGGGCGCAGCCTTCGACGCGAAGTTCGCCAAGTTCTACGGCGCCGCGCAAATGACCAGCAACACCAACGTCGAAACCGGCTCGCATACCTACGAACTGGGCGTTTCCGTGCCCATCACGCCGCAGAACGTGATTCTCGCCGAATGGGCGCGCACCAAACACAGCGCGCCGCTCAACGCGAGCAACGTACGCAACACGGGCAGCCTCGCGTACGACTACATCCTCTCGAAGCGCACGTATGTGTACGCCGTGTATTCGTACGACAAACTCACGGGCAACCCGTCCGGCAGCACGTATGGCGTGGGCATGCAGCACACGTTCTAGTCGAAGCCGTAGAGGCGCGCGGGGTTGGCGACGAGCAGGCGATGCAACGCTTGCGTGTCGCCGCAGAGTGGCAGGACGTCGACGAGATCGGCGTCGTCGTGCACGAGGTGGCGCGGGTTCGGGTGCGGGAAGTCGGTACCCCACAGCACGCGCCCGGGCGCGATGTCGAGCAGCGCGCGCACGTACGGCGCCGTGTCGATGAAGGGGGCGCCCATTGCCGAAAGCCGGTCGAGCGCCGAGACCTTGACCCAGCAGTGCTCGCGCCGCGCCCATTCGCGCAGTTGCACGAAGCCCGCTTGCCGCACGCCCAGCGCCACGTCGATGCGGCCCATGTGATCGATCACGAACGGCACGGGCAGTGCGTCGAGCGTGGGTTGCAAGGCGTCGAGCGAAGTGGCGTCGAGATGCAGCAGCAGATGCCAGCCGAGCGGCGCAATGCGCGCGGCGAGCCGCAACAATGTGGCGGGTTCGGGCGGCGTCCACAAACGTGGCACGAAGCCGAAGCGCGCGGCGCGCATGCCGCCCGCGTGAAGCGCTTCGAGTTCGGCGTCGGTGGTCGTGTCGTCGATGAGCGCGACGCCGCGCCGCGCCTGCGGATCGTCGGCGATCGCGTCGAGCACGATGCGGTTGTCGGTGCCGTACACGGTGGCCTGCACGATCACCGTGCGCTCCACGCCCAGCCGCGCATGCATCGCGCTCAGTACCTGCTTGTCGGAGTCGTGCGGCGTGTAGTGGCGCGCCTGCGCGTACGGGAAGCGATCCACGGGGCCGAGCACGTGGCAGTGCGTGTCGCATGCGCCGCGCGGCAATGCGAACGCGGGGCGGCGCAGCGTGGTGTTTTCGTCGTGATTCACGGTGGCGGTCTCGAGGTGGTCAGGCGCGCGCATGCGCGTCGGGGCCGTGCGTCGTGGGGCGCTGCGCGTCGTTCGCTTCGTCGGTGGACGTCGCGCCCGGCATCCAGCGCGTCGTGTTCCAGAGCGCGATGGCGATCACGACGGCGGCGCTGCCCGCGATGAACATCGCCATCGCTTCGCTCAACCCCAGCGAAGGCGCGAGACGCGCGATCGCATAGGGCGCGACTGAACTCGCGCCCGTCATCGCATAGCTGATCCCCACACCGGTGGCGCGCCCCTTCACCGAAAAGCGCTGCGCCTGGTAATGCGGCAGGATGCCGAACAGGCCGCTGGCGAACAGACCCATGGAGATCGCGCCCAACGTGAGCAGCCAGACGCTCGACACGAGCGTATAGAGCACGGTGAGCGGAATCACGGCGCACAGGAACGCGACGATGGTGCGCCGTTCGCCGATCCGGCTCGCGACATACCCGCACAACGGCTTGCCGCTCAGCGAGCCGATCGAATACGCGATCAGGAACGGATAAGTGCGGCTCGCGTCGATATGCTGCACGGTGATCAGCAAGGTGGGATACAGCACCTGCACCGACCACAGCAGGAAATTGAGCGCGCCCGAAAAGAGCCACGCCTGCACGGCGGCGGGATTGATTTCGAAGGCTTCGCGCGCGCGGCGCCGCGCGTGTTGCTGGCGGTCGCGCAACCAGTCGGGCGACTCGGCAATGTTCTTGCGGATGAAGATCGTGAGCAGCGCGGGCACCGCGCCGATCGCGAACATCCAGCGCCAGCCGAGCACCGGAAAGAGCAGGTGAAACGTTGCAGCCGCAACCATATAGCCGATCTCGTAGCCCGTGACCATGAGCCCCGAAGCGTGCGGGCGCACGGCGGCGGGCACGGTCTCCATCAGCAGCGAGACGGACACGGTCCATTCGCCGCCGAAGCCCAGGCCGAACAACACGCGAAACGCCATGAACGACGCGTAGCTCCACGCGAGGCCGCTCAAGCCCGCCGCGCACGAGAACCACAGCACGGCGGCCATGAACACGAGCTTGCGGCCGAAGCGGTCGGCGGCGAAACCCCAGCCGATCGTGCCGACCACCTTTGCGAGCCCGGTGGCCGTGACGATCAGCGTCATCGCGGGCAAGCCCGCATGAAAGACACCGCCCAGATGCGGCAACAGAAACAGCAGCATGGCGAAGTCGAACGAATCGAGCATCCAGCCCGCCCACGCTGCCGCGATCACGCGCCAATGCGGGCGGAGCTGCCGCCATCGACCGGGTGTTGCCGCCGCGCCTTCGTTAGATGCCAGATGATTCACTCGTGTGTCTCCGCAACGCGTTAGAACAGCGTGTTGATGCCAACCGATATGGCGAGTTGATGCGAGGCATGCGCCGAATTGAGCGTCGTATTCGTGATGTAGCTGCCGTGATAAGTCGTGTAGTCGCTTTCCAGATAGAGGCGCGTGCGCTTCGAAAGCAGGTAGGCCGCACTCAGCAGCGCCAGATTCTTGCGGCCTTGCGCCGTGGGGATGTTCGTGACGTAGTAGCCCGCGCCGAGACGCGTGTCGTAGGCGACATCCCACGTTACGCCGCCCCAGTAATTCTCGGTGCGCGTGGAGTGAGTGGGTGCGGGGTTGGCCGTCTGCTCGCCCATATAGCCGCCCGCGAATCGCAGCGTGCCGAAGCGCAACTCGGTGCCGCCCGCCACGTAGTCGTCGGGTTGATACGCAGTACCGACCAATACGGTGCGATGAATATACGTCGCGCCCACGTTGAAAAAGCCGATCTTGTACGTGGCGCCCACACCGTGTGCCGTGCCCGCGTTGAAATCGCCGGCCACGCCGCCGAGCGCCTCTTCCGCGCCAACCTTGAGCGGTCCGTACTGGCCATGAAACTTGATGTCGTTGCTGAAGTGCGTGCCGTCCACGGCGGGCGAGAGCGGCAGGATGGTCGGATAACCGAAGTTGAACGGATCGAAGTCGTACAGCACGTCGTGGCCGAGCGTATATTGCCGCCCGAGATCGAGCGTCCCGTAGGGGCTGTTCACGCCCACGAACGACATGCGGTTGAACAGCAGGCCGCTGGTATTGTCGAGCGCGCCGGTGCCGGTATTGAAGCCCATTTCCAGCTGGAAATGCGTGTCCCAGCCGCCGCCCAGATCTTCGCGGCCGAGAAAGTCGAGACGGTTGGCCGTATAGAGACCGTTCGAACTCATGGTCGCGTAACTGCCTTTGCCGTTGCTCACGTAACGTATGCCACCATCCACATTTCCGGCAAACGTGACCGACGACTGCGCGTGTGCCGTACAGGCGAGCGCACACAACGTCAACGCGCCGCAATACCAGCCGACGCGCCAACCCATGCGCCATTCAAGGTTTTTCATCCGTTTTATTCGCTTATGTTTATGACTCTCGTGAACGAGAGTTGTCTCCTGATGCGGCGTGCGATGCGCCGCGCGCGATCTCCGGTATTGCACGAATGCTGCGTCGATCCAGATTAGCGAGCATCATGGAATCAACACCGGGTCGCGTCCATTGAATAAGCGGGGCGGTGCGTTAACCGATCCGTCAACGCCGCCATCCGGCGAAATTTACCTGGGCATGGACGATGCGAAATGCCAGTCATTGCCAGGCATCAAAGGAGAGACGATCATGACGCGCTTCATTCATCTCGTGACGGCTGCGGCGGCGGGCATGGCGGCCATGTATTACCTCGATCCGGAACACGGCGAGCGACGGCGCGCGGCGATGTGCGCGAAGGCCTGCGCATGCTGCCACTGCGCGCGCGGCGGCAGCGAGGGCGAACTGAGGGGCGACCCGGCGCAAGCAGCGGACCTCGCTGGGCCGGGCGGCGGGGTCGGAACCGCACCTTGACGCAAAGGCCAACGCGCGGTTGAGGTCTCATCGAAAACCCTTAGCTTAGTTAGAACTTATGACTGACGGCGCAATTCATATTAGGGCTTGCGCCGCCGGTACATTTACATTGACGCCAACCTACAAATAGCTTGATGTCTGGTAGAAGCGGCCGGCTGCAATCAAGCGGCAACAAAAAAGCGACCAGACGTTAGGAGACAGATTCGAACGGGGCGCCATGTTGGTCGACATCACATTCCGGGCTCGTTTGAAATGCGTGGGCATTTTGAATCAGCCATAGAGGAATACCGTGATGCGTCTTTCCATTCAATCGCGCCTGGCGTTGACAATGAGTTTGCTCTCCGCGTTGCTGCTGGCCGTGGGCCTGTTCGGCATTGCGGGTATGACCTACAGCAACGACGGCAATCTCGATACCTATACGAATAAATTACCCAGCGCGAATTTCATCGGCGAGGCGGAGCTGAGTTTGCAGCGCGAGCGAACAGCGCTGCTGCGCGGCGCGATCGACACATCGTCGGATAAGAACATTCGCGACACCGTCGAGCACGAACAAGCGTTTCGTGCGATGGCGCGCACGGCGCTCGCGGGCTACATGAAGCTGCCGCAGTCGAAGGCCGAAGCCGAACTCGCGCGCGATCTGCTTGTGCAACGCGCCGCCATGGATCAGGGGCTCGACGCGTTCGCACAGGCGCTCGTTTCGAAAGACGGCCCGCGCATCATGCGCGCGGCGCTCGACAACAACACCTTGTATGGCCGATACCACGCCAGCAGCGTGAAACTGCGCGAGTTGCAGGTGAAGGAAGCGCGCGAGGCATTCGAAACCGGGCAGTACTGGTACGGCGTGCTGCGCGTCGTGACGTTCGCGGCGCTCGCGCTTGGCCTGCTCACCGCCGTGGGCAGCTTCCTCGGCTTGCGGCGCGCGATTGCGCGGCCGCTCGGCGACGCACTCGCGCACTTCGAACGTATCGCGCAAGGCGATCTCACGCGCACCGTGCCGATCACTTCGCAGGACGAAATGGGGCGATTGCAGCACGGGATCGCCGATATGCAGGCGCGCCTGCGTCAGACCGTGCGCGACTTGCGCCAGGGCAGCGACGCCATTGCGCTCGCCACGAGCGAAGTGGCGGCGGGAAATCAGGATCTGTCGGCGCGCACCGAAGAGCAGGCGGCCGCGCTGGAAGAAACGGCGGCCAGCATGGAGGAACTCACGTCCACGGTCAAGCACAATACCGACAACGCTCAGCAGGCGCGGCAACTCGCCGCCACGGCGCGCGACGTGACGCTGGCCGGCAGCCGGCTCGTGCAGGAAGTCGTGCAGACCATGTCCGGCATCAGCGAGAGCGCGGTGAAGATCGCCGACATCACCGGCATGATCGAAGGCATTGCGTTTCAGACCAATATTCTCGCGTTGAACGCCGCGGTAGAAGCCGCGCGCGCCGGCGAAAACGGCCGTGGCTTCGCGGTCGTGGCGTCCGAAGTGCGTTCGCTCGCGCAACGTTCGAGCGCGGCGGCCAAAGAGATCAAGGACTTGATCGGCGCCTCGGTCGAGCGCGTGCGCACGGGGCACGAACTGGTGGTGCGTAACGGCAACAGCATGGAGCAGATCAATCTCTCCATTCAGCGCGTGTACGACATCGTTGGCGAAATCGCGACGGCTTCGCACGAGCAGAGCCGCGGCATCGAGCAGGTGAATCAGGCGATCTCGCAGATGGACGGCGTCACGCAGCAGAACGCCGCGCTGGTCGAGCAGGCCGCCGCTGCCGCGATGTCGCTCGAAGATCAGGCGGCGCGCCTGCGCGACATCGTGAATGGCTTCCGGACCGACGAGTCATATGCGCACGAGCGCGGCGATCACGCGGGCGTCAGCACGACGGCGGCATCGTCGTCGTTCGACGTGGCGAGAGCGCGCAGCATGCCGGCAATGGCGTCGGCGGGAATGGCGCGGCTGTAGAGAAAGCCTTGCGCCTGGGTGCAGCCGTTTTCGACCAGGAAGTCGCGATGACGGCTGGTTTCCACGCCTTCGGCGAGCAGCTCGAAGTTGAGCGCTTTGGCCACGGCGATCACGGCGAGCGTGATGGCTTCGGTTTCCGTATCCACGCCAATCTCTTTCACGAACTCTCTGTCGATCTTGAGGCGATCCACACGGAAGCGTTTCAAATAGCTCAAGCTCGAATAACCGGTGCCGAAGTCGTCGATGGCGATGCGCACGCCCATCTCGCGCAACCGCACCAGGGTTCGCGATGCATGCTCGGGATTGCGCATGAGCGCGCTCTCCGTCACTTCCAGTTCGAGCAAGCCCGGCGCCAGCCCGGATTCGCGCAGCGCGGCGCCCACCTGTTCGACGAGATCGCTGTGCTCCAGTTGCAGCGGCGACACATTCACCGAAACCCCAATGCCACGTCCGGGCGCCGCATTCCAGCGCGCGCCCTCGTGGCACGCCTCGCGCAACACCCACTCGCCAATCGCGCGAATCAGGCCGGTTTCCTCGGCAACGGGAATGAATATCGCGGGCGAGACCTCGCCGAGTTCGGGGTCGCTCCAGCGCAATAACGCTTCGGCGCCGATCATCGCGCCGCTTTGCATGTCGAATTGCGGTTGATAGAGGACTCTGAGCAAGCCGCTCTTGAATGCGCGACGCAAGCGCGTGGACATACGCAAACGCGACGTTGCCGTCTCGCTCAACTCGGGGCGATAGAACTGGTATTGATTGCGGCCGTTCTGTTTGGCGAGGTACATGGCGGCGTCGGCATTGCGAATGAGGATGTCCGCGTCCGTGCCGTCGCCGGGATAAATGCTGATGCCGATACTCGCTTCGATGAACAACTCGTGCCCCGCCACGCGCACGGGTTCCGCCATGACCGCGAGCAGCCCTTCGAGCAGCGGCACGAGATCCCTCGCACCACCGCCGGCCGCGATCACCATGAACTCGTCGCCGCCATAGCGCGCCACGGTTCGGTCGTCGCCCACCACGCGTTCGAGCCGCCGCGCGATCTGCGTGAGCAACGCGTCGCCTACACGGTGGCCGAGCGAGTCGTTGACTTCCTTGAAGTGATCGAGATCGAGAAAGACCACGGCAACGGATTCGCCGCGCTGCGCGGCCTGCTCGAGCGCGGCATCCAGGCGCGTGTCGAGTTGCTTGCGATTGGGCAGCCCCGTGAGCGCGTCGTATTCGGCCTGATGCTTGAGTTCCGCCTGATAGCGCACGACCGCCGTGACGTCGCTCATGCTCACGACGTGATGCGTGAGCAAGCCACGCGTGTTGCGCACGGGCGCGATCAGCATGTTGCTCCAGAAGCGCGCGCCGTCTTCGCGCTCGCATTGCAGGGTGAGATTCGCGTCGATATCGGATTGCAGCGCCGCGCGCACTTCGTCCCAGTTGCCCGCGCTGTTCTGGCCGATGAACAAGGTCGCGAAGTCGGTGCCCGCAATATCGGTAAAGCGCAGGCCAGTGAGTTTCTCGAAAGCGCGATTCGCGTAGGTGATGGGATGCACGCCGCCTTTCGCTTCGGCGATCACGATGCCGCCGATGCTCGCGTCGAGCGCGCGCCCCTGCAAACGCAGCGCGAGTTGCGATTCGCGCATCGCCGTGATGTTTTCGTAAGCGGTGAGCACGCCCATGCCGTTGCCCGAGGGATCGACGATCGGCAGTTTGGTTTCGGCGATCCAGACCTTGCTGCCATCCACGGCCGTGGCGGAGCGCTCGACGCGTTTCTTCACGAACTCGCCCGCCATGATGCGGGCGTCTTCCGCGCGCACTGCGGCGGGGTCGTCGCCCCAACGCAACTGCGCGTCGGTCAAGCCGATCAGTTCGCGGCGCGAGGGCAGGCCCGCGTCGCGCGCGTAGATCTCGTTGCCGCCCGCGTAGCGGTGCGATGGATCTTTCCACGCCACCCCCACGGGAATATTGTCGAGCACCTGTTCGAGCATTTGCATCGAGCGGAACAGTTCGGCCTGCGCCGCCAGCTCTTTCTCGCGATTCGTGTCGGCGGTATGCAAGGCGGCGCGCAGCGAACGCGTGATGCGTGCGTTGCGGCGAATGAAGGCAAGCAGCAAAACGCCCGCGGCCAGACCGGAAGCCAGCAGCAGGTTCGACACGAGTTGCGCGTCGCGCGTGGACTTGTTCACCGAGGTCGCGAGATGCGCGTCTTCGGCCATGCGAATCTCGCCGATCTTCTGCATGGTCTGGAAGAAGCGCGCGTCGAGTTCGCCGAGCATGGGCGCGCTGATCGTCACGCTGCCCGGTTTCAGCAGCGCGCGCATGGCGAGTTGATTGCTCAGCCGCCCGAGTTGCTCGATCATGCCCTTGAGCTGGTCGAGCAACTCGACGCAGCGTGCTTCGCTCCCGCAGGTCTGTTGTGCGGCGGTGGCGTAGTCGAGCAGCGCGGGCAGCGGGTAAATATAGTCGGGCCGCCGGAAAAAGGGGCGCGTGCCGATCACGGTGTAAAGCTGCTCGTGCTCGTCCAGCAGGTCGTCCTGCAAGGCGTCGAGCTGGTGTTTGACGGAGGCCACCGCACGCTGCTGGCTCAGCGCGCGCGCCTGCTCGTGCGTTTGGTGGATCGCCAGCGTGGTGTTGAGGGTGAGTGCGGCGAGAATGGACACCACGGCGCTGGCGGCAATGAGCCGCGAACGCCAGGAGACCCCCGCCTGCGCGGTCTGTCCCTTGCCTGATGATGCCTTGTTGCCCGTGCGCGCGTGTTCGGGGAGCCCGAATGCTCTCATCGCCGTGTTCCGTCCGTTTCTACCCAGACGACATAACGACCGCGGCGGCGTTTACTTGAGTTGGCGGCGAACGCGTTGCTTGACGCAAAGGTCGCTATTTGACGACAGAATGCTTTCTGTAAGCCGCCTTTAAGGCTGATTGCAGCGCCTTGTCATATCACATTCACGTGTCCGATTTAAGCATCGCATAAGCGTTACCCCTCCAGAATGCGTTCCACGCTGCCGTATCGGCCATAAAAAGCCCGGCATGTCTGCTCAATGCGCCGTGCGCAGTTCTTGTGGCGCGGCCCCGTCTTGAGGAAACCCACGTTGTTCCTACCGTCGATTAGCACGGGGCGTTCGCTCGTCCGTCATCTGTCGTCATGTCCCACGCGCGCGGCCGCGTGCAGCGTGGCGGTGCTCGCCGCGCTGCTGGGCGGTTGCGCGAGTTGGCACGCGCAGCCATTGCCCGCGGGCGTCTCGCTTCTCGAACCGGACGGCGTCGCGCGCGTGCAGATCGACGCCGCGGCCATGCCGTTGCCGGAACTGGCCGCGCATCGTTTCGACCCGTCCGACGGTTTCGATATGGACGAAGTCGCCATGCTCGCGGTCGCGAACAACCCCGATCTCAAGCTCGCTCGCGACGACCTGGGCATTGCGCGCGCCCAGGCGTTTTCAGCAGGCTTGCTGCCTGACCCGCAAGTGAGCGTGTCGAGCGACTACCCCGGTGCGATCGGCATGTCGCGCGCATTCAGTTACGGCTTGAGCATGGACGTCATGGCCTTGCTCACGCGCAGCGCGAACGTGAAATCGGCCAATGCCGCCGCGCAGAAAACCGATCTCACGCTGCTCTGGCAAGAGTGGCAAGTGGTCGCGCAGGCGCGGCAACTCTACGTGAAAACGCGCTTTCAAACCGCGGCCCTACCGTTGCTCGCGCAACAAGCCGAACTCGCGCGCACGCGCTACGACCGCACGGCCGATGCCGCGCGCCGCCACGACATGACCGCCGATGTCGTGACGGCCGCGCTCACCGCGTACGAAGACGCCCGCAAGGCATGGACCGACATGCAGCATGCGCAAGCGCAGACGCATCACGATCTGAACGCGCTGCTGGGCCTCGCGCCGGATGTCGAATTGCCGCTGGCGGACGCGCCGTCTCGCGATATGGCGTTGCCCGATGCGTCGCTCGACGACGCCATGCATCAATTGCCGCAGCGCCGCCCCGATCTGATCGCCCTGCAACTGGGTTACGAGGCGCAGGAACAGAAATACCGCGCGGCCATTCTCAATCAGTTTCCGAGTCTTTCCATCGGGTTCACTCGCCAGCGCGATACCTCGGAGATTTACACGAGCGGTTTCGCGATCAATCTCACGCTGCCGGTGTTCAATCGCAATCGCGGCAATATCGCCATCGAGCAGGCCACGCGCCAACGTCTCGCCGACGAATACCAGGCACGCCTGAATACGGCTTACGCCGATATCGCGCACCTGCGCAATGACAGCGCGATCGCCGCACGGCAACTCGCGCAGGACGATGCCGCGTTGCCCGAACTCGAGCGGGCCGCCGCGCACGCGCACCGCGCGTATACCGCGCACGACATAACGCTCGGCCAATACGTCGATGCGCAAAGCGCGGCGAACGCACGCCGCCTCGACGCCGAGACCGCACGCGAGGCGCTGGCCGAACAGCGCATCGGTCTTCAGGCCCTGCTCGGCAACGTGATGCCGGATAACACGCACGATCAAAGCGTCGCCGCCGCTCATCGTCATTCAAACTCTCTCGCACGCTGAATACCATGTCTTTTCGTCGATCGATGTATCGGCCGTCCGTGTGGGCGGCATGTAGCGTACTGGCCACGGGCGTCGCGCTGATCGGTGTGTGCGCAGCTCGCGCCGATAACGCCGCCGCGCCCGCAGCGGCATCGCAACCGACCGCCGCGGTCGAAGTCGTGCACGTCTCGCGCAAGCCTGTCTCGCAGGTCGTGGTCGCCTATGGCAGCGTGGCTTCGGCCAGCGCGAACGTGACGACCGTGAGCCTGTCGTATCTCGCGCGCGTCGTGCGCGTACTCGTGCAACCGGGCCAGAGCGTCACGCGCGGCGCGCCGCTGTTCGTCGTGCAGGCCGACCCGAACGCGGTAATCGCGCTGGGCCAGGCGCAGAGCGCCGCCACGCTCGCGCGCGGCGAACTCGAACGCACCGAAGCGCTTTACCACGACGGCCTCGCCACGCAATCGCAACTGGCCGCCGCACAGAAGGCGCTCGCCGACGCGCAACAGGCGCTCGACGCGCAAGGCGCGACCGGTGTGAGCGTGGGAGCGAAGACGGTCACCGCGCCGGTGGCGGGCGTGGTCTCGCAACTCACGGCCGCGCCCGGCGACCAGGTGCAGGCGGGCGCGGCGCTCGCGCAACTCGTTGCCGATCGCGCCTCGAGCGGCAACAGCGCGAACATCACGCTGGGCGCCGACCCCGCCGACGCGCTCAAGCTGCGCACGGGCGACGGTGTCGTGCTGCATCCGCTTTCGGCTTCGCTCGGCGGCGAGCAGGCACAAGGGCGCGTCGTGCTCGTGGGCGCGGCGATCGACCCGCAGAGCCAACTGGTGGACGTGAGCGTCAACGCGCCGCTCGCGGCCGGCGGCTTTCTGCCCGGCACACGCGTGCGCGCCGACATCGACACGCAAACGGGCGTCTGGTGGAATGTGCCGCGCGCCTCGGTGTTGCAGGACGGCAAGGGCTACTACGTTTTTCAGGTCTCGCCGGGCAACAAGGCGCATCGTGTGGACGTGGCGGTGAAGGTCGAGCACGGCAACCAGTATGGCGTGGACGGCGCGCTCGATGTCACGCGGCCGCTCGTCGTGAGCGGCAACTACGAACTCGAAGACGGCATGGCCGTGCGCGTGGTCGCTGGCGAAGGCGGCGCGCGATGAATTTCAGTCAATGGATGCAGCGCCATCGCCGTTCGTTGCTGTTCGCAATCGCGCTGGCCGCCGTCGCAGGCGCGCTTACCGCGATGCGTCTGCCAATCTCGCTGTTCCCGAACGTATCGTTTCCGCGTGCGGTGGTGTCGCTCGATGCGGGCGATCGCCCGGCCGAGCAGATGGCCACGCTCGTCACCATGCCGGTCGAGGAAGCCTTGCGCCGCGTGCCCAACGTGCGCGACGTGGAGTCACGCACGAGTCGCGGCGCGGCCGAGATTTCGCTGAATTTCGACTGGGGCACCGACATGGCGCAGGCCACGTTGCAGGCGCAGTCGGCTATCGCCGAGATTCTCGCCACGCTGCCGCCGGGCACGACCATGCAGGTGCGTCGCATGGACCCCACGGTGTTTCCGGTGATTGCCTACAGCCTCACTTCGCAGCGCCTGCCACTCACGCAGCTCTACGATCTCGCGCAATTCCAGTTGCGCCCGCTGCTGTCTTCGGTGCAGGGCGTGGCGCGTGTGGACGTGACGGGAGGCGCGCGCGACGAACTCCAGGTGGCCGTCGATCCGGTGCGGCTCGCGGCGTACAAGCTCTCCGTGGCCGACGTCGCGAAGGCGGTTGGCGCGAGCAACGTGCTGATGGCGACGGGCCGTATCGAAGATCACGACAAGCTCTATCTCGTGGTCGCGAATGCCGCCATTGGCGGACTCGACGCGTTGAAGAACATCGTCGTGACCACGAGCGGCGCGAAGCAGGTCCGGCTCGGCGACCTCGCCAGCGTCACGCAGGGCACCGTGCCGCAATGGATTCGCGTGACCGCCGACGGTCAGGACGCCGTGCTCGTCAACGTGTACCAGCAGCCGGGCGCGAACAGCGTGGCCATGGCGCAGGCGATTCGCGCGCGTCTCGCGGGGTTCGGCAAGCAGATGCCGCAAGGCGTGAAACTCGCGAACTGGTACGACCAGAGCGAACTCGTGGTGGCTTCGGCCACGAGCGTGCGCGACGCGATCCTCATCGGCGTCGTGCTCGCGGCGCTCACGCTGTTCGTCTTTCTGCGCAACGGCAAGATCACGCTCATCGCGGTCGCGCTCGTGCCCGTGGTGATGGCGGCCACCATTCTGCTGCTCGACGTGTTCGGCATGGGCTTCAACATCATGACGCTCGGCGGCATGGCGGCGGCGGTCGGCCTCGTGATCGACGACGCCATCGTCATGATCGAGCACATCGCGCGCCGCATGCGCGAAGCGGGATCGCACGCATTCCATGGCCGCGTGATGAGCGCGGCGCTCGAGTTCACGCGTCCGCTCGCGGGCTCCTCGGCAGCCACGCTCATCATTTTTCTGCCGCTCGCGTTTCTCTCGGGCGTGACGGGGGCGTTTTTCAAGGCGCTTTCCGTGACGATGGCGAGTGCGCTGTTCATCTCGTTCCTCGTGACCTGGCTCGCGATTCCAATTCTCTGCGACCGCTGGCTCACCGCGAAAGACGCCGAAGAACATCGCGAGACGCGCTTCGCCGCCGCGCTCAATCGCACTTACGCGAAGCTCGTCGCGCGCGTGAGCGTGCGTCCGCTGTGGATGCTCGCGTTCGTGCTGCCGCTGCTGGTCGTCTCGGCGCTGGCGTTCACGCGCGTGGGCAGCGGCTTCATGCCGTCGATGGACGAGGGCGGCTTCGTGCTCGACTATCACACGCAGCCTGGCACGTCGGTGGCGGAAACGGATCGGCTGATGAAGCAGGTCGAAACGATCATCAGCGAAAATCCGAACGTCGCGACTTATTCGCGGCGCACGGGCGCGGGTCTCGGCGGCGATCTCAACGAGCCGAACAAGGGCGACTTCTTCGTGCGGCTGAAGTCGGGCAAGCGCGAGCCGATCGACGTGGTGATGGAAGAGATTCGCTCGCGCGTCGACAGCCAGGTGCCGGGCGTGAGCATCGAACTCGCCCAGTTGATGGAAGACCTGATCGGCGATTTGACGGCCGTGCCGCAGCCCGTACAGATCAAGATCTACTCCGACGACCAGAACGTGCTGAACGGCACGGCGCGGCGCGTGGCGGCACGCATCGGCAAGATCGACGGCATCGTGGACGTGAACGACGGCATCAATCCCGCCGGCGACGCGCTCGATCTGGGCATTCGCCCCGACGCGGCCGCGGCAGAAGGCATGGACCCGCAAGCCGTCGCGCAGCAGGTGGCGGATCTGTTGCAAGGCAACGTGGCCACGCAGTACCAGAGCGGCCCGAAAACGATCGGGGTGCGCGTGTGGGCGCGCGGCGCGTTGCAGATGACCGATACCGAACTCGCGCGCCTGCCGATTCGCGCACCCGACGGTCACGTGTTCGCGTTGTCCCGCGTGGCGTCGCCTAGCCACGTGAGCGGCGAGCCCGAAATCAGCCGCGACAATCTCAAGCGCATGGTGGCGGTCACCGCGCGGATCGACGGGCGCGATCTGGGCTCGACCATCGCCGACGTACAGCACGCGCTCGCCGATCCGCAATTGCTGCCGCAAGGCGTGTACTACGAACTCGGCGGCCTCTATCAGCAACAGCAGATCGCCTTCAAGGGGTTGCTGGCCGTGTTCGGCGCGGCGGTCGCGCTCGTGTTCGCGCTGCTGCTGTTTCTCTACGAGCGCTTTCGCGTGGCGCTCGCGGTCATGGCCATGCCGTTGCTCGCCACGGGCGCGGTGTTCATCGGCCTGTGGGTCACCGGCATCGAACTGAATATTTCGGCGATGATGGGCATGACGATGATCATCGGCATCGTGACCGAAGTGGCGATCTTCTATGTGTCCGAGTTCCAGACGCTCGTGCGCGACGAGGGCATGGCGCTCGACGAAGCGTTGCAGGCCGCGGGGCGCAACCGCCTGCGACCGATCGCGATGACCACCATCGCCGCTATTCTCGCGCTGCTGCCGCTCGCGTTCGCGCTCGGTCAGGGTTCGGCCATGCAACAGCCGCTGGCCATTGCGATCATCTCGGGCTTGATCGTGCAGATGCCGCTCGTGCTGCTCGTGTTGCCCGCGCTGCTGCGCATGCTGCTCGGCGCGAAACGTCAGCAGCCTTGAGTGTGGGCGCAAGGCCGCAGTAAAAAAGAAGCCCCGGCATGCCGGGGCTTTTCAAAGTGATCGTGAGTGCGATCCAGGACAGCAAGACAGCGCTCGACACAATCACTGCGGGAAACCTGGACGCGTATTGCCATACGCGAGATCACTCTAGCGTCGCGAACTTAAAATGGGCTTAACCGGGAAGCGGCGAAATGCGCTCGTGCGCGACGGTCGATCACGCGTTGCCGTTGTGGTCGGCGATCAGGCCGCTCACCGAAGCCGTGAGGCCGTGCCCCTCGGGGTTGTTGCGCAGCGTGAAAACGAGCGCATTGCGCTGGGCGATGCGCGTGGCGATGGAGAGCCCCAGGCCGCTGCCGGTGCCGTGCGCATGTTCGCCGCGATAGAAGCGGTCGAGCACGCGTTCGAGATCGCTTTCGGGAATGCCGGGCCCGTTATCCACGATATCGAAGCCGAGGCCGTGTTCCGTGCGCGTGAGCACGACGTCGATGCGTCCACCGGCGGGCGTGTAGCGGATCGCGTTATCGAGCAGATTGTTCAGCAGGATGCTGATGCCGGAGAGATCGGCGCTCGTATCGCACGCGTCCGTGGGCGTCAACGGCGGCCGCGTGTCGAGACCGAGGTCGATGCCTTTTTCCTCGGCGAGCAGCGAGAAGTCGCCAATGGCTTGTTCGCACAGGCGCCGCAAGCTGATACGGCTGGTTTTCGCCGCCGATTGCGCGTCCTCGCGCGCGAGCGTGAGCAGTTGATGCACGAGCCGGATCGTGCGATTGAGCCGCGTGCTCATGCGTTCGAGCGTGCGCGCTTCGCCGCTCAGCGTGCCGTCGTGCATGGCCGCCTGCCATTGCAGTTTGAGCGCGGCGAGCGGCGTGCGCAGCTCGTGCGCGGCATCGGCGATAAACGTGTGCTGCGCCTGCGAGGCGGCACTCAAACGCAGCAGCAGGTCGTTGAGCGACTCGACGAGCGGGCGCAGTTCGACGGGCACCGTGCGGTCGATGCTGAGCGGTTCGAGCGTCGTGGCGGAACGCGTGGCCAGCAGCGAGGAGAGCGAGCGCACCGGCGCGAGGCCGCGACTCACCACCACGAGCACGAGCACGATGGCCACGGGCACGAGCAGGGCCAGCGGCCATAGCGTGTGCAACGCGAGACGCAGCGCGAGCCGGTTGCGCACGGACACCGGCTGCGCGACCTGCACGAAGCGGCCGGGTTGCGCAACGCCGAACACGCGCCAATGCACCTCGTCGTGTTCGATCGTGCTGAAGCCCGCGGGATAGCGGGGCAGCGAGGTATTTTGCGAGCGATAGGCCGGCGCGCCCGCGCCGTCCCAGGTTTCGATGAGAATGCGGTCGTCGGCGAGTTGATCGAAACCCGGCCCGGCTTGTTCGACGGCGCGCGCGGATTCCGTGCTCACGGGCATGGAGAGCGCCACGGCGCGCAATTCGTAATCGAACAGTTCGCTGGCCTCGCCGCGCGCCGTATGAAAGATGCCGGCGCCCGCGATCGCCGAACCGGCTGCAAACCCGCAAATCAGCCAGCCCAGCAGCCGCCGGCGGATCGACGTCATTCCAGCCTCTTGAGCCGATATCCCACGCCGCGTACGGTCACGATCTGTTCCGGCCCGATCTTGCGCCGCAGGCTATGCACATGAACTTCGATGGCGTTGCTGCCCACTTCCTCGCCCCAGCCGTAAATGCGGTCTTCGAGTTCGTGCTTGGGGAAAACGCGCGTGGGTTGCTCGATCAGCACGTGCAGCAGCGCATATTCGCGCGGCACGAGGGCGAGCGGTGCGCCGTCCATGGTGACCTCGTGCGCAGCCGGGTCCAGCGAGAGATTGCCGTGGCTATAGACCGGTTGCTTCTGGCCGGTACGGCGGCGCAACAACGCGCGTGCCCGTGCGGCGAGTTCGTCGAGATCGAAGGGCTTGATGAGGTAGTCGTCGGCGCCGGAGTCGAGGCCGCCGATGCGGTCGGTCACCGCGTCGCGCGCAGTCATGATAAGCACGGGCGCCTCGCCGCCTTTGCGGCGATACTCGTTGAGGACCTGAAGGCCGTCTTTCTTCGGCAGCCCAAGGTCGAGCAGCACGAGGTCGTACAGGTCGTTGCCGAGCGACAGTTCGGCTTCGCGGCCGTCCTTGGCCCAATCGACGGCGTGACCTTCGCGGCGCATCGACTCGAGCACCGTTTCCGCAATCATTTCGTCGTCTTCTATCAGCAACACCCGCATCGTCCACCTCGTGTTTCTTACGATATTTTCGCCCAGCGAAGCTTAGCCGATGCTTAAGCGCCTTGCGCGCCCATTGTCTCGATGATTGCAATCGAGCCTGTCAATGACTCGTTTTGCATTGGTGTGAACGCTGTTTGAGGCGAGTCATTTAATGGTGCGATAAATCCGTTAATCAGCGTGAATGTTCTCGAAAGCAATCTTTCATTTATCAATCATATTAAGAACCGTTCTCATTTCTATTGCACTTTCCATCGCCGGTGATACGATCCAAAAAATCGACCCAGCAAGGGTTCGCGTCGCTCTGCACAGTTCGCCGGTGTCGTCATAAGAAAGCGGGCTGTTTAAGAAAATAATTAATTAGGAGTTCTATGAAAATGGTCCGACCAGGGATAGGGCGAGGCGTGGGCGCGTTGCGCCAACATAAGGGGCCGGGTAGTCATTCTCGCGTAAAGCCGGCTGCGAGCGTTTCCATGAGTTGCATGCTGGCGGCGGTATGCGCGATGGTGTATTCGTCGAGCGTGTTCGCCACGCCGCCCATGCAGAACCCGGATGCCTTCGCGCAGGAGCAGGAGGCCGATCTTGCCATCCAGGCGCAGCCCGGCAATTTCTGGACCGGTTTCTGGACACGCCAGAACATGCTCGGCGACATAGGCGGACTGCGCACGTGGCTCGGCCGTTACGGCGCCACGCTCGACATTACCGAAACCAGCGAATACCTTGCCAACCTGCGCGGCGGTTTGCGCACCGGCGGCGCTTACGACGGGCTGACCACGGTCACGTTCGGGCTCGATACGAGCAAGGCGCTCGGCATTCCGGGTGGCCAGTTCAACGTGAGCGCGTTGCAGATTCACGGCACGAATCTGAGCACCGACAATCTCGGCACGCTCAATACCGCGAGCGGCATCGAGGCGCAGGCGACCACGCGTCTCTGGGAGCTGTGGTATCAGCAGTCTTTTCTCGACAAGAAGGTCAACGTCAAGATCGGGCAGCAGAGCATCGACCAGGAGTTCATGGTCAGCAAGTATGCGTCGACCTTCGTCAACACGATGTTCGGCTGGCCCGCGCTGCCTTCGTACGACATGCCGTCGGGCGGTCCCGCGTATCCGCTCTCGGCGCTCGGCGTGCGCGTGCAGGCGCGTCTCGCGCCTTCGCTGATCGGCATGGCGGGCGTGTACGACGGCGATCCGCTCGGCAACAATCCGAACAATATCAGCGGCACGAATTTCAATCTGCATAACGGCGCGCTCTGGATCGGCGAGCTTCAGTACGCGGTGAACCAGCCGGAAGAGGGCGAACTCGTGCGTGCCGACAGCCGCGGTTTGCCGGGCACGTACAAGATCGGCGTCTGGTACAACAGCGGCTCCTTCGACGACCAGCGTTACGACAACACGGGGCTTTCGCTGGCGAATCCGCTCACGACCGGTTCGCCCGCGCAACATCGCGGCGACTACAGCTTCTATGCGGTGGCCGATCAAATGGTATGGCGCCCCGACCCCGACGAGCCCCGCAGTATCGGCGTCTTCGCGCGCGTGATGGGCGCGCCGGGCAATCGCAATCCCGTGAGTCTTTCTGCGAACTTGGGCGTGGTCATGCAGGCGCCGTTCAAGGGCCGCGACGAAGACAACGTCGGGCTCGCCGTCACCTACATCAAGGTCGGCAATTACGCGCACAACCTCGATCTCGACAATCTCGCGTATTACGGTGGCCCCTATGGCGTGCGCACGAGCGAAACCACGCTCGAAGCCACTTACCAGTATCAGGTCACGCCGTGGTGGATCGTGCAAGCGGATGCGCAATACACGTTCAACGCGGGCGCGGGCCAGAACCCGAACGATCCCACTGTGCCGCTGCGCAATACCTTCGTGATCGGCCTGAGAACGAACATTACTTTCTGACGCGTGTGCGTAGAGAGAAAGCAACTCGCAGAAGAAGGAGATGAATTCATGAAAAGTCTGTTTCGCTCGCTGACCCGCTTATTGGCTCGCTTGACCGGCTCAAGCGCGCAACGAACGTGGCGTGCCAGTGTCGTCATGGCGATGGCGGCGTGCGCCTGTGCAACGGTGGCGCATGCGGACGACGAGGGATTGCTCTCGTCGGTGCGTCATCACACGACGCTGATCAACACGGTGCCCGACAACGGCGACCAGAATCCCTACGCGATCATCGTGGCGCCCGTGAGTTCGGGCGTAATTCAACAGGGCGACGTACTGGTCGACAACTTCAACAACTCGGCCAATCTGCAAGGTACCGGCACCACCATCGTCGACTATCACCCTGACACGAAGAAGATGACGCTGTTCGCGACCATTCCGCGCGACCTCAAGGGTTGCCCCGGCGGCGTGGGTCTTTCGACGGCCATGGTGATGCTGAAGTCGGGCTGGGTGATCGTGGGCAGCACGCCGAGCAACGACGGCACGACCAACACGAAGGGCGCGGGCTGCATGATCGTGCTCGACAATCAAGGCAAGATTGCGAAAACGATCAGTACCCCGAATATCAACGACCCGTGGGGCAACATGGCGTTGGTCGATAACGGCAATCAGGCCACGCTGTTCGTGAGCAATGCGGGCTTTGGCGTGGGCGGCACGGACCTCGGGCCCGACGGCGAGCCGCCCGTGTTCAAGCAGGCCACGGTGCTGCGCCTCGAGCTCGACATTCCCAATGGCCAGCCGCCTTCGGTCAAGAGCGAAACGGTGATCGCGAGCGGCTTTGGCGCGCGCGCGGACAGAGGCGTGTTCCTGGTCGGGCCGACGGGCCTCGCGCTCTCGGCGGACAACAAATTGCTGTACGTGTCCGACGCCATCGGCAATCGCATCAACGTGATCGAAGACCCGCTCACGCGCGACTCGAGCGCGGGCGTGGGGCGTCAACTCACCGCCGACGGTCTGCTGCATCGTCCGCTCGCGATGATCATGACGCCGCAGGGTCATCTGCTCGTGACCAACGCGCTCAACGGGCAAGTGGTCGAGATCGACCCCGTGGCCGCGAAACAGTTGTTCGCGCGCTGGATCGACGCCGACCGCGCGCAGTCGCCGCCGGGCAACGGCGACCTGTTCGGCATTGCACTCACGCCCGCTGGCGACGGCTTCTATTACGTGGAAGACGACGTCAACACCCTGGTTCTGGCGAAATGACATGACTTCTTCTTCCGACGACGACCGCGCGAAGCAGGCCTCGCGGCGCAAGTTTCTGAAGACGGGCGGCGCGGCGGTGGCCGCGAGTGCCTCGCTCGGCGCGGGACTCGCCGCGCCGGGTGTCGCGCAGGGCGCCACGCATCGCGACAAGCCGTTCGATCCGTACAGCGTGGTCGAGCCGTTCTACGCGCCGCATCAGGCCGGTATCGTCACGCCACAGCAATCGCATACCTACGTGGCGGCGTTCGATCTCGCGACCAATTCTCGCGACGACGTCATCAAACTGCTGCGCCAATGGACGCAAACCGCCGCGCGTTTGACGCAAGGGCAAACCGCGGGCCCGCTCGAAGGCAGCGGCGACAACCAGAGCGCGCCCGACGCGGGCGACGTGCTCGGCATCGGGCCCGCGGGGCTCACGATCACGTTCGGCTTTGGACCGGGCCTCTTCATGGCCGCCGATAAAGATCGCTATGGCCTGGCGCATCGGCGGCCGGCGGCGCTGGTCGATCTGCCGCGTTTCAACGGCGATCAACTCGTGGCCGAGAAAACCGGCGGCGACCTGTTCATTCAGGCGTGCGCGAACGACGCGCAAGTGGCGTTTCATGCCGTGCGCGAACTCTCGCGCGCCGCGTATGGCACGGTGCATATGCGCTGGGGCCAGGCGGGCTTCGTTTCCGGGCCGCGCGGGCAGACGCCGCGCAATCTCATGGGCTTCAAGGACGGCACCAACAATCCGCCCATCAGCGACGCCGCCGCGATGAACCAGTTCGTCTGGGCCCAGGCCGCCGACGCGCCGTGGATGGAAGGCGGCACGTACACGGTCGTGCGGCGCATTCGCATCACCGTCGAGCACTGGGATCAGATGGAGCGCGGCTTTCAGGAGCAGGTGTTCGGGCGCGAGAAATACAGCGGCGCGCCAATCGGCAAGACGCGCGAATTCGACGCGGTCGATCTCGCCGCCGAAGACAAGGACGGCAATCCGCTCATTCCCGAGAACTCGCATGTGCGGCTCTCCAATCGCGATTCGAACGACGGCGCGCAGATCCTGCGCCGCTCGTATTCGTACAACGACGGCACGAACTTCTATATCGAACGCTGGCCGCCGTGGCGCCAGGAAACCGAGTATGACGCGGGACTGATTTTTATCGCGCATCAGGCCGATCCGCGCAAGGGCTTCATTCCCATCAACGACCGGCTCGCGAAGTTCGACATGATGAATCAGTTCACCACGCATGTGGGCAGCGCGATTTTCGCGTGCCCGCCCGGTGCGAAGCCGGGCTCGTTTATCGGTGCCGGCCTGTTCGACGCCTGAACGCCTCGGCCCCTCCGTCACGCGATGTGCGATACAACAAGGACAACGACAATGATGAAACTCTCACGCATCTCGATTCCGCTGCGCATGGCGTTCGCGCTCACGGCATCGAGCCTGGTGCCGCTTCCCGCGCATGCCGCGTCGATCACGCTCTATAACGCGCAGCACGAGCAGGTCGTCAATCAGCTGGCGAAAGACTTCGAACAACAGAGCGGCGTGAGCGTGAAGATCCGCAGCGGCGAAGGGCCGGCGCTCGCCGCGCAACTCGTGGCGGAAGGCGCGAACACGCCCGCCGACGTCTACTTCACCGAGAATTCGCCCGAGCTGATGTTGCTCGAAGAGAAGGGCCTGCTCGCGCCGGTCGCGGCGGCCACGCTCGCGGCCGTGCCCGCGCAGTACAGCTCGCCCACGGGGCATTGGGTGGGCGTGACGGCGCGCGAAAACGTGCTGGCCTATAACACGTCGAAGCTGCAGGCGGCGCAATTGCCGCATTCGCTGCTCGATCTCGCCAAGCCCGAGTGGCGCGGCAAGGTGGGGATCGCGCCCAGCGACGCGGACTTTCTGCCGGTGGTGGACGCCGTGCTCGCGCTCAAGGGCGAGAGCGCCACGCTCGACTGGCTCAAAGGCCTGAAGGCCAACGCGCAGATCTTCGACGACGACGAAGGCGTGGTGGCCGCTGTCAACCGCGGCGCGGTGGCGACCGGCATCATCAACAACTACTACTGGGACCGCCTGCACGCCGAGATCGGCGACAAGGCCACACATAGCGCGGTGGGCCATTTCGCGGACGGCGACGTGGGCGCGCTCGTCAACGTGTCGGGCGCGGCGGTGATGAAGACCGCGCACAATGCCGCCGACGCGCAGAAGTTTCTCGATTACCTCGTGAGCGAACGCGCGCAGAAGTTGATGGCGCAGAACCACATCAGCTTCGAATATCCGCTGCGGCCGGGCGTGCAGGGCGATCCCATCAACAAGCCGTTCGATCAGCTCAAGCCGCCGTCGCTCACGATCCAGCAACTCGGCGACGACAGTCAGGCGGGGCGTCTGCTGCGTCAGGCGGGGCTGCTCTGAGCGCATGAACGACGCCACCACCGCGCCGGTCGTTCGCGAGGCGTCGAGCGGGGATTCGCCTCGCGCGCCGGTCGTGAACCGGCGGCGCGCGCCGCGCGCGTTGCTCGCGGCCGCGGCCGTTGGCCCCGTGCTTGTGCTGCTGCCGCTCGCGCTCACGTTTTATCGAGCCTGCACGTACGGGCTGCGCGACGCCGTCGAACTGATCTTCCGGCCGCTGGTTGGCGAGTTGCTGGTCAACACGTTGACCATCGTGGTGAGCGCGACGCTGCTGAGCGTGCTGCTCGGCACCGCGCTCGCGTGGTTCGTCGAGCGCACCGACGTGCCGGGGCGCCGCGCGTGGGCGCTGCTCGGCGCCGCGCCGCTCGCCATGCCCGCCTTCGTGACGAGCTATGCGTGGGTTTCGCTGAGCCTCGATTTGCAGGACTTTCTCGGTGCGCTGATCGTCATCACCACCGCGTACTTTCCGCTGGTGTATCTGCCGGTTGCGGCGGCGCTGCGCGGTCTGGACCCGGCGCTGGAGGAATGCGCGCGTTCGCTCGGTTGCCATCGGCTGGCTATTTTCTGGCGCGTGATTCTGCCGCAATTGCGGCCCGCCTTGCTCGGCTCGGCCTTGCTCGTGGCGCTCGGCGTGCTCTCCGAGTTCGGCGCGTTCACGTTGCTGCGCTACCGTACGTTCACCACCGAGATCTATGCCGAATATCGCACGAGCTTCGACGGCGGCGGCGCGTCGCTGCTCGCTTCGGTGCTGATCCTCTTGTGTCTTGTCTGTCTCGCCGGCGAGTTTCGCGTGCGCGGGCGCGCGCGCTACGAGCGCGTGGATCGCGGCGTACGGCGCGCGGTCGAACGGCAATCGCTCGGTCGCTGGCGCTGGCCCGTGGCGGCTTCGTTCGGCATGCTGAATATCGTCACGTTGGGCGTGCCGCTCGGCATGATCGCGTACTGGCTCACGCAGCCGGGCGCAGCCGCCATCACGCCCGCCGACGTCTCGCCGGAACTGCTGTTCGACACCACCCTGGCCTCGCTGCGGCTCGGCCTGCTCGCGGCGCTCGTCACCACGGTGCTGGCGTTGCCGCTCGCGTATCTGCTCGTGCGCTATCCCGGCCGTTTCGCCACGCTGCTGGAGCGCGTGGCCTTCGTCGCCCAGGGCGTGCCCGGGCTCGTGATCGCGCTCGCCATCGTGTCGATCGCGGTGCGCCTGCTTCAGCCGCTGTATCAAGGCACGCTGCTGTTGCTGGCGGCCTACGCCATCCTTTGTTTGCCGCTCGCGGTCGTGAGCGTGCGCGCGGCGTTGCTGCAAATGCCCTCGCGTCTCGAAGACGTGTCGCGCGCGCTCGGCCTCGGCTGGTTCGCCACGCTGTGCCGCGTCGTGTTGCCGCTCGCGGGACCGGGACTCGGCGCGGCGGCCACGCTCGTGTTCATCTCCGTCGTCACCGAACTGAACGCGACCTTGCTGCTTGCGCCCATCGGCACGCACACGCTCGCGACCCAGGTCTGGTCCGATACCTCGACGCTAGCGTTCGCCGCCGCCGCGCCCTATGCCGCGTTGCTCACCGCCATCTCGCTGGCCGCATCCGCATTGCTGTTCGCGTTCGCGGGGCGCGCGGCCTTCGCGGGCAAAGCGGCCATCGCGGGCGAACCCGGGCCGCAATCTCAACTCACGAGCGGCGCACTGGCCGAATCGACATCATGAGCGCACTTCGCGTGAGCGGGCTGACGCACGCTTTTTCCGGGCATGCCGTGTTGCGCGGTGTGGATTTTCATGTCGATGCGGGGACGCTGGTCGCGCTGCTCGGACCATCGGGCAGCGGTAAAACCACGCTGCTACGGCTGCTGTGCGGATTCGAGCGCGCCGATGCGGGCACCATCGAGATTGGCGAAAAGCGCGTTGCGGGCGCGGGCATGCACGTGGCGCCCGAGGCGCGCGAGATCGGTTACGTGCCGCAGGAAGGCGCGCTGTTTCCGCATTTGAGCGTGGCGCAGAACATCGTGTTCGGATTGCCGCGCGCGCAGCGCAAGACACGGCATCGCGTGGCGGAACTGCTCGAACTCGTGGGGCTGCCGCAGCAGTACGCCGAACGCGCGCCGCAGGCGCTTTCCGGTGGCCAGCAGCAACGCGTGGCGTTGGCGCGAGCGCTCGCGCCCGCGCCGCGGCTGGTGTTGCTCGACGAACCGTTCTCGGCGCTCGATGCCTCGGCGCGTGCGGAGACGCGCAATGCCGTGGCGAGCGCTTTGGCGGCGGCCGGCGCGACGGCACTGCTCGTCACACACGACCAGGCGGAAGCGTTCTCGCTTGGCAAGGAGGTGGCCGTGCTGCTGGATGGCCGCATCGGCCAGCAGGCTGCGCCGCGCACGCTGTACCAGCAGCCCGCGACGCCGGAACTGGCGGCGTTCGTGGGCGAGGCCGTCGTGGTGCCGGGGCGCGTGATCGCGGGCGTCGCGCATTGCGTGCTCGGCGCGTTGCCGGTGGAGGCGGGCGCGTTGCCGCTGGAAGGCGATGTCGACGTGGTGCTGCGCCCCGAGCAGATCGAAGTCTTGCCCGACACCGCCCCGCGCAGCGACGCGCAACGCGCGCTGGTTCGCGAGGTGGGCTTCGGCGGCCGCGATGCGCTGGTCACGCTCGAACTGTTATCGACCTCGGCGCGCGTACGCGCACGGGTACCGGGCTTTCGCACGCCCGATGCAGGCACGTGGATCCGTTTCGCGGTTTCCGGGTGCGCGAATGTATTTCCGCGCACGGCGCGCTGAGCCGCGCGCCATCTCTCTGCCGACTCTCTCTTTCTGCCGCGCTCGCGTGGCGATGCGAATTAATTCGATTCAGCCTGAGCAGCCTGAGGGCTAATTCACTGCCGCGTCACGCGTGTGACAGTGAGTGGCTAAGCGGCACAGCGTCGCGAATTCGCCAGGCTCGTCTCAATGGTGACAAATTGCGCTGCTAAGGTGTCGAGCGACCTGACGCCATGTGCAACGCGCACGGTCTGCCGCCCGCGCGAAAGATCCGGTAAGGGATTGCGCCGTGTCGTCGCACTGCATACAAGCAAGGGGCCGTGAGTGAGCACCGCATGACAGCACGCCATCGGCGCTTGCGATTTGTCATGCGGGCTACATGCGGATGCCGTACATCGTCACCTCGAAATTGAAAGCATTCCGGAATGGCGGTGTAGCGCAACGTAACGCAACGTAATGCGAATTGCGTTTTCGTCATTCTATTCAGACATAGGCGGTCCAAATCTTAAGCACTTCATCAGGTTGAATCCGTACGATCGGACGGAACGTACTCATGCCTGCCAATCGTGGCAAGTGAGTCCACCACTCACCGGTCGGTTTCAATGACACGGTTATGAAAGGCAGGTGTTTCAAATCGATGTGTCTTGAGATCGAGCGGAGCGGGAAGCACTCATCATGAAACGCTCTACCCTGATTCAATGTCGCGCTTATTTATGGGTCGGTTCGATCGCTGCGCTGGTCATTCAGATCGCGGCGGTTGCAGCGCTGCTCGTCTTCAACGTGCCGGAAGCGGTGTTCACATCATCGGCATTTCGTGTCGCGGTGGTCGCCCTCGTCGTGGCTGCCGTGTTCGTCGCGCAGTGGTTTGCGGCGCAGTCGTTCCGTGCCGCGCTTGCCCGCGAAGACATCGCGTTTGCCCAGCCAGGGCAGAACGTGGTGGAAGTCTCCAGCGAGTGTCCGCGGCGCGCATTCGTCATGCTTCACGTTTTGCTCAACCCGCGCCGTCTCGCATTGGCTTCGCCGCCATCCGGCGCCGCGCGTGCGGCCGGGAGCGAAGCGAAACCCGGCCGTTCTCTTCCCCAATCCTTAATCGAGCGTAAGCCCGCGATGAGTCGCGGCAGTACCCGGACATGAAAACGCTGTTTCTGCAGGCCCCGTCGTACGACGGCTTCGATGGCGGCGCGGGTTCGCGCTATCAGGCGAAGCGCGAGATCCGCTCGTTCTGGTATCCCACGTGGCTCGTGCAGGCGGCCGCGCTCGTGCCCGGGAGCCGCGTGCTCGACGCACCCGCGGATGGCCTCGGTATCGACGCAACGCTGAAGATCGCGGCCGAATACGACCTCGTCATCATTCACACGAGCACGCCGTCGTTTCCCACGGACGCCCTGTTCGCCGAAGACCTCAAGAAGCGCAAGCCCGGCGTGCTCGTGGGCATGGTGGGCGCGAAGGTGCAGGTCGATCCGCACAACTCGCTCACGGCCACCGAGGCGATCGACTTCGTGTGCCGCGAGGAGTTCGACTTCACCTGCAAGGAGCTTGCCGAAGGCAAACCGTTCGCGCAGATCCAGGGCTTGAGCTGGCGCGCGCAGGATGGCTCGATCGAGCACAACGAAGGCCGTCCCGTGCTCGAAGACATGGACGCGCTGCCGTTTGTGGCGCCCATCTACCAGCGCGACCTGAAGATCGGCAATTACTTCATTGGCTATCTCAACTATCCGTACGTGTCGATCTACACGGGGCGTGGCTGCAAGTCGCGCTGCACGTTCTGCCTGTGGCCGCAAACGGTGAGCGGCCATCGTTACCGCGTGCGCTCGGTGGCCAACGTGCTCGAAGAAGTGAAGTGGATTCGCGACAACATGCCTGAAGTGAAAGAGATCATGTTCGACGACGACACCTTCACCGACGACGCTCCGCGCGCCGAAGCCATCGCGCGCGGTCTCGGCGAACTCGGCGTGACGTGGTCGTGCAACGCGAAGGCCAACGTGCCGTATTCCACGCTCAAAATCATGAAGGACAACGGCCTGCGTCTGCTGCTGGTGGGCTTCGAATCGGGCGACGACCAGATTCTCGTCAACATCAAGAAGGGCGTGCGCACCGATTTCGCGCGCCGTTTCAGCGCCGACTGCAAGACGCTCGGCATCAAGATTCACGGCACGTTCATTCTCGGCCTGCCGGGCGAGACCGAAGCAACGATCGAGAAGACCATCGAATACGCGAAGGAAATCAATCCGCACACGATCCAGGTCTCGCTGGCGGCGCCGTATCCGGGCACGACGCTGTATAAGCAGGCCGTGGAAAACGGCTGGATGGAAGAGAACAAGACCATCAATCTGGTATCGAAAGCGGGCGTGCAACTCGCGGCGATCGGTTATCCGCATCTGTCGCGCGAGGCCATTTATCACGAGCTGGAGCGGTTTTATCGCGAGTTCTATTTCCGGCCGTCGAAGATCTGGGAGATCGTGCGCGAGATGCTCACGAGCTGGGAGATGATGAAGCGTCGCCTGCGGGAAGGCGTCGAGTTCTTCCGCTTCCTGCGCGCGCACGAAGCATGACGAATATCGCGCCCAAGAGCGGCTTGTCGTGGAGTGTGCGTGCACCGGCTTGTCTTCTCGTGCTCGGTGTTTCGGCGGCGTGGTTACTCAGGCATCTCGTTTCGCCTCATGCGGAGAATCTGCTGTTCGACGCCATTGCGGGCGTGTTTGCCGTGGCGGCCTTGCTCGGCATTGTCTATACGCTGCTGGCGAGCTGGCTGGTGGGCCGTTTTTTCGCGCGCGGCGCGAGCGTGCCAAGCCGCTTTCCAGGCGTGACGGTCGTGAAGCCTCTACATGGCGACGAATGGCAACTGGCCGAACACCTCGACACGTTTTCGCGCCAGGACTATCCCGGCCCGATCCAGTATCTCTTCGGCGTGCACGATGCGACGGACCCGGCGTTGAAGTCCGTGGAAGCGCTGCGGGCGCGCTACCCGGAAGCGACCATCACCGTGGTTGCCGATGGCCGGTTGTACGGGCCGAACCGCAAGATCGCGAATCTCGTCAATATGCTCGAGCACGCGGAGCACGATATTTTGTGCTTTGCCGATAGCGACGTGCGCGTGAGCCGCGACTATCTGAGCCAGGTCGTGGGGGCGCTCGGCGAGCCCGGCGTGGGGCTCGTGACCACCGTGTATCGCGGTTTGTGCGCGCCCGGCTTCTGGTCGCAAGTGGGCGCGGCCATGACCGACTATCACTTCCTCCCCGGTGTCATCACGGGCGTGGCGATCGGCCGTGCGCGGCCCTGTTTCGGCCAGACCATCGCCATGACGCGCGACACCTTGACGGCCATCGGCGGGCTCGAACAATTCGCGCATCATCTCGCCGAAGATCACGCCATGGGCGAAGCGGTCCGCCGCAGCGGCGTGAAGGTCGCGATTCCGCCGATGGTGGTGCAGCACGCCTGTGTGGAAGACACTTTCGCCAAGCTGTTTACCCACGAACTGCGCTGGAGCCGCACGATCCGCGCCGCCGATCGCTCGGGGCATCTGGGCGCCGTGCTGATGCATCCGGTGCCGCTGGCCTTGCTTGCGGCGATGTTTTCGGGCGGCGCCGCGCCGATGTGCCTGCTCGCCTGTGTCGCGTTGGCGGCGCGCATGCTGCTGGTTCGCAATATCGACCGCGCCACGCGCTCGCCCACGCGCGGTTTATTCAATCTGCCGCTTTGGGATATCCTGCAGTTCGTGATCTATCTCGCGAGCTTCTGTTCCTCCGGCGTGGTGTGGCGCGGCATTCGCTTCAGCGTCGACGGCAATGGCATGCTTTCGCCCGCGCAGGAGGAGTGAGAACGCATGCGAACCGAGGTCGCGAGTTGAAGTTGCAAGAGGAAATGCGGGAAGCGGGAGCGTGTGAATCATGAAGCAGCTTGGCCGCCTGGCGGCATTGGCGGGTCTGGCCGTGGCCGTTTGGCTCGTGTGGCGCGAGCATCCCGCCGCCACGTGGCAACTGATGCGCGAGTCCGGATTCGGTCTCGTGCTCGCGGCCTGCGTGCATATCCTCCCCATGCTCGCCAACGCGTGGGACTGGCGCACGCTCATTCGTCCCGCCGAACGTCCCGCGCTGCTCACCATGCTCAAGATCGTGTGGCTGCGCGAGTCCATCAACGGCTTGTTGCCGGTCGCGCGCGTGGGCGGCGAGATCACCTCGTTCCGGCTGCTCGCCCGCCTCGGCGTGCGGCCCGCGAGCGCGCTCGCGAGTCTCGTCGCCGACATTCAGCTCACGCTCATCAGCCAGGTGGTGTTCGCGTTCCTCGCGTGCGGCTATCTGCTCGCGCATTCGAACTCCGCCGCCGCGCGCACCACGGGCACGCTGCTCTGGAGCATCGCGGCGGCCGTGCCCGTGCTCGTGCTGTTCGTGCTCGTGCAGCATGCGCGTCCGTTCGAGCGCATGGCGCGCGTGCTGAGCAAGGTCACGAGCGGCAAGCTCGTTGAACTGGTGGGCGCTTCGGTGCGAGTGGATCAGTCGGTCAAGCTGATCTGGCGCCGCAAGGGCACCGTGCTGCGTTATCTGGCGATCTGGCAGACGTTGCAGTTCATCGGCTTTTCGCTCGAGATCTGGCTCGCGCTCTACGTGCTCGGCGCGCATCCCACCTTCGCGCAGGCGTGCGTGATCGAGGCGCTGATCCAGATCGTCAGCAGCATCGCGTTTCTGATTCCGGCCAGTCTGGGCGTGCAGGAAGGCGGTTTCGTATTGATCGGGGCGCTGTTCGGATTCGACGCGCCCACGTGTCTCGCCCTGGCGGGCGCGCGGCGGATTCGCGATCTGCTGTTCTACGTGCCGGGATTGATCGCGTGGCAAGTCGCCGAACATGCGCCCGCGCGCGACGCGGTGCGCAAGACGCGCTGCGTGTCGTGAACCGTGGATTGCGCCATGAAGCGCGAGCGCTAGCCGCGTTCCAGCGCGAGATCGCGGTCGAGCAGCGCTAGAATCGGCCGCACGAGTCCCTCGAGCAGCTCGCGTTCGGGACGCGAGCGCGCCAGCACGCGCAAGCCGAGCAAGGTGCCGAGCAGCGTGCGCGCGAGGTCCTCGGCGGTTTGCGTACGCGATATCTCGCCGCGCTGCTGGCCGGCGCTCACGCAGCGGCGAAAAAACGCTTCGACGCGCACCAGCACGGCGGCGATCGCCTGCTGGAACTCCGGGTCGTGCGGCGCGACTTCGAGCGCGGAATTCACGAGCAGACAGCCTTTGCGTTCGTCGTCGGCGACCGAGCGTTCGACGATCTCGCGAAAGAAGGCGTGAAGGGCGTCGCGCGGCGGCAGCGTGGTCTCGAAGCGCGCCTCGCGCGCGCCGAAGCTGTGCTCGACGTAGTGCGCGAGCGCGCGCCGGAACAGCGAGCGCTTGTCGCCGAACGCGTTGTAGAGGCTCGCGCCCGTGATGCCCATGCTTTCGGCCAGATCGCGCACGGAAGTCGCCTCGTAGCCGCGCAGCCAGAAGCAATGCACCGCCGCCTCGAGCGCCGCGGCTTCGTCGAATTCTCTCGGTCGCGCCATGGCGCTGGGTTCTCGCGGATGGGGGATGCCTGCCGATCCCGCGGGCGCCATTGCGCGTGCGGGTGCCTTCCGATATTCTAAAGCACTTGTTCTAAAACTGGCCGCCGCCGGACTCGCACGCCGGCGCGTATCACAATCGAAGAGGCATCGTGCAGACAGCGGAAGACCGCCTGAGGGCGCTGTTCGTGAAGGGGCTGGCGGGCGACGCGCCCGCGTACCGCGCCTTTCTCGAACAACTCACGCGCCATTTGCGCGGCTATTTGCGCCGGCGGATCCCCACCTTGCGCGACGACGTCGAAGACCTCGTCCAGGAGATCCTGCTCGCGGTGCATAATGCACGCCATACGTATCGCGAGGGCGAGCCGTTGACCGCGTGGGTGCACGCCATCGCGCGTTACAAGCTCACCGACTTCTTTCGCGGGCGCGCGCGGCGCGAGGCGCTGCACGATCCGCTCGACGATCACGACGACCTGTTCGCGGCCTCCGACGACGAACCCGCCGAGGCGCGCCGCGACATCGGCAAACTGCTCGAACATCTGCCCGACAAGCAGCGTTTGCCGATCCAGCACGTGAAGCTCGAGGGCTTGTCGGTGGCGGAAACCGCGCAATTGACGGGGCTTTCCGAATCGGCGGTCAAGGTGGGCGTGCATCGCGGGCTCAAGGCGCTCGCGCTCAGAATCAAGGGACTGGCATGAATACCGACGAACTCATCGATATGCTCGCGACCGGCGCCGCGCCCGTCGACCGGCATGCCGGTGCGCGCCGGTTCGGTGCCGCCGTGCCGCTGGCCGCGCTCGGCTCCTTGCTGCTGATGGCCGTGGTGTTCGGCGTGCGCCCCGATCTCGCGGCCGTCGCGCGCACCGCGGCGTTCTGGGAAAAGCTCGCGTTCGCCGCGCTCGCCATGCTGGGCGCGTTGCTGACCGTGAGCCGGCTCGCGAGGCCCGGCGCGCGCGTTGGCGCGGGCGGCTGGCTGATCGCGCTGCCGGTCGCGCTCGTGTGGATCGGTGGCGCGGCGCTGGTCGCGCTGGCCGCGCCCGGCGATCGCATCGCGCTGCTGCTTGGCTACACGTGGCGCACCTGCCCGTTCAATATCCTGCTGCTCTCGCTGCCGGGCTTCGTCGCCGTCTTCCGCGCGGTACGCGGTCTCGCGCCCACGCGGTTGCGCGCGGCGGGCGCGGCGTCGGGTCTGCTCGCGGCCGCGATCGCGACCTTCGCCTACAGCTTCCATTGCCCGGAGATGAGCCCGGCGTTCTGGGGCATCTGGTACGTGCTTGGCATGGCGCTGGCCACCGGGCTGGGCGCGTTGCTCGGGCCCAGGCTGCTGCGCTGGTAAGCGCGCGTAGCGCGGCCGCACCTTCTCGCGGGTTGGTCGACGATGCACCGCTGATCGCGCCAGCGAGCGCCACGGCCTTGCGCATGCGCGTGCGCGTGCGCGTGCCAAGGCGGGTTGCCGTGCGATTTCACGTTCGCGCCGTATCGGCGCTCCCACTCCGCGATCTCCCGCGTTCACATCGCCACGATGCGAGCGCCTATCGCGCGCCCGTGGACTTCACCAGCGCAACCATGCCCGCGCGAGCGCGGCCCCCAGCGCGGCCGTGATCGCGAGGGCGAGGCCATGCCAGACGGCCCAGAACGGCACCGACATTTCGGGCGTATAGAGCGAATAGACCAGCGTGCCTTGCGCGCCCGCGAGTACGCCCGCACCCGCGCCCGCGAGACGCAGGCGCGTGGGCGCGAGGCCCCGCATGGCCTGCATGATCGCCGCGAGCGGCGGCAGCGAGAGCACGACGATATTGCCGGTGGTCACGTGCCACGTCGTGCCCAGCATCAGTTGCAGGCGGTAGCCCGGCGGCGCGGCGAGCAGCACGCCCGCGGCCGCGCAGAGCATGGCGGCGAGCGGCAGCGCGACGGCGAGCCAGGCTTCGCGGATGCGCGCGCCCGGGCGGCCGAGGCGCGCGGCCAGACTCATCGACGTGACGACGATAGCGAGCGGAAACGCGAGACGCAGCCAGAACATCGCCGTGAGGATCAGCCAGGGCATGTCGCTGCGCACGCCGTAGAGCAGCACGAGCAAGATCGCGCTGCCGACGAAGCCGAGCACGAGCGCGCGATTGAGGCGGCGCGTAATGGCGTTGCGTTCGGCGCGCAGCGGACTGCCCGCGAGCCGCGTGACGAGATCGCGGGTGTCCATCGGCGTGAAGGCCCGGTTGATGGCGGTATCGAGGAGCGCGGAGGTGCTGCGGGCGCTATGAGCGCGCGCGGCGGTCACCGAGCAGATAGTCGATGGAGAGACGCCCCGGTCCCCACGCGGCGATCGCGAGCGCCATGGCGGCCCACGTGATGTGCACGGGCCAGCCTTCGGGCACGGTGAGCTCGATGATGACGGTCATCGCGAGCAGGCCGAGCGCGGCGAAGCGCGTGCCGAAGCCGAGCACGAGCAGCACGGGAAACGTCACCTCGCCGCAGGCGGAGAGAAACGCGACCACGGCGGGCGCGGGAAACGGATACGGGCCGCCCGGCAAGTGCAGCATGAACTCGTCGGTGAACAGCGTGATGGCGGTGTCGCTCAGTTGCAGAAAACCGTGCCATTTGAGGATGCCCGAGCGCCAGAACGGCACCGCGAGCGCCACGCGCACGACGAGTTGCACGAGCCACGGTTGCGCGAGCCATTCGACCGCGCGGCGCGCTTTGCCGACGGCGTTCGAGAGCGGGTTGACGGCAGTGGCAGGCGGAGTGTGCGGGTCGGACATCATCATCGGGCTCCCGGGTGGAGGGCGGTGACCGCGCCGGCGGCGATCATGCCGGCGAGGTTGGTGGCAAGATCGAAGGACGGTGCGGTGTCGAGCGCGATGGCCGCGGCCGCGCCGAAGGGTTCGCCTTCGAACAGCGCGTGCAGGAAGGGCGCGCCGCCCGGCGGCAAACGCGAGACCATGACTTCGTCGTCGAGGCGCGTGACGAGCGCGTCTTCGGGCTCGCTCGAAGCAAGCGTGGCGTGCGGCTCGATTTCGTTAGGCATCCGATGCATTGCGAAGATCGACACGGCCGGAAAGCGCGAGCGCAGCACGCGGGCGGAAGGATGAGCGACGAAGCGCAGCGTCATGAGCGCGGCGGCATCGACGTTGGCGAGCGCGCTGGCGGTGAGTGGCGTTCTATCGGCGGCGTGATACGCGTCGAGCCAGGCACGCTCGATGCGAGCGACATCGGCGAGCCAGGGCAGTTCGCGTGCGTACTCGTAGCCTTCGATGAAAGCGGGGAAATTGTGGCCGTATTCGAACAGCAGCGGCGAAACCGGCGGCGTCGCGCGCACATGAAAGCGCGCCATCGCACGGAAAAACTCGACGCCGGTAATGCGCTGCACGGCCGGAAACACGGCGGCGAGCGCGTCGATCAAACTCACCGTGACATTGTTGCGATACACGTTGTAGCGCTGGATCACGCCTTTGCCGTGCGGCGCGATCACGTCCTTGGGGGCGGTAGCGCGCGGGTCGAGCAAGCCTCGCGCGAAAGCGGCCGGATCAGGCTGCATGGCGCGCCTCGCACGTGTCGGCAATCTGTTGCGCGTGCAACGCTTGCGCGTGCAGCACGGGCCACGCGGGCAACGCGCTGTCCCATTCGATCAGCGTGGGTACGGCACCGGTGCGCGCGAGGGTATCGGCGTACAGGCGCCAGACCGCGTCGCCCACGGCGCGATCGTGGCTGTCGATCAACAAGGGCGCGTCTTCGTCGTCGCGTTGTTCGCTGTGACCGGCCAGATGAATCTCGCCAACGTGCTCGAGCGGAAAGTGGGCGAGATACGCATCGGCGGATTCGTGCCGGTTGGTGGCGGAAACGAACACATTGTTGAGGTCGAGCAGCAGGCCGCAACCGGTGCGTTGCGCGACCGCGCGCAGGAAGTCGGTTTCGCGCAGCGTCGAGGCCGCGAAGGCCACATAGGTCGACGGATTTTCGAGCAGAATGTGCCGCTGTAACGTGTCCTGCACCTGATCGATATGCGCGCATACCGTCGCGAGCGTCTCCGCCGTGTAGGGCAGCGGCAGCAGGTCGTTATAGAACGTGCCCGCATGCGAGGACCAGGCGAGATGTTCGGAGACGAGCGCGGGTTCGTAGCGCGTCACCACCTCACGCAGCCGCGCGAGATGACGCAGGTCGAGCGGTTCGCGGCCACCAATGGACAGGCATACGCCGTGCACGGAAAGCGCGTGATCGCGGCGGAGCGCCGCGAGCGCACGATGCGCGGGACCGCCCGCGCCCATGTAGTTTTCGGCATGCACTTCGAAGAACAA